>URKM01000034.1 GCA_900548365.1 uncultured Collinsella sp. | reverse complement strand
GTTGAATGCCCGGCTGTTGTGGTTCACCGAACCCTGTCCCACCATTGCGCTAATCGTCCTTTTCAAATCAACACTCCTTTCGCCGCGCCAGCGGCGGCCTTTGTTACTTTCTGCGAAAGTAACGCAAAAGCACTTTTGACAGCCTGTCGGCCATCAAAAGCGCATTTGCGCCCTACGGGGTGGTGTGGGGGCTTTGCCCCCGGCAACTGCGGTTGCCTCCCCCAGCAGGGCCGCCCTTTGAAAAGGGCGCCCTGCACCCCGCCTAAACTTTTCCACTCGCCGTTGGGCAGGTGGAAAGGCACAGCCTTTCCACCACCCGGCAAGTGTCCTCCGTGGGCCAAATATCAAGGGGTTCGGGTTGTATTGCCTTGCGGCAATCTCCACCCACAGGTATGCCCCCTTGACATTTGACCCCGCTCCCCGTGACAGCCGTGACGACCGTGACGATGTTTTGGACACCGCCCCCGCTCTCAAAAAAGCCGTCACAGCCGTCACGGTCGTCACGCTTGGGGAGGATCCAGGGTCAGGCTGATACTTCTCCCGGCGTGGGTGCGGGTGTTCTCATAGCGGATATGATAGTCCGTTGCCAGTTTCCCGGCCCGGACGTTCAGCCGCATCGCCAGGGCATTGGGCTTCATATCCACTTGCAGGGCTGCCGCCAACTCCGTGGCCGTACCGCCCCAGGACGGCCTCTCCGCCGTGATAAAGGCGGCTACGGCCTCCAGCACCGGGTCGGGGGGTTCTACCCACAACTCCGTTTCCATCCGCTCCAGTGTCCATGTCAGGTGTTCCTTGTCCTTAATGAGATAGAGCCGCTGGTCTTGCTGGTCACGTCCTACCACATCCAAGGTGGCGGTGCCGTCCGTCCGCTTCTCCTTCTGAAGAAGAAAGGCCCCGTCTGCTGCCCCCGACAGGCCGTTGGTGCCGGAGATCATATCAAACTTGTCGTCGGCCTGCTGCTTCCGAGTGTGATGTACCAGTAGGAGGCAGACGCCGCAAGCGTCAGCAAGGCGTTTCAGCTTTCCTACCACCTCATAATCGTTGGCGTAGCTGTACTTATCCCCGCCAGCCTCCCGAATCTTCTGAAGGGTGTCAATGATAATCAGTTTGGTGTCTGGGTGTTCCTGCACGAATCGCTTTAGCTGTTCCTCCAGCCCGTTGCCGACCTGCTTTGCGCAGATGGAAAAGAGGAGGTCGTTGGTGCCGTCCATGCCGAACATCCGGTAAAGCCGCTCCTGCAAGCGACGGTGATCGTCCTCCAGCGCCAGATAGAGGACAGTCCCCTTGTGAACGGGATAGTCCCACAGGGGGAGGCCCATGCTGACGTGGTAGGCAAGCTGGGCCATCAGAAACGACTTGCCTACCTTGGGCGCTCCCGCAAAGAGGTACGTCCCCGGATAGAGCAGACCGTCAATGACGGGCGGTCTGCTCTGATAGACGTTCTCGTACAACTCGTTCATGGAAATCGTGGGGAGATACGCCGGGTCGTTCATGCGCTGCATTTTCCGCAGCAGTTCCGCATAATTTTTTTCAGGGGGATTGTTTTCTGTCGTTTCCTCTGTTATACTTGCGGTAGGTGTTTGTGAAATGGGCTGTTCCCCGTCTGCGCCAACAGACGGAACCGGGACAGTCCTTTTCGTTTCTCTGGAATCCATCAATCTATCAATCCTCCTTCATGCCGCCCATGATAGCGGCGATCATCTGAATGGTGTCCAGCAGTTCATCGTCCACGCCAGCCCCGTCCTCGGCCCGCCGCAGTTCGTCCAGAACGGCGGCAAGCTGGTCACGCAGGGCTTTGTAGACCTTGGGATTACCCTGTACCACTACGTCCCGGCACAGGAGGCGTCTTGTGATGTAGTCCTGCTTTGTCAGGCCGGAGAGCCGCACAGCGGCCTCGATCTGTTCATCTTCCTCCGGGGACACCCGGAAGGCCACGGTCTTGTTCCTCCAGCGATTTTTGTTGTCTCGGTTTTTCAGTGACATGGTTACGTTCCCATCCTTTCAAAGTCCAGTTTGTCCGCCATCTCCGTCTGCCTTGTAGGAAACAGATGGGCGTAGCGGTAGGTGATATCGATACTCTCATGCCCCACCCGGTCAGCGATTGCCAGGGCGGTGAAGCCCATATCAATCAGCAGGGAAATGTGTGAATGTCGGAGGTCGTGAATTCTGATCCGCTTCACTCCCGCCGCTTTCGCACCTCTGTCCATTTCATGGTGGAGATAGTGCTTGCTGACAGGGAAAATCCGTTCATTTGCCCCGGTGCTGTAAAACATCTTTAAGTAGTCCTCCATCTCTCCACAGAGGAATTTGGGCATCTTAATGACACGGTTGCTCTTTTTCGTCTTAGGAGTGGTAATCACGTCCTTGCCCTTGAGCCGCTGATAGGATTTGCTGATGGACAAGCCCGAGCTGCTCGAGTCCATCGCCGCAGCGCTCGGCGTGTCCGTCAACGCCCTCAAGGATTACGGCGTCGAGACCGCAGGCGACCTCATGTCGCTGCTCGTGCGGCTCGAAGACTCCTTCGGCATAGTTCCCTCAGCCGACGGTTCGGGCCTCTCCCTGAACCCCAAGGCGCCGCACGCGCCCAAAGCCGCGATGGCGATCGAGTTGTGGGCAGAGAAGCGCGCACGGCTCGAGAACGGCGAGATCGACGCCGACGAGTACGAGGACTGGAAAGCCTTGCTGTAACGGCTCCCCGCATTTCGCAATCAACGCAACCGAATCAGGACGCCAGGCTAGGCGGTGAGCTCCGCTCGCTCCTGCGTAAGCTGAGTTTTTACTCCCCATTGCATGCAAAGGCATTTCAAGCGTAAACGGGGAGTAAATGACGCGGTGGCTTACATGGCGGCACACGGCAGTACGCCGCGGCATTTCCCCTGGTTACTCCCGTTTTCATTGAGGCGGCGAGATTCTTTACTCCCCATTAACCACCTGGGGAAACGCCGTACGGAGACCGTAAAAACGCCCGTTGAGTTCGATTTGAGTTTCACGGGCCCCGAAACGGCCTCGTTTCGTTCTCGGGGACAAAAATCGCGCGTCTACTCATTCGGGATAAATCTTTACTCCCGTTCCTCCGAATACCGCCCCGTGCCTTGTCGTCTTGAAATACGGGGAGTAAATCGCGAAATCGCAGGTGAAAGGGAGTAAAACGGCAAAGAAAAAGCCTCCGTCCCAACGCGGGAACGGAGGCTCAATTTTCGTATTTACTCACCGCCGTCGCTGACGGCTTTGCCATGACTCTCGTACGAAACGAAACTCAGCGGCACAGTGCGGCACTCAAAAGTGCAGGTCAGAACCCTATCAGCCTACTCCCACTCAATGGTCGCAGGGGGCTTGCTCGTGATGTCGTACGCCACGCGATTGATGCCGGGGACCTCGGCCACGATGCGGCCGGAGATGCGCGCGAGCACCTCGTAGGGCAGGCGCGCCCAGTCGGCGGTCATGGCGTCGCTGGACTCCACGGCACGCAGGATCACGGGGCGCGCGTAAGTGCGCTCGTCGCCCATCACGCCCACGGACTTGATGTCGGGCAGCACGCAGAAGTACTGCCAGCAGGAATGCTCGCTATTGCGCTCGCCGGTCTGCTCGAAGAGGCGCGCATTGTAGGCGTCCAGCTCCTCGCGCACGATGGCGTCGGCGTCCTTCAGGATCTCGAGCTTCTCGGGGCTCACCGCGCCGATGATGCGGATCGCCAGGCCCGGGCCCGGGAACGGCTGGCGGTACACGATGTGCTCGGGCAGGCCCAGCGCCAGGCCGAGCTCGCGGACCTCGTCCTTGAAGAAGTGGTCCAGCGGCTCGATAAGGTCGAAGTGCACGCCCTCGGGGAACGGGATGAGGTTGTGGTGGCTCTTGATGGTGGCCGTCTTGCCGCCCGTCTTACGGGCGCCGGACTCGATGATGTCGGGGTAGATGGTGCCCTGGGCCAGGTACTTCACCGGTCGCCCATCGCTCTCGAGGCTCTTGGCCACAGCGAAGAACTCGTTCCAGAACTGCGTGCCGATGATACGGCGCTTTTCCTCGGGATCGGTCACGCCGTCCAGCAGCGCGGCGTAGCGGTCCTCGGCGTGCACGTGCACGAAGTCGACGTCGAACTGCTTGGTGAAGACCTCCTCCACCTGCTCGGGCTCGCCCTTACGCAGAAGACCATGGTTAATGAACACGCAGGTCATCTGGCGTCCCACGGCGCGCGCGCCCAGCGCGGCAACCACGGAGGAATCCACGCCGCCGGAGAGCGCCAGGATCACGCGGTCCTCGCCCACGGCAGCGCGGAACTCGTCCGTCATCGTCTCCACCAGGTTGTCCATGGTCCACGTGGCCGTAAGACCGCAGATATTGAACAGGAAGTTCTTCAGCAGCTGCTGGCCGTACTCGGTGTGCTTCACCTCGGGATGGAACTGCGTGGTGTAGATGCGGCGCTCGGCGTTCTCCATGGCGGCAACCGGGCACACGGAGGTGCTCGCCGTCACGGTGAAGCCCTGGGGCACGGCGGACACGGCGTCACGGTGGCTCATCCACACGGTCTGCTCGAGCGGCGTGGCGTTGAACAGCACGCTCTCGCGGTCGCGCTCGATGGTGGCGGGGCCGTACTCGCCGATCTCGGAGTGCCCCACCTCGCCGCCGAGCGTCACGGCGGTCACCTGATGGCCGTAGCAGAAGCCCAGGATGGGCAGGCCCAGGTCGTAGATGGCCGGGTCCACCGTAGGCGCGTCCTCGGCGTACACCGATGCGGGACCGCCGGACAAGATGAGCGCGGCGGGCGCCATGGCGCGCACCTCGTCGGCGGAAATGTCGCACGGCACGATCTCGGAATACACGTGCAGGTCGCGCACGCGACGGGCGATAAGCTGCGCGTACTGCGCGCCAAAGTCAAAAACGAGGACCTTCGCCTCGCCATGCAATCCGTTCTGAGACATGGGTCTCCTCTCTACCGGATCGGGTTTCGTAGCTCCTCGCCAACGTGCACTACGCAGGTCGCACGCTATGCAGGCGAAAATAACCGTCATATCATACACGTTTCGTATGGAACAGCAGTACATAGCTGCGCATATGCACACAGGCTACAAGTTGCCAGCTAGACGCCCCGCTCCAACCGTCAACGCCGTGGGCGCGCTCCACAACCCGCCCACGGCGTTGGCGTACAATAGCGCCCAGCAACCAGCGAGGAACGGACATGCGCACCATGAAGAACATCCTGCTCATCGCCACCGGCGGCACCATCGCCTCGGCAGAAGACGGCAACGGCCTCTCCCCCGCCCTCACCGGCGAGGAGCTCGCACAAAGCGTCCCGCAGATCGCAGGCCTGTGCAACCTCGATATCGTGCAGCCGATGAACATCGACAGCACCAATATGCGCCCCTGCGACTGGGTCACCATCCGCGACGTCATCGTGGACTCCTACGACGACCACGACGGCTTCGTGATCCTGCACGGCACCGACACCATGTCCTACACGGCGGCCGCGCTGTCCTACCTCATCCAGAACAGCCGCAAGCCCATCGTGCTCACCGGATCCCAGCAACCCATGGGCAATCCGTTCACCGACGCCAAGCTCAACCTCTACCAAAGCCTGCTCTACGCCATCGACGACCGCTCGCACGACGTGTCGATCGTCTTCGGCGGCAAGGCCATCGCCGGCACGCGCGCCCGCAAGCAGCGCACCATGAGCTTCAACGCGTTCATCAGCGTGAACTACCCGTCGCTCGCCTACATCCGCAACGACCGCATCATCCGCAGCGCCATCCTCCCCACCCCGGCAGAGATCGCGGCCGCCTGCCCCGCCATCCCGCCCATCGAGCCCACGCTGTACGACCGCATCGACGACCGCGTCTGCGTGCTCAAGCTCACGCCCGGCCTCACGCCGGCGGTGTTCGAGCTCCTCGCCCCCAGCTACGACGCCATCATCCTCGAGACGTTCGGCATGGGCGGCATTCCCGAATACGGCACAGACGCCACGCGCTCCTATCAGCGCGCGATCTTCGACTGGGTCGACTCGGGGCGCACGGTCGTGATGACCACGCAGGTGCCCGAAGAGGGACTCGACCTGGGTGTCTACGAGGTGGGTCGCGCCTATGCCGAACACCCCGGCATCCTGAAGGGCGACGACATGACCACCGAGGCGCTCGTGGCCAAGACCATGTGGGCGCTCGGCCAGACGCGCGACGCCGAAGAGGTCCGCGAGCTCTTCTACCGCCCCGTCAACCACGACCGCATCGCCAACGCGTAGCTCCCGCGCGCCCGTCGCGCCCGGTCGCGGCGTCCCGGCGCGGTGTCGGCGCGCGCGGCAAGGCATCCGGGGCCGAAGCGCACCCGCGCATCCCCGCAGCAGGCGCCAGCGGAGCGTCCGGATATCAAAAACGGGTCCGTACCTGCACGAGGCAAGCACGGACCCGCAGCGCGAAACGCATGGGCTACATACCGGGCGCCGAACCCGTCACGGCCATGTAGACCAGGTAGGCGTTGGCCAGGTTGAGCACGACGCCGGTCACGACGCCGTTGCGCAGGTAGCGCTCGGCGGTGAGCACGGCAGCAGCCTCGCTCTCCTCCTCATGGGCGCGCGCCTGCTTGCCCGCGCTCATGTACGTCGCCATGCACAGCAGGAACGCGAACGCCGGCACGAGCAGCAGCTCGTAGCGGTTGCTGAAACGCGTCGCCACGCCGGCGCTGAACTCCATGGGCACCGATTCGGGCAGCTGCGGGATGAAGTACATCACGACCAGCAGCGGGATGATCGCCAACGCAGCCAGCACGATCGACAAGATGCCGGCTTTCTTTCCGTACTTGAACATTCGAAATCGCCTCTCTCGATTCTCGTATACCGTCGCGCGCAGCCTCCGGGCGCACCCATCCGTCGCGCGCGGCGAGCACCGCCTGCATGCTTACACGTTGAAGCGGAAGTGCACCACGTCGCCGTCGGCCATGACGTAGTCCTTGCCCTCGATGCGCAGCTTGCCGGCCGCCTTGGCACCCGCCTCGCCGCCCAGCTCGACATAGTCGTCGAAGGCCACGACCTCGGCCTTGATGAAGCCGCGCTCGAAGTCCGTGTGGATCACGCCGGCCGCCTGGGGGGCCGTCGCGCCCTGGCGCACCGTCCACGCGCGGACCTCCATCTCGCCCGCCGTGAAGTAGCTCTGCAGGCCGAGCAGCTTATACGCCGCCTGGGCGAGCGTCTCGAGACCTGAATGCTCCAGGCCCAGGTCGGCCAGGTACTCGGCTGCCTCCTCGGGCTCGAGCTCGGACAGCTCGGCCTCGACCTTGGCGCAGATGGGGATGGGCGTCACGCCGTCGATGGCATCAAGCTCCACCGTGAGCTCGTCCTCGTCCACGTTCGCCACGTAGAGCATCGGCTTCATGGTGAGCAGGAACAGGCCCCTGGCGGCGGCGCGCTCATCGTCGGTCATCTCCATGTTGGCCGCGCGCTTGCCGTCGTTCAGCCACTCGAGCAGGCGCTTGGCGATCTCGAACTTGGGAGCGAGCGCCTTGTCGCGCTTGGACTCCTTCTCGAGCTTGGGCAGCTGCTTCTCGAGCGTCTGGATATCGGCCAGGATGAGCTCGGTCATGATGGTCTCGGCATCGCTCGCCGGATCGACGAAGTCGCCCGTGTGGTTGACCTCGCGCATGACGTCGGGATCCTTGAAGTAGCGGACGACCTCGCAGATGGCGTCGCACTCGCGGATGTTGGCCAGGAACTGGTTGCCCAGCCCGGCGCCCTCGGCCGCGGCGCCCTTCACCAGGCCGGCGATGTCGACGAACTCGACCGTGGCGGGCATGATGCGGCCCGGGTGCACGATATCGGCCAGCGCCTGCAGGCGCGCGTCGGGCACGTCGACGATGCCCACGTTGGGGTCGATCGTGGCGAACGGGTAGTTGGCGGCCAGGCCGCCCTTCTTGGTGAGCGCGGTGAACAGCGTCGACTTGCCCACGTTGGGCAGGCCCACGATACCGATTGAAAGCGCCATGTGGTTCTCCTTGCAAACACAACGCGCCGCGAAACGCGGGTTCTACGCGAATCGCGGCACACGATGATCCTGGACGATATTGTACGCGAGGGCGCGCCGCAGGTCACGCGACGCGCCCTCTCGACCGTGCTAATCCGCGAGCTTCTCCACCTTGTCGAGGGCGGCGGACAGCTTCTTCTTGGCCTCCTCCTTCGCCTTCAGGGCCTCGGCGCGCGCCTTCTCGGCCTCGGCCGCGCGCTTCTCCTCCTCGGGGTCGGGCACGATGAGCTCGGAGGCATCGGTCTCCACCATGGTGATCGCATGGTCGGCGCACACCTCGGCGCACAGCCCGCAGCCCACGCAATAGGTGGACTCGAGCGTGAAGCGCCCGGCAGCCGTGAGATCGCAGGCGAACGTGGGGCACTGGCGCACGCACTCGCCGCACATCGTGCACTTCGAGAAATCGCACTCCGGGCGCGACACGCGCACGTTCTCGGCGAGCTCGGGATGCGCCTGCAGGGTGGAGAGCAGCAGCTGGTTCTTCTGCATGAGGATGCGGCGGCGCTTCTGCGTGGTCACGCCGCACGCCTTGTTGAGCGTGCGCTCCAAGTTGGTGATCTGCTGGGAATGCGCCTTCAGGCGCTGCGACACCGAGGCGAGCGCCGCCGTCGCGGGATTGAGCTTGGACACCGCCAGACCCGTGGAGCGCATGATGTTGTCCATGAACTCCTTGCGCTCGTACTCGCGGCGTTTGGTGCACGTGAGGTCGCGGGCCTCCACCTCGAGGCCGAGGCCGGCGCCCGCCCATTCCTCCGCCGTCGCGATGGCGTCGCCGAGGATCTCCTCGCCGGTGGTGTTGCGGCAGTTGGTGCAGATGTCCAGCGGCAGGTACACGCTCACGTTGGGATAGTCGGCGAGGATGGAGAACCATACCTCGCGCGTCACATCGCCCACGCAGGCGACGACGACCTCGTTCTCGCGCGGCAGGCGGCGCAGCGCGCGCGTGCAGGTCACGTACGCCGTCTCGTGCGCGGCGGCCGCCGCGGCGATAGCGTCGTAGAGCTTCTTGGGCTGGATGCGCGGCGAGACGAAAGCCTCCGTGGGGCACGCCGCGGAGCACAGGCCGCACTTGCGACAGGTATCGAGCACGTCGATGCCGCCGTCCTCGATATCGATCGCCTCGACCGGGCAGGCATCGAGGCATGCCGTGCACGAGCTCTTATCGTATTTGCACACCAGGCACGGAATGGTGTTCGCGCGCGGGCGCTCCTTGTAATCCGCCGGATTCCAATGGGGCGCGTCGGGCGACGCGACGCCCATGAGCGCGTCGGTCACGCCGCCGAAGGGGTCCTTGAGGGCGCCCAGCCCCTTGCTGATGTCGATGATGTCGTCGAACAAGTCGTGATTCTGCGCCATAGCGCCGCCTCCCTAGGGCCCGGCTCAAAAACGTAGCAACTTTTCCAGTTTAGAGCACGGCGGGGCCGTGGGACGCTCGCTCATAGCGAAGGCATAGATTCTCTTGAGTCAACGCATCGCCCCGGGACCCGGGAACTCATCACGCGCGCCCCCCAGCCGGCGCGCGAACTCGGCGAACACGCGATCAGACACCTCGAGCTGCGCGCTGTTGAACGATGCGCTCGCCATGCGGTCGAGCAGCAGCTCGTAATCCTTGTCCTCGCGCAACCAGTTCTCCACATCGAAGCAGTCCGAGAGGCCCTCGAGAAAGCCCAGGCACTCGTCCACGGCGGCATCCTTGCGCGCGGACCCGGCGTCGGCGGGCAGCTCGTTCACCGCGATGCTCACGCGCCGGTATTCCTCCACCAGGCCGCGCTCCACGATCGCGTTGAACACCCGCTCTATCTCGGCGAGCTCGCCCTCGGTATAGAGGTGCGCGGCGATGCCCATCGCCAAGCGGTCCGCATCGCTGAACACGGCGTTCATGAACCCGGGGACGTCGGCGAGCCGCGCCAACCGCTCCATCGCCGCCAGGGCGCCGGCGGCGCGCTCGGGAAAATCGGCGTCCAGATCACGCGAGCGCAGGCGCGCGATGAGGGCGCGCTGGCGGCGCAGCTCCTCGATGCGCTCCTCCAACGCCCGATCGAGATCGGCGAGCAGCCCATCGGCCCCGGAACCCGTGTCCGACGCCCCGGGCGCACCCGCCGCGCCGCGCCGGGCATCGAGCTCGTCGAGCATGCCTGCCACCTGATCGAGCCGAAACCCCAGCGACGCGAGCTGCCGTATGCGAAGCACGCGCAGCAGGTCAGCTGCATCGTAATCGCGATAGCCGTTCGCCGAGCGCGGCGGCTCCGCGAGGAGCCCGATGGCGTGATAATGCCGAAGCGCGCGCGTCGTGACCCCGGCCAGGCGCGCCAGCTCATTGCTCTTCATTCGGCACCACCGCTTTCCCTCATCGTCCATGGGCGCGCCCGGGAGCACGCGTGCACCCGGGCGCCGTTCCATCCATTGTCACACGTTCGACCGAGGTCCGCGACCTACGACGCAGAAGAAGCATCGGCCGCGGCGAGATCGGTCGCCTCGAGATGGCGAAGCGGACGCGCGACGAGCGCGAGCACCGTCACCACCAGCCATGCACCGGCGAGCACGGGACCGGCGCCCTCGATCTGCACCGTCGAGATGAGCACCGAGCCCACGAACGCGCCGGCGGGCGCCACCACCAGGTACAGCGCGTTCAGCGTACCCATGGCGGAGCCGCGCCGATCATCCGGCACACGGTCGAACGCGAAGAAGCCCAGCAGCGCCGATCCGGGGCCGGCGAACAGGCCGAGAAACGCCGCCGTCGCGAGCAGGATCGGCAGATCGGGGAACCGTCCCATCACGCCCACGGCAGCAGCCATGCCCACCAGCGAGACCACCAGCCAGCTGCGGCGGCTCATCACATGGGCGAGCGCGGTATAGGCCATCGAACCCAGCAGCAGGCCCGCTCCCATGGCCGAGACCACGTAGCCCACCGCCTCGGGCTGCCCGAGCTGGGTGAAATACGAAGGCAGCACGATGCCCTGCAAGCTTCCCATGACCATCGTGATGCCGAAGGAGAGCAGCGTGGAGGCGCGCAGCAGCGGGTCGCTCGCGAACAGGGCGGAGAGCCCATCGACCAGCACGGACCTCGCCATGGCGAGCAGGCCCGCTCCCTGCGGCGCCGCCGCGGCGGCCGTAGCCGCCGGCTCCTCGCCAGCATCGGTGCCGTCGGCCCCGGCCGCGCCGGAGACCTCGCCCACCTCGCGCGGCAGCGTCCAGGTCACCAGCGCCGCCGCGCACGAGAACGCAGCGGTCACCCAGAGCACGTCGGCATCGTCCATGAAGCCGATGAGCAGCGCGGCCACCGCGGGACCGATGATGTTCACCAGCGCGCCGAGCGACTGGCTCGCGCCCACGAACCGCTGCAGGTCGGCGCCCTCGCGCTCGCACACCGCCGGCAGCAGCGCGTCGCGCGCCGACATCCCCGGCACGTCGCCCACCGCGCCCAGCAGCCCCAGCGCGACGAACCAGCCGAAGCTCAGGCCCCAGACCTCGTCGACGATGGGCAGCAGCATGCAGCTCGCCGCGGAGATGAAGTCCGCCACGATGCTCACCGTCCGACGGTTCATGCGGTCGAGGATCGCACCGCCCACCACGCCGCAGACGAACTGCGGCACCGCGCAGATGAGCGCCAGCGAGCCCGCGGCCAACACGTCGCCGGTGCGCGCCAGCAGCACCAGCGGTAGCACCACGCCGGCGATCGAGTTGCCGATGAGCGACAGCGCGTCGGATACCAGGTAACGCAGGACCGCGCCCTTGAACATAGATGCTCCTTCCAACCAAGCGAAGCGGGCGGCGCCCTCTCCGCGGGAAACGGGCCGGCGCGCACGCGGGCCGACCCGTCCATGATTGCGCGACGCCGTTCATCGTCGCTTGGTTGGTATTCAAAACTACGACGCTACGTCATAGTCAATGAGGGTCCATCCGGCGATGGCGCTCTCCATCGTTCCTCCCCACCTATGCGGGAGCCGTGGAGATACCGCCGGGCGCCATTGCCGGGCGCAGCCGTCGGACGTCGTCACCGGACGCCGCCGTCGAACCGCATCACGGCGGCGAGCGCCCGACCGGCGCGCCCTCAGCATGCAAGAAGGCCCGAGCAACCAGCCCGGGCCTTCCCCGTTACCATCCTTGTTCGGTTCGCGCCCGATCGCGACAACGCCGGCCGACGGGCACGCGCGACGCCCTCGACGCCCCGCCGCGGCTAGACCAGCTTGCCCTCGCAGTGGTCGATGCCATGCTGCACGCACTGCGCCGTCCAGTCCTGGAACGTGCGCGTGCGCGGCACGAGCTGGTCGCCCACGAGCTCCTGGAAGGAGACGCGAACGGTCTTGAAGCGCTTGACATACGAGGTGGTCTCGAGGCTCAGGCAGCCCTCCTGCGCCTTGAACGGCTTCATCCCCATCATGACCTTGGGGTTGTAGAGCACGTGGACGTGGCCCTTCTGCTCATACGCGACGATGGCCTTGTTCACGCCGATCTGGTTCGCGGCGAGGCAGGCGCAGTCCTCGAGCGACTTCATGGTGTCGACCAGGTCCTGGGCGACCGCGGCGTCCTCGGCGGTCGCGGGCTCCGCTACCTGGGCGAGCAGAATCTGGTCGTGAACGAGTTCCTTAATCAAAGCGATCCCTCCAAGTAAACCGGGCGGCCCCGGCGGTTCGACTCCGGGCCGCACCCGGCTGTTGCTGCAGTAAGTTCTACATGATACCGAATTACGAGACCCGATGGCTGCAAACGCCGTCCACGCAGCAGAAACGCATACCTCGAATCCACGCCGGCGCCCCGGGCACGTGCGCACCCCGCATACGCCCCGTTGCAGGACGCCGAGCCCGGCCCCCATGCGCCCCGTCGCAGCCGTCCACGCCGGTGCCTCGGGCGCGAGCGCGTGCAGTGGCCCTACGCGTACTCCGCCTCGATCTGCGCCACGCGCTCGTACAGGTAGCGGTTCTGGGGCACCAGGATGCCATGGCGCTCCGCCAACCGGATGATGGTCCCCGAGAACAGCTCGACCTCGGAGGCCTTGCGGTTGATGCGGTCCTGGGCCATCGACGGCATACCCGCCGGATCGATGGACCCCATCAGATCCGCCATCTGCGACAGGTCGGCCTCGGTCAACTCGACCCCCTCGGCGCGCGCGACCGCGATCACCTCGCGCATCGCCGCGACGAAGCAGCGGTTCTGCTCGCCCGGCGCGCTCACGCTTCCATACGTTCCGCCGTACACCATGCAGGTCTGGTTCACGCCCACGTTGAGCATGAGCTTCACCCACATGCGGCGCCGGATATCATCCTCGACCACGTGCGCGATGCCGGCGCGCGCGAAGAACGCGGCGACCTCGTCGACCACGCCCGCGGCCGTCGCGCTCGCGGGACCCAGCCTGATCTCGCCCGGATGCGTGTAGGTGAGCACCCCGTCGATGTACACCGCGTCCATCCCCTGGGCGACGCTGAGCACCGTGCGCTCCCAGCCGAAGCGCTGCGCGATGAGCTCTTCGCTCGTGATGCCGTTGAGCAGCGAGATGATGCGCGTCCGCGGGCCTGCGCAGGAGCGCATCGTCTCCAGCGCCCCCTCCATGCCCGTCGCCTTGATCGCGAGGATCACCAGGTCGGCGGGCTGCGCGGCCGACGCGGGAACGGTGCGCATCGTGCAGGGAGACCCGTTGATGGTTACCAAATCATCGCGATGGCGGGCGAAGCGCTCGTCATCCATCACGTACTCCACCGCGTCCTCGCCCACGTTCTGCGCGATCAGGCTGCCGTACAGCAGACCCACCGCGCCCTTTCCGATGATCGCCACGCGCTCGATCGACATCTCAGGCCCCCTTTCGGCAAACATGCAATGCGCTCGATTATCCGTCATCCGCCCCGCCCGGCAAACGTAAAAAACACCTTACGAACGCGGTTTTACCGCCCTGACATGTACGATGCAGCCGCTCTTGTGCCAAACTAGAGAACGCGCGGGGCACGGCCCTCGCCCGGAGCGGCGGGAAGTCCCGCCCGCCCCTCGGCGCCGCGGGCGCTGTCGTACCGCCGCGTCGCCCGAGGACCACGTCCTCGCTCTCCAGCACCCTACATCGGGAGGTTCCATGCCAAGAATAGGATTGCTCACCAGCGGTGGAGACTGCCAGGCGCTCAACGCGACCATGCGCGGCATCGTGAAGACCATGCTCAACAACGCCCACGAACCCGTTGAGATCTACGGTTTCGAGGATGGCTACCAGGGCCTCATCTACGGCCGCTACAAGCTCATGTCCATGCGGGATTTCAGCGGCATCCTCACGCGCGGCGGCACCATCCTCGGCACCAGCCGCACGCCCTTCAAGCGCCTCGACACCCCCGAGGCCGACGGCGTCGAGAAGGTGCCTGCCATGGTTCGCACCTATCAGAAGCTGCGCCTCGACTGCCTGTTCATGCTGGGCGGCAACGGCTCGACCAAGACCGCCAACCGCCTGCGCGAAGAGGGCCTCAACGTGATCGCGCTGCCCAAGACCATCGACAACGACACGTTCGGCACCGACATCACGTTCGGCTTCACCAGCGCCGTCGAGGTCGCCACGCGCTGCATCGACGACATCCACACCACGGCGTCCAGCCACGGCCGCGTCTTCGTGATCGAGATCATGGGCCATAAGGTCGGCTGGATCCCGCTGTACGCCGCCGTCGCCGGCGGCGCCGACGTCTGCCTGATCCCCGAGATTCCCTACGACATCGCCAACGTGCAGGCCGCCATCGAGCGCCGCATGGAGGCGGGCAGCCGCTTCACCATCGTGGTGGTCGCCGAGGGCGCCGTCTCAAAGGAGGACGCGGCCCTGCCCAAGAAGGAGTACAAGGCCAAGGTTGCCGCGCGCACCTCGCCATCCATCGCCTATGACCTCGCGCGCCAGATCGAGGACATCTGCGGCCGCGAGACGCGCGTGGCGATCCCCGGCCACACGCAGCGCGGCGGCGCGCCCGACGCGCAGGACCGCATCTTCGCCACGCAGTGCGGCGTCGAGGCGGCGCTCGGCTGCCTCGAGGGCGACTACGGCTTCATGGTGGCCCAGCGCAACGGCCGCATGTGCCGCGTTCCGCTGGAAGAGGTCGCCGGCAAGCTGAAGTACGTCGACCCCGAAAGCGACCTGGTGCGCGAAGCCCGCGCTCTCGGCATCAGCTTCGGCGACGAGTAGGGCCGGGCGATGGCGGCCGGGCTGGTTGGCCACGGCTCGAAACGACCCTGAACGACGCGGGCGGCCTGCAGCGCATGCGGGCCGCCCGCGTTTTCTATGCCGGCAGGTTCACGATCTCCGTATTCGAGAAGGATCCGGCTTCCTCGTCGTAATCGAACACCAGAATGCAGCAGTTCCCCAGCGGCTGCTCCTGGTCGCATCGAGCCGCATGCTCCCATGCGAGCTTGAACTGCAGCGTAGCCGAACCGTGTGAGACGGCGAGGGCGTTTCGCGCGTCTTCGCGCTCCATGATGCCGCGCAGCGTCGCGACCATGCGCGCCCTCACGGCCTCGCTCCCCTCGCCGCCGCAGGGGACGAGCGCCTCGCCCGGATCCCATACGCCTGCGGGAACCGCGTCCTGCGGCCCCTCCTCGTACGACCCGTAGCTGCGCTCTATCAGACCGTCGACCACCTCGATTTTGGGAACGGGGCGGGTAGCGCCGCTCGCGCTCGCCGCCTTCTGCAGCGCCTCGCGCGCGATGCAGGCCGTGTTGTACGCCCTGCCCAGCGGGGAGCTGCAGATGCGACCGAACGAGACGCCCTGCCGCGCCAGCCACTCCGACGCCTCGCGCGCCTGCTCGATCCCCGTCGAGGTCAGCGGCGAGTCGCAGCGCCCCTGCACCAGCTTCTGAACGTTGTACAGCGTCTGGCCGTGACGCATCAGATAGAGCCTCTTCGCCATGATACGGATCCCCTCCTACTGCTCGGCGCTTACGTAATCCTCATCCACGGTGATCTTAGCAACGGCCTTGGGATACTCCTCCTGCACCGCCGCCGCCAGCCGTGCCTTGAGCTCCCGGGCGCTCAGCGCGCACTCCTCGGGACGAAGGCAGTCGAAGATCACGTTCGTATGCGTGGGTCCGGGCACCGTGCGCAGGTCGTGGATGGACACGCGCGGATCGATCTGCTTGGCGAGCGCGTCGATTCGATTGCGCATGTCCACGACGGCGGGATCCTTGGTCACGATGGGGTCGTAATGCAGCGTGACGATCATGCCGTCTTCAACCTTGAACGCCTGCTCGATGTTGTCGAGCGTGTCGTGGCTCGTGATGGGATCCGCCTCCGCCGCCATCTCGACGTGGGCGCTCGCGAACTGCCTGCCGGGACCGTAGTCATGGACCATGAGGTCATGCGTACCCAGTACTCCCGGATACCCCATGATCTTACTGCGAATATGCTCGACCAGATGCGGATCGGGAGCCGACCCGAGCAGCGGATCGACGGTATCCTTGATGAGCTGGATGCCGCTCCAGCCGATATAGAGACCCACGGCGAGACCCGCGACGCCGTCGAGCTCGATCCCGGTCATCTGCGCGACGATGGCTGAAACCAGCACGGCGGCGGTTGCGATGACGTCGTTTTTCGAGTCCTGCGCCGTTGCGATCAGGGTCTCGGAATCGATGCGCTCGCCGAGCGCGCGATTGAAGCGCGCCATCCACAGCTTCACCGCGATCGAAAGCAGCAATACGACGACCAGCGCGATCGAGAAATCGACCGGCTCGGGAGACAGGAGCTTCTCAACCGAGGACTTCACCAACTCGATGCCGATAAGCAGCACGAGGACCGCCACGACGAGGCCCGATAGGTACTCGTAGCGCCCGTGACCATACGGATGCTCGGGGTCGGCGGGCTTGCTCGCCAGCTTGAATCCCAAGACGCTCACGATGTTCGAACTCGCATCCGAGAGGTTGTTGAGCGCGTCGGCGACGATGGAGACCGACCCGCTCGCCACACCGATGGCCGCCTTCGCGATGCAGAGCACGATGTTGAGCACGATGCACACCACGCCCGCAAGCGAGCCGACGCGCATGCGGTCTTCACCCGCCCGTTTCAATATCCAATCATCCATACGGCCTCTCCCCTCTCGTTTCCGCGGTTCTTCATCATAATCCTGTTGCCGCGCCGCCGCGAATGATACACAGCCACGTCTCTGCGGCTTGGAGACATTCGGCGCACCCTCGGCGCGTCGGCGGCGGTCCCGCATGGCTCCATCCGGCCTCCGGGGCCATACGGCGCACCTTCGGCGCGTCAGCGGCGGTCCCGCGTGGCTCCATCCGGCCTTCGGGGCCATTCAGCGCACCTCAGGCACGTCGGGTGTAGTCCCGCGTGGCTCCATCCGGCCTTCGGGGCCATTCGGCGCACCTCCGGCGCGTCGGCGGCAGCCCCGCATGGCTCCAAAGTTCTTCAGAGTGCGAAAACCACACCACATGCTCCATGCTTCATGGAGACAGTCTGAAGTTTTACCCGTATCTGAACAAACTGCTAGTCGCATGTCCTGGGTTTGTAATTACGCTGTTAGACAGTAGCTAGCATCAGCAGAAATATAGGGTGCAACCGCATGGCATCATCCTCCTCAACCGAGTGAAGGGAGCAGGCATGCGGGACACCGTAACAAAGCTGACGTTAGAGGCGCTCGACCAGGCAAGCGAGCGCGGGTTGCTTTTGGAGCCAGATACGCCTCCCATAAAGAGAGCGCTTGAACGACTCTACAACTCCGGGCTCGTCGTGCGCCCGCACCGTGGTCTCTACGCAAAAACTTCGACCTGGCACGCGCTCACCCAGCGAGAACGATATCTCATTGGTCTTCGATCCCTTTCTCTGATGCACCCTGGTTGGATCTTTTGCTCGTATTCAGCCGCAGCTCTATTCGGAATAGACATCCCCTATTGCACCATGAAGCTAATTCATGTTGTCGCATCGCGGACAGGCGCACATGGACAGATTTACCAGCATCATTTACGAAATATCGAAGAAGACCGCATCGACGGCATCCCCGTAGTTGCCCTCGAAAGAACCGTTGCAAGCGTTGTCGATCAGCTTGCATTCCCACACGCGCTCGGAGTTGTCGATGCCGCGCTGCGCATCAAGGGTCGCCACGCCGAAGAGCTGCTCGAATGCATCGATAAACTGCCTGGACGTGGCTTCAATCGAAAATATGTGAACGACGTCGTGTCGTACGGAGACAATCGAAGCGAAAACGGCGGCGAATCGTATGCGAGGGCCATCATGATCGAACAGGGCGTTATGCTACCCGAGTTGCAGGTTGAGCACTACGACCCCATTACCGGAAGCTGTTATCGCGATGATTTCGAATGGACGCTTGCACACCACAACATAGCTGGCGAGCTCGATGGTATGAGGAAGTACACCAGCATCGCGCGGGCAAATGGGAAGAGTATCGAAGACGTGATGTGCGAAGAACGTCAACGTGAATCACGCCTAAGAAACCAGGGGCTACAATTCGCACGCTTTACATTCGAGCAGGTGCGCCAGGTTCGTCCGTTTCTCAACATCCTTGATTCCTGCGGCATTCCACGAATCGGACGGAATGAGCGCTCGCCACACAAGTAAAAATCACTCGAAACGAAACGACGGCGTCATAACACAAAGGCCGCCACCCGTAGCGGGCAGCGGCCTCGGAAACGACGCTTCGAGCGATCAGCTTAGAGCTTGATCTCGATGTCAACACCAGCGGGAAGGTCGAGACGCATGAGGGAATCGACGGTGCCGGCGGTGGGGTCGAGGATGTCGATGAGGCGCTTGTGGGTGCGCATCTCAAACTGCTCGCGGGAGTCCTTGTTCACGTGCGGGGAGCGGATAACCGTATAGAGGTTGCGCTCGGTGGGCAGCGGAATGGGGCCGGAAACGCGAGCACCGGTCTTCTGAGCGGTCTCGACGATGAGCTTCGCGGACTGATCGACGATCTCGTGATCATAGCCCTTGAGGCGGATCCTGATCTTCTGGCTAGACAACTTGAACCTCCAAATGGAATGCGAGGGCGGCCTCGCGGTGATACTAGTGCGAGCGAGTGGCTTAGTTGCCGTTCTTGCTCATGACCTCGTCCGTGATGGACTTGGGCGCGGGCTCGTAAGAGTCGAACTGCATCGTGTAGGATGCACGGCCCTGGGTCTGGGAGCGAAGGTCGGTAGCATAGCCGAACATCTCGCCCAGCGGCACCTTGGCGCGAATGACCTTGCTGCCAGCGCGGTCGTCCATGCCCTCGATCTTGCCACGGCGACCGGAGAGGTTGCCCATGACGTCGCCCATGTACTGCTCGGGGGTCTCGACCTCGACGGACATGTAGGGCTCGAGCAGGATCGGGTCGGACTTCTTGAGAGCATCCTTGATAGCCATGGAACCGGCGATCTTGAACGCAGCCTCGGAGGAGTCGACCTCGTGGTAGGAACCGTCGAACAGGGTGACCTTGACGTCGACAACCGGGTAGCCGGCGATGACGCCGGTGTTCAGCGCCTCCTGGATGCCCTTATCGATGGACGGGATGTAGTCCTTGGGCACGACGCCGCCGACGATGGCGTTGACGAACTCGTAGCCGAAACCCTCTTCCATCTTCTCGAGCTTGATGACGGCGTGGCCGTACTGACCGCGACCACCGGACT
>URKM01000033.1 GCA_900548365.1 uncultured Collinsella sp. | reverse complement strand
GGGCCGGTTTTGCCTCTTGACAATGTTCAACTCATATTAAAGGGGCGGCACCGCCTTCGCGATGCCGCCCCGCTACTCTGTACTTTGGAATCCCCTCGAATCTCCTACCGTGAGTGCCGGTATGCGATTATCTCAACGGGCCCGGGCGGTGATCCTACATTTCGGCCGTCTCCCGATACATCGTCGGGTTACCTTGGACGAGATCGCTCGTCCCAACAACTACTCGGCCTCGGCCTCGCCGCCGGCGGGCCCAAAAGCTGATATCTCGTCACTACCCACCGGAATCACCTCCCGCTTCGGTCGCCTTATCGGAGCGACTGCTTCTTTGGTCAATCTCCTTATTCCCATAAAGCGGTGGTATCTGCATTCGAAACCATATTCGTCGTGAACGGTTGCTTCCAACCGGCGAGCGGCAGCTTGCCGACTCACGTCGCCCCATGTAAGAGCCTTTTGACAGACGCCGCGCGCGCGAACACATACACTTTGATGCGAGATCAGAAGCATCCGCGACCGAAGGAGGAGCCATGAGCGGATCGGTGTCCATCGGCTCGCGCATCCGCGAGCACCGCGAGGCGCTCGGCATGTCCCAAGACGAACTCGCCCAGGCGTGCCACGTTTCGCGCCAGACCATCTCCTCGTGGGAGAACGGCAAGACCCTCCCCGATATCCAATCGCTCGCGCTGCTGGCGGGGATCTTCGACACGGGCCTCGAGGACCTCGCGGCAGCCGGAGGCATCGAGGTGGCCAAGCGGGTCTCAGCCGACCGACGAGAACTCAAGGTGCTCTGGGCAGCCGTCGCGGGCATCGCGCTGCTCTACCTTCCCATCGGAAGGCTGCTCGAAACCACGCCGCATGACAACGATCTCGGGCTCGCCATCTATGTCCTATTCCTCATCGTGCTCACCGCGGTCATCGTGCGCATGAGCTACCTCATGCGCAAGCATCACCTGGCTTCCGACCAAGAGCTCGCCGAGTACATGGTGGGCGACATCAAGAAGGGTTCGGCGGACCGCGCGGAGAAGGGCGGCTTCGCGGCGTTCTGCAGGCGCAACTACTTCCCCATCTCGATCGTCGTGGGTGTGCTCTTCTGGTTCGCCCTCGACGTGGTCTTCGAGATGAGCCGCTCCCTGCCCGCCACCATAGCCTTCGCCGTGGCCTGGATCGTCCTCGAGGTGCTGCTCGAGCCCTCCCATGAGATCCTGGACCGGCTCCGGGGCAAGAAGCGCTAGGCGCCAGGGCGGCACGGGGCGCGAAAGCACGCCTCTGCCAACAGGGAGCGCCCCTGAAGGCGCACCCGGGCAGTCCTCGGCGCGCGCCTCCCATGGAACGGGGCGCCGGCACCCTTGCGGATGCCGGCGCCCCCATTGCACGGTATCGTCCTGCAGGACTCCTATTCGATGAGCATCGCGTCGCCGAAGCTGAAGAAGCGGTACCGCTCCTCCACCGCCGCCTCGTAGGCGGCCATGATCTGCTCGCGCGTCGCGAACGCCGAGACGAGCATCATGAGCGTCGAGCGCGGCACGTGGAAATTGGTGATCATCGCATCGACCACATGGAACGTGGAGCCGGGCATGAGGTAGAGGTTGGTGGTCGCGTCCTCGCGCACGGCGATGTCGCCGCGGCCGCACACGGCGGCGGAATCGGGCGCGTCCTCGAAACGGCGCGCGCACACCGCGGGGTCGGCGGCCGGGACGTCGGCCTCCCACGAGCTCTCGAGCGAGCGCACGGCGGTCGTGCCGACGGCGATCACGCGATGCCCCGCCGCCTTCGCGGCGCGAACCTCCTCGACGGTCTCCGCCGGCACGTGGTAGCGCTCGGTATGCATGACGTGCTCGGTGGGGTCGTCCTCCTCCACCAGGCGGAAGGTATCGATGCCGACCTCGAGCTCGACGGTCTCGAAGCGCACGCCCTTCTCCTCGATGCGCTCGATGAGCTCGGGCGTGAAGTGCAGGCCCGCGGTGGGAGCCGCGGCGCTATGCTCCTCCTCCATGGCGTAGACGGTCTGGTACTTCTCGGGATCGCCCTCGTAATCGGTGATATAGGGCGGCAGCGGCACGTGGCCCGCAGCGTGGATCGCCTCGTCGAGCGTGCGCAAGGAGCCGTCGGCGTTCTCCCCGACCGGCTCGAAGCGCACCAGGCGCCCGCCGCGGCTATCGTCGACGAACTCGAGGATGGTCGCGCGCAGCACGACCGGAGCCCCCTCGGGCGCCAGGGCGCCGCCGGCGCGGTACTCGATCTCGGCACCGGGCTTCAGGCGCTTGCCCGGGTTCACCAGGCACTCCCACACGGCCCCCATCGGATCGACGTCCTCGCGGCGATTCAACAGCAGGGTCTCCGCCGTGCCGCCCGTCGGCTTCCTGCCGATCAGGCGCGCCGGCATGACACGGGTCTTGTTCGCGACCAGCACGTCGCCCGGCTCCAGGTAATCGATGATATCGCGGAAGATGCGGTGGTCGATGGAGCCGTCGCCGCGATGGAGCACGAGCAGGCGGCACGAATCGCGGGGTTCGGCGGGCGCCTGGGCGATCAACTCATCGGGCAGGTTGTAATCAAAGTCATCGGTACGCATCTGCGCTCCTCGCAACAAATCGTTCTTACCTCTCGGCGCCCTATGATAGCGCGCCCGAGAAGACGTCGCCGCCCCGTGCCCCCATCTTCGCGGAACGGCTATGCCGAGGCCGCGTCGCGGGCGGCCCGACGCGCCTCGCGCATCCGCACGCGGTCGAGCGCGGCCTCGGCGGCGGAGAACCTGCACCCGCAATAGTGCTGCCGATACATGCCCAACTCGCGCGAGCGCCTCGTCGCCTCGGGATACCAGGGACGGAAATCGCGGATGACCGGGGTGAGCCCGTGCGACGCCGCCAGCTTCTCCAGCACCTCGTTGCAGGTGTCGAACAGCTGATAGGGAGAAACCGCCAGCGTGGTCGCGATATGGTCGAACCCCTCATCGACGGCGACGCGGCACGCCTCGGCGAGCCGCAGGGCGTAGCACGCCCGGCAACGGCGCTCGCGGTCGCGCGCCCCCAGCGGGGCGACCCCGCGCTCCCAAGCTCCGCGGTCGTCCGCCGCCTCGATGAGTTCCAGGCCCGTCGCCGCACACCAGCGCCGAAGCTCGTCCAAACGGCGCCGATGCTCGTCCAGCGGTTGGATGTTCGGATTCGTCCAGCAGATCACGGGCTCGAAGCCCTCCTCGGTCAGCATGCGCACCGGCTCCAGCGAGCAGGGAGCGCAGCAAGCATGCAGGAGCAGCCTCGTCATCGTCCATCATCCCCATCCGGGCCGCCGTCGGCGCGGCCCTCCGCACTATAGAACTGAACGCCCCACGCCGCGTCCTCGCAATAGGCGATCGATGGATCGCGTCGAATATGGCACACGTATCCCCAATCGCCCGTGCATCCTCCAAGATGCGCGAACACGGTGATAAGCGTCCAAAGCGGCCAGCCCGCGCATATCCCGATGAGCAGCAGGACGCAGGTCACCACCGCAGACGGGGCAAGCGCGATCACCATATACTGCGCGCGGCTGTACACGATCCCCTCGGCGCACGCGTAGATCATGCCCTGCTTCCAGTTCGCCCCGAACCTCACGCGCGAGCCCTTCGGCGCGAACGCCTTAAAGGCGACGGCATGCACGAGCTCGTGCAGCGCCAAGGGAAGAAGCAGGCCAGCCGCGAGCGCGATGACCCAGCGCGTCCCGCCCGCGAAGCCGCTTGCGAGCACGCGGCCGACCTCGAAGCGTGGAAGCCAGGAACCGGGAACGAGCGACAGGGCATACCACGCCACGCATGCGATAAGCCCCGCGAGCAGCACCGCCAGGGAAGCCCGGGCGATCCATTCGAGAAACGCCTCGTCCTCGAACGTATGTATTCCGCCTATTTTCTTCATGCCGTCTAGGATACCCATTCACCCGGCACGATGTGCGATAATGTTTCCCTATGCATATGAAAAATAGCGAAGAAGGAGCCGTACATGGCACATACCTATAATCGCGAAGACCGGCCCGCCTGGCCGCGTCGGGCCGTGGTCACCGCGGGCATGCCCTATGGCAACAAGGGCCTGCACTTCGGCCACGTGGGCGGCGTATTCGTCCCCGCCGACTTCTACGCCCGCTTCCTGCGCGACCGCCTGGGGCGCGAGAACGTGATCTTCGTCTCGGGCACCGATTGCTACGGCTCCCCCATCATGGAGGGCTTCCGCAAGCGCCGCGAAGCGGACGGCTACAAGAAGCGCATCTCCGACTACGTGCGCGAGAACCATGACAGCCAGGAGGCCGATCTGGCCAGCTTCGGCGTGTCCTGCGACCTGTACGCCGGCAGCGCGCTGGAGCCCGCGGTCCACATCCACGAGGCCATGACGGCAGAGCTCGTCGAGCGCCTGCACGAGCAGGGCAAGCTCACCAAGATGAGCACCAAGCAGTTCTACGACCCCGCCGCCGGGCAGTTCCTGAACGGCCGCCAGGTCCTCGGCCGCTGCCCCATTCAGGGTTGCAAGTCCGAGAAGGCCTACGCCGATGAATGCGACCTGGGCCATCAGTTCGAACCCGAGGAGCTCATCGCGCCCAAGAGCGCGCTGACCGGCGAGACGCCCGAGCTCGTGCCGGTCGACAACCTCTACTTCGACCTGCCCGCCTACACCGAGTACATGCGCGCGCACACCGAGCGCCTGGCCGCCGACCCCACGGTTCGCTCCGTGGTCTCGAAGACCATGCAGGAATGGCTCGACGCCCCGCGCCTCTTCATCCAGGTCAAGTTCCGCGACGAGTTCGAGGCGGTGCGCAGCGAGCTCCCCGCCCACGAGGTCATCGAGGCCGAGGGCAACAAGGGATCGTTCACGGTCGTGTTCCCCAGCTGGCGCGAGCGCGACGACGCCCACGAGGTGCTCAACCGCGCCGGCGTGCGCTTCCGCTCCGGCAAGGCACTCGTCCCGTTCCGCATCTCGGGCAACGTCGAATGGGGCGTTCCCCTGCCCGACATCGACGGGTGCCGCGACCTCACCGCGTGGGTGTGGCCCGAGAGCCTCTGGGCGCCCATCAGCTTCACCCGCGCCGTGCTCGCCCGCGATGCCGCCAAGCTCGAGGCTGCGGGCACGCCGGAAACGGAGCTCGCGACGACCGCCGTCGCAGATGCGAAGCTCGTCGGCGACGCCCCCGCCATGATCATGGACGAGCCCGCCTACACGCATGCCAGCCTGGACTGGCGCGACTGGTGGGCGAGCGAGGACGCCCGTGCCTACCAGTTCATCGGCCAGGACAACATCTACTTCTACTGCATCGCGCAATCCGGCATGTGGGAGGCGCTCGACTGGAACATGCAGCAGTCGTGCGTCGCCGCGAACTACCACATCCTGTACATGGGCAAGAAGGCGAGCTCCAGCTCCCAGACCCCGCCGCCGCTGGCGCACGAGATGCTCGAGCACTACACGCCCGAGCAGCTCCGCGCCCACTGGTTGTCGCTCGGTCTCGGCGAGAAGCCCGTCAGCTTCTCCCCGAAGGCGTTCGATATGCGCGAAACCGGCAAGGACAAAGACGGCAACCCCGTCCTCGCGCGCGACGACAAGCGCGTGATCGATCCCGCTCTCAAGGAGGGCGCGCTGCTCACCGGCGTGTTCAACCGCCTTGCCCGCTCCTGCTTCTACGGCGTCGCGCCCAAGGAGGGCGACGAGGCCCCCTACCGCACGGGCTGCATCCCCGCAGGCGCACCGACGCCCGCGGTCGCCGCAGAGACCGAGCAGGCGATCCTCGCCTTCGAGCACGCCATGCACACCTTCGAGCTTCATCACGCCCTCGGCGTCTGCGACGAATTCCTACGCGCCGCCAACAAGCGCTGGAGCGATGCCTCGAAGGCCGCGAAGAACGCCGGCGACGACGCCGCCATGGCGCAGGCGCTCGTCGATGCCTTCCACCAGCTCCGCGCGGCAACCGTGCTCATGCACGGCATCGTGCCGTCCGGCTGCGAGAAGATCTGCGAGCACTTCGCCATCGCCCCCGAGGCCTTCTTCTCGTGGGACAACATCTTCGAGACCAACGACGAGCTCGTTGAGCAGCTCGGCGAGGCCGCCGGCACGCACGCCGTGAAGCCGTTGCCGCCGCGCTTCGACTTCTTCGAGAAGCACCCGAGCCAGTTCTAGGCCGCCCGGCTCGGGGACGGGCGGGACCGACCGTATATCATCCGTGCTCGGGCAGTCCTGGCTCACGACGAAGGCCCCACCGGGGCCTTCTGTTCGTGCGGAATCTGCGCGCGGATGATATGCGGTCGGTCCCGCCCCTCCCCGAGCCCACAGATACGTATTGGCTCGCGATTCTCTCAGACACACTATTTGTTGAAAGGGGACCCTACATGCCCATCACCATCAGGCAGACGCTCGCCTCGGACGTCGCCGCCGCCGAAGCCTGCCTTTGCGACGGGAAGCGCGCGCTTGCGGCGAGGGGGATCCCCCAATGGCAAGACGAGTACCCCAACCGCGTCGACATCGAAGCCGACAGGGCGGACGGCGCATCGTACGTCGCCGTCGACGATGGCGGAACGGTGCTCGGCGTCATGGCGCTCTCCCTCAGCGGAGAGGAGACCTACGATGATATCGACGGATCATGGCTCACCTCATCCGATTCAGCCCATCCGACCTACGCGGTGATCCATCGCTGCGCAATCAGCGCGGACGCGGCCCGCCAAGGCGTCATGACCGCCATGTTCATCGAGGGCGAACGAATCGCACGCGAGCGAGGGGCGCTGAGCATGCGCATCGACACCCATGAGCGCAACATCCCCCTGCAGGGACTGGTCGCCAAGCTCGGCTACACGCGCTGCGGCGTCATCTCGCTGCCGTACCCCGAGGAAAGCGATCCCATGCGCGTCGCCTTCGAGAAGCTGCTGGTATAGCATCATGGCCCGTGCTCGCATCCAGGCTTATCTCGATATCGCCCCCAAGCTGCGCTGCCCGCTCTGCAACGCCCCCTTACATGCCGAGCAGGCCTCGCTCGCATGCGACCGGGGGCATCGATTCGACATTTCCGCCAAGGGGTTCCTGACCCTGGTGCCCAACGTCTCCCCTCTCAAGGGCTATGATGCCGCTTTCTTCGAGAGCCGTGCCCGCATCATGGCATCGGGGCTCTACGACGACGTGGTCGCGCATATCGTCTCGGCGCTCTCGCACCTGCCCGCCGGCTCCTTCATTGTGGATGCCGGGTGCGGGGAAGGCCATTACGCGAAAGCCATCCAGCAGCAGCTCGGCCATAGCGTAATCGGCATCGACTATTCGAAGGACGCGATCCGCATCGCCGCGCGCGGAGGAAACCCCGTCCGCTGGCTCGTGGCCGACCTGGCCCATATGCCACTTGCGAACAACTCGGTTCACGGCATCGTCAACGTCTTCACGCCGGCCAACTACAACGAGTTCGCACGCGTGCTCGCTCCCGGCGGCATGCTCCTCAAGGTGGTACCGGGCTCACGCCATATGGAGGAACTGCGCGCGCTCGCGGGCAAGGACGCCGCCTCGCCGTACTCCAACGATGCGATCGTCGCCCATCTAGAGCATCATGCGAAGCTCATCGGACGCGAACGCGTCACCACGACGATGGCGCTCGACGAATCCCACGCAGCCGATGTGATACGCATGAGCCCCGTCACCTTCGCGCTCGACAAGGACGCGCTCGACGCCTCCAGGCTGACGAGCGTCACCGTCGATGCCGAGATCCTCGTCGCAGCGTTCTAGAGCCGCCCCGCGGCCGCGCTAGCGCTTGCCGTGGCTGTTGCGCCAGATCTCCCTGCCGAGCCCCAGGGCGAGCACGAGCGCGCTTGCATATCCGAAGAACCCGATTACGGGAATACCGAAAATCACCGGCTCGATCTTGGCGTAATACACGACCGACGATCCGATGAACAAGCCGGCGATCACGATGGACATCGACATGCGGTCCACGATGCCGCCGATATGCCTCAGCACGTCATCGGACCCCATGATCTGCGTGTTCACCTTCAGCTGGCCCCTGGTGAGCATATGGGCCGCCAGGCCCAGGTGCTCGGCAGCTTCAAGGGTTCCCTTCGCCGCCCTCAAACTGCTGCCCTGAAGCTCCTTCATGCCTTCCTCGAGCCGCTTGAAGGTGCTCTTCTCGTTCGCGATATGCGCGGAGATGATCTGAATCATATTCACATCCGGCATATACTCCGAAAGCAGCCCCTCGAGCGTCACCATGCCGCGCGCGAACATCGTCACGACGCTGGGGAGCTCGACGTCGTTCTTTCGAGCCAGATTGACCAGGGACGTCAGGAACTCACCGATATCAAGGTCCTTCAAATTCAGTCCCGCGAAATCGGCGACGATGTAATCGAGGTCGCTCAAGAACGACGCGTGGTCGAGCGACTCCGAATCGCCGCGCGACACCGCAAAGCGCATCAGGGAATCCTTGAGCTTGGAAACATCGCCCTCGGCAACGGAATAGATGATGTCCTTCACGATGAGCCGGTCATGATTCGACATGCGCCCCACCATGCCGAGGTCGATGAAGTAGATGACGTCGTCCTTCACGATGATGTTGCCGGCGTGGGGATCCGCATGGAAGAACCCGTCGTCGAGGACCTGGGTGGAGTAGTCCTCCACGATGCGCGAGCCGATTTTCTCGAGGCTATACCCCGCTCCCTCCAGGAGCTCGGGGGCTCCGATGGAGATGCCGTCGATATAGTCCATCACGACGATGTGCTCGGTGCATAGGTCGAGGTACGGACGCGGGCAGGCGATGCCCTTCGTATCCTTATGGAAGGCATAGAAATCCTCGAGGTTTCGCGCCTCCATCAAGAAATTCGTCTCCTCGCGAAACGATTGCCACAGCTCCTCGACGACATCATGAAGGTTGACGAATTGATCGGTCTTCACCACATGGGAAGCAAGCCGCACGATAGAGCGCATGATATCGATATCCTGCGCCATGATCTGCTGGGCACCCGGCCGCTGCACCTTGACGGCGACCTCTTCACCGGTCTTCAACCGAGCCCGGTGAACTTGAGCGAGCGATGCACTGCCGAGCGGCTCGGGCGCCACCCACGAGAACACGTCCTTGATCGGACGACGATACTCCGCGCGGATGCAATCCTGCACGATTTCAAACGGCACGGGGTCGACATCGGTTCTCAACTTGCGGAGCTCGTCGCAGAAGCGCTGCGGCAAGATCTCCGAGCGATTCGCCAGGATCTGGCCCATCTTCACGAACATGGGGCCGAGCTCCTCCAGCAGGCAGCGCAGACGCACCGGCGTGATATCGTTCCAGACCTCGTATTTTCTCAGCAAGGAAAAGATCTGCCCGATACGCCAGCGCCGCCCCGCCGAAGTAAGCTGATATTTCTCTCCAGGCGCAACGACGGCGGGTTCGTCGGGAAATGCGTCGACGGCGCGCTCGCGATGCCTACCGCCAACGGCATCTGCAGGCGAACCCCCCGATCGGGGCGAATCGCCAAATTCCCTCGAATCCCAACGGCCGCTATCGTTCTCGCTCGCCACCATCTAGCGCTACTCGCCCTTCTCGTCTTCCTCGCGATCGGCCTCGCCCTCAACCGCTTCGACCGGAATGGAAACGGTTTCGCTCTCAACGGCAGTCACCAGATCGCCCACGTGAACCAGGAACGCCGCCCTTTCAGGAGCGTCGAGCATGCGGAGGCGCGCCACGATGAGCTCGTCTAGAACGCGCTCGGCCACGGTCGAGCCGTCCGCAGCGAGGCGCTCGGTCGTCTCGGTAAAGACGCCGCCGGCACGCTCGAAGACGTCGGACATCGAACGGGCGAAATCAGACGAGGTCGCATCGGAGCGCACCTCGGCCCCCTTGGTGTTGAGGTCCTCGAGCACCTCGCGGCCCCTCTCGGCGGCGGTCGCTGCGACCCCGAAACCGATGTTGACCATACCGTTAACCAATTCCTCGAACTTTGTGACCATCTTGGCCTCCCATCGACAGCGCCCTGGGCACCGTCCTTGTAAACCCGTTCTTCTTATCTACCCTAAGAGCGCGCGCCCCAATCGAGCCGGGTCGACGGCAGAAGCCGTAGCGTTAGTTGTCCGACATCGCGAACGCGTTTCTCATGGCGCAACTCGTGGTATAGAGCACCTTGGCGAGCAGGTCGTCGGTTTCGCGACGCAAGAACTCGACCATCCGATCGTTAGCCGCCGAAAGCCGAGCGGGCACCGCGTCAGCCTGGAGCCCGCGCACATCCCCGTCGGTCTCGCGGAGAAGCCTGTGCCCCATGCCTCCGATCTTTTCCTGATAGCGCTCGATATGCGCTGCGTTATCCCGGAAGCGCGCATCGGCGAGCGCGGCGATGACGCGGTTCGCCCAATAGAAGCTCTCCGTCGTGACGCGCGCAGAGGTATTGGACAGATACTCGGGCATATCCTCGACGTTCGCATAGAGCGGCAGCAGGGCGTTGAAGGGATTGGAGCCGAACGCCATCCACTGCACCGCGCAACACGATGGATCGACATATGGACGCAGCTGAAGCACGGCGAGCTGGCCGTTCCTGTTGATTCCGATCGGCCTGTACAGGGCGCGCGTGTCCTCGTCTCCACGTCTTCCGTAAGGGTCGTAGGGCGTCCCCTGGTAATGTGCCGAGAGAACGTACTTGACGTCTTCGATGGTGACCTTGCGCTCGGGAACGCAGGCCCAGGGAATATCATCCGATTCCGGCCCATAAGCGGCAAGGGGGCCATCCCATCCATCATGGGGGTTCAGGCACCGCTGCATATACCAAGCGCGCGGCGTGTTGTAGACATGATCGCTGTCAGAATGGGAGCCGAACGCCTCGCGCGGATTGAAGATGTCGCGGGCTCGATCGAGATCGATCTCGATCATCTCGCATTCGTCGACATCGTCCTCATCATAGGGCTCGTCGTCCATATCCTCGTAGACCTCGAAATCCAGGTCGCCGTTCATATAGAACGACGCATCGCGCAGCGTCAGGTCGAGATGGTTCTCCTCCATCCATTCTCGGAGGTCCGCGCTCGCCATATGCTCCAGCTGCTCGCCCTCTGCATCGGCAAGATCGAACCAGTCGATTCCCAGCTGGTTCGGCATGGTGACATAGGCATCATCGGGGACGCGCTTCGCAATCCAGTGATGGCCGCCGATCGTCTCCATCCACCAGATCTCATCCAGATCCGAGAACGCGATGCCGTTCATCTCGTAGGTTCCATACTGTTCGAGCAGGGCTCCCAGGCGACGCACGCCCTCGCGCGCGGAGGAGATATAAGGGAGGACCAGCGTAACGAAGTCCTCTTCCCCCAAACCGCCGGGCACGGCGGGAACGTAGCCGTCCGCCCCCTCGGTACCACGGGCCGCTTCGTATACGACCAGGGGATCAGCACCGAGAACGCGCTCGTTGCTCGTGATGGTCTCGGTGGCGCTCATGCCCACGTTCAGCTCGTTGAAACCAGCTGCCGCCCACACGCCGTGCCCCTCGATGGCATCGGGAACCGACGTATACCGCATCGGATCGTCGGGAAGCGTCAACGTAAGATGCGACTCCACGCTCGTATACTCGTGAGGCTGCTCGTTCGGGTGCACCACGTGCATGCGTTTGGGCTCGAACTGGCCTCCAGGAGAGTCCTCGTTGCGGGCGACGATGGTCGAACCGTCATAGCTTGCAAGCTTCCCCACCAGTATCGTCGTACAGGCCATAGCGCCTCCTTTTTCGCGACACACCGTCGCGGACGGGTACATACTTTTGCACAGTGTAGCGCTCTGCCGAACATTGCGCCACATGCGCTTCGACCACCGACCCCTCCCCTCGTTATCGAGCATCTGGGGTAAGAAAAAAGCGCCCCATCGGAGCGCCCTCTTCGGCATCGATCTTCCCCATCGGTTTCACATGATGCGATACGCGCGGGCTATCCGATCTTGCGAACGTTGATCGCCTGGGTCTCACCGGGCTTCTTTCCCGGACCTACCTCGTATTCAACTCGGTCGCCCTCGTCAAGCGACTTGAAGCCCTCCATCTGGATGGCGCTGAAGTGAACGAACACATCGGAGCGCGAACCCGCGGGAGCGTCGTCTGGCTCGATGAACCCGAAGCCCTTTTCCCTGAAAAACGATTTCTTAAGCGTGCCGGTTGCCATACTGACCCTTTCTTTCTGCTCCAAAGAGCGATTCTTGAGCGCGAGCCGCCTTATCGCGCTTCGGGCTATGGTACTCCAGTCAAGTGGATTAACCGGTAAGAAATATAGCGATCGAAATCAGCGCCCCGCCTACCTGCATAGAGAGCAGACGGGACGCACATTGAAACCAAAGGGAAACACTAATCGAGCGGCAAACCCGCCTGCATTCGCGCCGCCCGCACGATATTGCTCATAAGCATCGCACGTGTCATGGGACCCACGCCGCCGGGAACAGGCGTAATCGCACCTGCCACCTTGGACACGGACGCGAAGTCGACATCCCCGCACAACTTGCCGTTCTCATCGCGGTCCATGCCGACGTCGATGACGACGGCACCGGGCTTGACCCACTCGCCGCGGACCAGCCGGGCTATACCGCAGGCGACGACCAGGACATCGGCGGTTTTGCAAATCTCCGCGACATCCCGGGTCCGGGAATGCGCGACGGATATCGTCGCATCCCGTTCAAGCAGCATGAACGCCATCGGCTTTCCGACGATCGACGAGCGCCCGACGATGACCGCGTGCTTACCGGCGAGGTCGACCTGATATTCGTCGAGCATGGCCATGATTCCTGCAGGGGTGCACGGACGCAGCCCGGGAAGGCCGCGAACCAAGCGGCCCAGGCTTTCGGGGTGAAAACCATCGACATCCTTTTCTGGAGAGATGGCGGCGATAACCTGCTCGGCATCCAAATGATCGGGCAGGGGCATCTGCACCAGAATTCCGGTTACCGCGGGGTCCGCATTCAAAGTATTCACAAGGTCGACGAGCTCCGCCTGCGACGTCGAGGCGGGCAACTTGTAATCCTGCGAAGCGATGCCGCACTGCTCGCAATCCTTCAGCTTCGAGCGCACGTAGGTCGCCGAAGCCTGGTCATCTCCAACAAGAACAACGGCCAGGGCAGCAGCGAGCCCCCTGGCTTCCAACTCGGAGACCTCGTGCGCCACGCGTTCGCGTACGTGCGCGGCGAGACGCTTTCCATCGATAAGTGTCGTCACGTATCAAACTCCTCTGTAATCCCACGGCCTCCTAGAAGAGGCCGGAGATGACGCCCTCGTCGTTAACATCGATATTCTCGGCAGCGGGAACCTTGGGAAGCCCGGGCATGGTCAGAACGCTACCGGTGAGCGCGACCACGAAGTGCGCTCCCGCGCTCACCTTCAATTCGCGCACCGTGATTCGGAAGTGCTCCGGAGCACCCAGGAGCTTGTCCTGATCGGTAAAGGAATACTGCGTCTTGGCGACGCACACCGGAAGATTGCCGAAGCCGTTGGCACGAATCTCGGCGAGCTGCCGTTTCGCCGCAGGCGTGAAATCAACGCCGTCGGCGCGGTACACCTTCGTAGCGATCGCCTGAAGGGCATCGGCGACATCCGCGCCGTCCTCATAGGCAAAGCGGAACTCATGAGGCTGCTCGACGAGACGCATGACCTCGTCAGCAAGCTCGAGAGCGCCCTCGCCGCCCTTTGCCCACACCTCGGAAAGACGAACGTTCACACCCAGCTTCTCGCACTCCTCGGCAATGAGCGCAAGCTCGGCCTCGGTATCGGACGGGAACCTGTTGATGGCGACGACGCACGGCAAGCCGTAGACGCTTTGGATGTTGTCGACATGGCGAAGGAGGTTGGGCATGCCCGCGCGCAGGGCCTCGAGGTTCTCCTCGTTCAAATCCGCCTTGGCGACTCCACCGTTATATTTCAGCGCGCGCGCCGTGGCGACGACAACGACCGCATCGGGCCTCAAACCGGTCATGCGGCACTTGATATCCAGGAACTTCTCTGCACCCAGGTCGGCTCCGAAACCGGCTTCCGTAATGGCAACATCGCCGAAACGCATCGCCATACGGGTCGCCATGATGGAATTGCAGCCATGAGCGATGTTGGCAAACGGACCGCCGTGAACGAAAGCCGGCGTGTGCTCGAGGGTCTGCACGAGATTCGGCTTCAGCGCATCCTTGAGCAGGGCGGCCATAGCGCCCTGGGCCTTCAGCTGGCTTGCGCGGACGGGCTCGCCGGCGTAGGTATATCCGACCACGATCTCGCCCAGGCGGGCCTTCAGATCAGTAATAGACGTGGACAGGCAGAGAATAGCCATCACCTCGGATGCGACGGTGATATCGAAGCCGTCTTCACGGGGGACGCCCTGGGCCTTACCGCCCAACCCGTCGATGATGTGACGCAGCTGGCGATCGTTCATATCGACGGCGCGCTTCCAAGTGATGCGCTTCACATCGATTCCCAAGGCATTGCCCTGTTGAATATGGTTGTCGAGCATGGCGGCAAGAAGGTTGTTCGCGGCGCCGATCGCATGGAAGTCACCCGTGAAGTGAAGGTTGATATCCTCCATCGGAACGACCTGGGCATAGCCACCGCCCGCGGCACCGCCCTTCACGCCGAAGACAGGGCCCAGGGAGGGTTCGCGAAGCGCAACGGCGCTCTTGACGCCCCGGCGGCGCAGAGCATCCGCAAGGCCGATGGTGGTCGTGGTCTTGCCCTCGCCCGCGGGCGTCGGATTGATAGCCGTCACCAAAACGAGCTTCGCCTGATGATCGGTCTCCTCGTTTAGCAAGGAATAGTCGACCTTAGCCTTATCGAAGCCGTATGGAATGAGATGGGACTCGTCCACCCCGGCCTCTTTTGCAACCTCGAGGATGGGAAGGGGCTTAACAGAATGGGCGATCTCGATGTCTGACAGCATGTCGTTCCTTCCTATAAGGGGATTACCAACTTGTACAGCATAACGCGAAACCGGCTATGCGTGAGCGGGAGGCTCCACTCCGAGATGCTCGAATGCGGCGAGCGTCGCAACGCGTCCCTGAGGGGTGCGCACGATCAACCCCTGCTGCAGCAAATACGGCTCGTAGACGTCTTCCAGCGTCGCCTGGTCCTCGCCGATGGCGCTCGACAGCGTGCTCAAGCCGACCGGCCTGCCGCGAAACGTCTTGCAAAGGGTTTCGAGAATGCGAATATCCATCCAATCCAAGCCCAGCTCGTCGATCTCGAAAAACGACAGCGCCTCCTTGGCGATATCGATATGTATGGAGCCCGACCCTCTTACCTGAGCGTAATCGCGCACGCGCTTCAGCAGGCGGTTCGCAAGACGCGGGGTCCCGCGCGAACGCGACGCGACCTCCATCGCAGAATCGCGGTCTATGGCAACGCCCAGTATCGATGCGGATCGCTCCACGATGTTCGCCAGCTCGTCGACCGAATAGTAGTCCAGCCTGAATGAAATGCCGAAGCGATCACGCAGCGGTCCCGTAAGCATTCCCGAACGCGTCGTGGCGCCAACAAGCGTGAACCGAGGAACGTCTAACCGAATCGATCGCGCCGCGGGACCTTTTCCGATCACGATATCTAGCGCGAAATCCTCCATGGCAGGATAGAGAATCTCTTCCACCGATCGATTCAATCGGTGGATCTCATCGATGAACAGGACGTCTCCCGGCTGGAGATTCGTGAGTATCGCCGCAAGATCGCCCGTTCGTTCAATCGCGGGACCCGACGTGGTCTTGATCTGCGCGCCCAGCTCATTGGCCACTACCGTGGCAAGCGTCGTTTTACCCAATCCGGGCGGGCCGGAAAATATGACGTGATCCAGGCTCTCCCCTCGGCTTTGGGCCGCTTGAATCAGAATCTTCAAACTCTGCTTGATATGGTCTTGCCCGCAGTAATCGTCAAGCTTCTGGGGGCGCAGCGTGCGCTCGACATCCAAATCGGCTGCGGTCAGCCCTCCCGTAACGAAGCGATCGGTCTCCCGCACCCCTGCAGCATGGCCCGCAGGAACATCCGACCAGATATCTACGCTCTCATCCGCTTCCCACATCATGATTCCATTCCCAGTCGCTTCAATGCGGCCGCAAGCAGCGCTTCGACGCGCATGCCGGTCGCATCGATTCCATCAAGCGCGAGCTCCGTTTCCTGGGAGCTGAATCCCATCGAAAGGAGCGCCGCGCGCGCGTCGTCGGTCACCCCTGCTTCACGACCCGAATTGACAGAGGGGGCGGCAATCCCCTCGGGCATCTCGGGCCGCCAGCCAGCATCCTTCGAGAACACGCTTTTCAGCTCCAAAATGAGGCGCTGCGCGGTCTTTTTACCAACTCCCGACACCGACGACATGCTTTTATCATCTTCGGCCATAACGATCGCGTAAAGCTGGGAGGGCGTGAACTTAGATAAGACTCCCAGCGCCAGCCGAGGTCCAACGCCCGTCACCGCGACGAGCCTTTCAAACATGATGCGCTCGTCTCGATCGGCGAATCCGAATAGGGACAGGGAGTCTTCACGAACCTGCAATTTGGTATACAGGCGGCATTGAGTCCCCAGCGCCGGTAGGCTAGCGGCCGTCGTGTGTGAAATACCCAGCTCAAATCCTACGCCGTGCACATCCAATACAACCATATTCGGTGATGCGTCAATCAGAATACCGCTCAAAAGGGAGATCATCAGTATGCCGCTCCTTTCCCCTGGAGATACAAGCCCTTGCTCAACGACTGGGTCCTCTTGAGATGCGCATGGCATATCGCACACGCCAGAGCATCCGCCGCGTGGTCGGGTTTTGGGTCGTGGTCAAGATGGAGTAGATTGCGAACCATATAGGTAACCTGCTCCTTATCCGCAGAGCCGGTGCCGACGACAGCTTGCTTAATCTGCATGGGCGTGTATTCGCCGATCTCGACACCGCACAGCGAGCACGCTACCAAAGCAGCCCCCCTGGCATGTGCGGTAGGAATCGCCGAGCGAACGTTGGCTCCGAAGTAAATTCCCTCCACCGCCGCTTCCGATGGCTTATACCTTTCCACGACTCGTTGTAATTCCCCAGCGATTCTATTCAACCTGGCGGCAAGCTCGCTCCCAGCCGAAGTTTCTATGCAGCCATATGCACGACAGCGAACCTGACCGCCGCGTTCCTCAACGATCCCCCAGCCCGTATTGGCCAACCCGGGGTCGATACCGAGAACGATCATGTGCACCTCCAAGCATATTCGAACATCTGTTCTACTATAGCATGCGGCTGGGCGGAGGCGCAATCCACGTCTAGTTCAGGGAGAAGAAGGGCCCGCCCAACCGAAACGCAGACGAAGTCATCTCCTCGTCGCGATCGGACGTGCGAGAGTCTTCAAAATGAGCAGGCTGGGCTTCGGGGGATGCTTTTTTTGGCCTCTCCTCCTCTTCTAATCCCATCCCTGGAACACCGTCGAAATCGAGCAGTTCCTTTTGCTGGTCTGCATCAAGCCCCAAAAACTCACCGATCAGTCCGGCGATTTCCTCTCTTACGCGTCGGCCGGCATCCTCTGATCGCGCATGCTCGCGCTTGATTTCCTGATTGAGCAGCGACTGTATAGCCTGCTCATCGCATGGTTGGCAAGGCTCAAGCCAAGACAGCCGCCTCGGCCATGCCCGTTCGGCGAACGAGCAGGAAGAAATCATGGGATAAGGCGGCAGGCGACGCCTCGCATCCTCTTCCCTCTCCACAATGAAGGCAAGCATCTGCGCGACGGCAGGAGACTCAGCACCAAGCTCCGTAGCACCAATCGCCGAACCCTGGTCGACGTGCTCCTCCAAAAAGCGGTCAATTTTGCAAGCATCAATCGACGCGTCCCCTCCGGACGCGAACGGTACCACGCCACTTAGGACATCAGCATCTATTCCGGTTCGATCCAATGATGCGGCGAGCATCGAACTCGCAAGTTCATCCAAGCAATCCTTAGAAAAGACGGCGGAAGGAAGTATGGGGGAAATAGAATTACGATAACGCGCCAAGGATTCCAACGATGAAAGATACAGGTCTCCGAAAGGCGCTAGAGAGCCCTCTCTATTCAAATACACATCGGCGGCCAGGGCATAGCCGGTTTTCGTCAGTGAAGAAAGCGGTACCGCACCAACCTGACGCGCCATGGCATCGACAATCCAACCATAACCCGATGAGACAAAACCCGAGCCATCACACCCGAGCTCCCGCAGAAGCCAACCGAAGGCCTCTGAGACTTCAAGCTCCCGATAGCGAATATGCAGCCGTTCGGCAAACGTGCGGATGGAATCGCCCGTATCAAGTTGCTCAGCAAGCTCCTTGGGAGTTATAGGAGAGGAAGTCGGAAAATACAAACCGATAACGTGACGCGATCCAAGGGCATCAACTGCAAGCGAAGCAAGCAGGTAGCTCGGCAGGCTGCCATCCAACAGGACCAAAGCGTCGTCGAATCCACTTGAAGATACGGAATCAAATATGAATTCCCTCAGCGCACCCCAAATCTGACGCTCGCGATGATAGGGAACGGATTCGAACGCGTGAAATGAAGGGAGATCGCCACCTCGCTCTATCTCAACAGCAAGCAGATCCTCTTCGAAAGAGCGAGCAAGCGCAACCGTTCGCCCCGCATCGTCGAGAACAAAAGAGCTGCCGCAAAATACATAATCGTCGGAAAGACCAACTGGAGACACGCAGGCCAGCCAAACACCTGCCCGAGAAGCAAGCTTGGAATACTCGCCTTCGGCCAGCGAAGCGCCAGCAGAATAAAAAGAATCAGAAATCTTGAAGCCTTGTGAAAGGAAATAGAGACACAGATCGCACCCAGGAGGAAGCAGATCGATATCGCGTCTCAGATCAAAGGTAAGACCGATTCTGATGCCGCCGATATCAAAGGATACAGGGGCCCACAGGTCTGAAGCAGGGCCATTTGACCCGCGACCTGAAGCAGCCAGGAGGCGGAGCGGAACGATCCGGCCATTCTTGACCAAGAAGACCTCGTAAAGGGGCATGCCATCGATCGTTACAACGACGGGAAACAGCAATCCTCTTACAGAGGATCCAACAAGCTTGGCGGAAACATCGTTGAAAAACGAGATCAGACAGCTCTGAAAGCTCGAATAGGAAGCAAGTCCACTTGAGATAACACCGGACATCATCGTCACGGGAAACGAAACGAGTTCAATACCTTGTTGCTCAGCGAGTATAAGCTGGGAACATACACGGTCATAAAGCAGGGTGAAGTCTCCTGCCGAGCTCTTAATTTGAGAAATTCCAATCTTCATGTACTACGTCCTCATATCCGAGCGACAATTCTGTACATCATAACCCGATATCGAGCTCCAAATAAAAATAGGGGCCCAAAGGGCCCCCGCCAAAAGCCTAAAAGCTAGAATGTAGCTTTCCAAAGACCGTGGAGATTGCAGTAAGCGTAGACAGTCCCGCCCTTCACGCCCCCGGCAAAGAACGTCGTAGGAGTCTGACCGGGCTTAAGATAATGAATCTCAAGACGATCTGAAGCTTCAAGAGCAACCCATTCGATGTAGTGCTCTTCAAGCATAGGATGCTCGACTTCACCAATGGTCACGTGGATAATATGCCCATCGCGCTGAAGATCGATAGTCGGGACGTGCTTCTCAACCGCAGCATCGACAGCATTCGCTTCGACGAGCTCATAACCATCGGGAGCAGAAGCTTCATTGGACATTGAGGTGACAAAAGAGCCGTTATCGAGATTCTTGAAAAAAAGAGCCATATAACCCTCCTTACGATGAAATACCTGATATGCATATTCCCAAATAATCTACAGGCAATCACATCTGAGCATTTCAACGCAAAGAAACCGCGGCACGAAAAAAAGGGGGCTCCCGGAAGGGAGGCCCCCTGGCACCGAAGTGCCGTCCACCGGTCAGCGGCGCCCTGCTC
>URKM01000032.1 GCA_900548365.1 uncultured Collinsella sp. | reverse complement strand
GCCCTCGGCGGCGAAGTCGCGGGGCTCGCCCACGCGACGGCGCTCGGGGTTCTCGCTCTCATCCTTGCCCACGGGCGTGGCCTCGCAAGGCATGTTGGGGATGCGGGCCATGAAATCGGACTGTTCCGCCTCGAGCTCGGCACGGCGGGTGGAAAGGCCCTCGACCTTCTCGTTGACCAGGCGCACCGCCTCCTTGGCGGCATCCGCCTCCTCGCGCTTGCCCTCCTTCATCAGCATGCCGATCTTCTTGGACTCGGCGTTGCGCTGGGCCTGCAGCTCCTCGACCTCGGTGATGACCGCACGGCGCTCGCCATCGAGCTCGAAGAACTTCTCACGATCCCAAGAGCCCTGGCGGTTTGCCATAGCCTGATCGAGGGCGTCTGGGTTCTCGCGGACAAATTTGATATCGAGCATGGTTCCTCCGGTTCACGCGCTGCTCATGTGCAATTCCAAGTGGCGGCGAAACGCCGCTCCAGCCAGTATATACTTGTGAGAGTTTTTCCTTACTTGAGAAGGCGAGAAGGCATCATATGGACGCTATTTTTTCCTTTTTGTTCGGCACACGCGAAGGCGTCGCCGTGCTTTTCGTCGTCGGCATCGTGCTCTTCGGCGTCATCGCATTCGTGATGGAGAAGCGCACGCATAAGCTCTATGTCGACCGCGGCCCCAAGCAGGACGGCGACGACAGCTTCTGGGACTAGCCCGCGGAGAGCGACACGTCGCCCACCCCGCGCCGGCGCCGCCCGGATCCGTGCGGCCGCACACGTCACGCGAAGAAGCGCCCGCCCCCGTCGATACCGGCGAGGGCGGGCGCCTTCATCTAGCGGCGCGATGTCCTACGATGCAGCGCCGGCGACCTAACCCTCGATGGCGTCGATGGCACGGATGAACGCCGAGCGCATGCCCGCCGCCTCGAGCTCCGCGACGCCGCGGATCGTCGTACCGCCGGGCGAGCACACGGCGTCCTTCATGGCGCCCGGATGCGCACCGGTCGCGAGCTGCAGCTTCGCGGTGCCCGCAACCATCTGGCTCACCATCTCGTACGCGGTCGCGCGCGGGATACCGTGCTTGACGGCCGCGTCGCCCAAGGCCTCGATCACCATGGCGATGAACGCCGGAGAGCAGCCGCCCACCGTGCCCGCGACGGAGAGCAGACGGCTCTCGACCTCGACGACCGAGCCCAGCAGGCCGAGCAGGCCGCGGACCAGCTCGGCCTGCTCCGGCGCCAACGTGGTCGCGCGCTCGCAAGCGATGACGCCCTCGTTGATGGAGACGGGGGTGTTGGGCACCGTCGAAAGCGTGCCCACGCCGGGAAGGATGCCCTCGTAGCGCTCGCAATTCCAACCGGCAGCCACCGACAGGACCATGCGTCCCGCCAGCACGTCGGCGAGGGCGGGCAGAACCTCCTCGATCAGATAGGGCTTGATGGCCACCACGACGACGTCGACGGCCTCCACCAGCTCGCGCGCCGTCTCGAGCGCGTGCATACCGCGCGCCTCGCAACGCGTCCGCAGCGCATCGAAGCGGTTTGCGCAGGCGTAGAGGTTGCCCGCCGGCACCCGCCCCGACCCGATCCAGCCATCCGCCATCGCGGACGCCATGTTTCCGAAACCGATAAAACCGATCTTCGCCGTCTCAATTGAAATCATGCTGCCTCCCGGCATGCTCGCAGTTCATCTCGCTCCATCAGTATAGGGTCTTCGCCCGCCGGGCGCGCGGAGCGGTTAAGGAGGGTGCGCGGCACGGCAGCCACAGCGCCCTTCGCCCGCTGAGCGCGCGGGAGCGGTGCTACGCCAACCCGGGATAGAGCGGGTGCGCAGCCAGCAGCTCGTCGACACGGGAGCGCACCTGTGCGCGAACCGATTCGTCCTCGGGGAAAAAGACGACGCGCGCGATCATCTGCCCGATCTCGCGGAACTCGCCCGCATCCAGCCCGCGCGTGGTCCCCGCCGCCGAACCCACGCGGATGCCGCTCGTCACGAACGGCGAGCGGGGCTCCCCGGGAATCGAGTTCTTGTTGACCGTGAGGCCGGCCTCGTCGAGCAGGCGCTCGGTATCCTTGCCCGTCACGTCCGCCGGGGTGAGGTCGACCAGGCAGAGATGATTATCGGTGCCGCCCGAAACCAGGCGCAGACCGCCGTCGACCAGCCCCTCGCCCAGCGCCGCGGCGTTGCGCACGACGCCTTCGATGTAGCTGGAGAACGCCGGCGCGAGGGCCTCGCCGAACGCCACCGCCTTGCCCGCGATCACGTGCATGAGCGGACCTCCCTGCGTGCCGGGGAACACTGCCTTGTCGATCTTGCGGGCGAGCTGCTCGTCGTTGGTCAGGATGAAGCCGCCGCGCGGACCGCGCAGCGTCTTGTGGCTCGTCGAGGTGACGACGTCGGCATGCGGCACCGGCGAGGGATGCGCGCCCGTGGCGACCAAGCCGGCGATATGGGCCATGTCGACCATGAACCTGGCGCCCACCTCGTGCGCGATGGCGGCCATGCGCTCGAAGTCGATGATGCGCGGATACGCCGACGCGCCGCCCACGATGAGCTTCGGACGGTGTTCGCGCGCCAAGCGCTCCACCTCGTCGTAATCGATGGTCTCGGTCTCAAGGTCGAGGCCGTAGGGAACGAAGTTGTAGAGCTTGCCGGAGAAGTTGACCGGGCTGCCATGGGTGAGATGGCCACCATGGTCGAGGCTCATGCCCAGGATCGTGTCGCCGGGCTCGACAAGCGCCGCGTAGGCGGCGAGGTTGGCGTTGGCACCGCAATGGGGCTGCACGTTGGCGAAGCCGCAGCCGAAAAGCTCGCAGGCGCGGTCGCGCGCGAGGTCCTCGACCACGTCGACGCGCTCGCAGCCGCCGTAGTAGCGGTGACGTGGATATCCTTCCGCGTACTTGTTGGTAAGCACGCTGCCCACGGCCTGCATGACCGCGGGACTCGTGAAGTTCTCGGATGCGATGAGCTCGATGGTCTCGCGCTCGCGCGCGAGCTCGCCCTCCAGCGCCGAGGCGACGGCGGGATCGGACTCGAAGAGGTTGAAGTTGTCCATGCGGGTGGCTCCGTTCTCGTGAAATGGGTGCTTGCTACTCGCAACAACCTGTTGCTACCCAGCCCGGCCGCTCTCGACACACCGGCATCGCCGGCCGCAATCATTTCGCAACCTCCGCAGCGAAAGCGGGGAGCCCCCGCGCGCGCGAACGAGACGCGAACGAGGTAGCGCGCGGCGCCCTTTCGCCGAGAGCGGGGCGTTGGCGCGGACGCACGCCGTTATACTGACCACAATGTCCCGGGCACCCGATTCGAGGAGCAGCCATGGCGAGACGCGATTCCAACATCGACCCCTTCAACGCCGGCGAGCCGATCCTGCCCTGGCAGGACCCGGAGTCGGAGATCCGCGACGCCGACGAGGAGCACAAGGCATACGAGGCGCCGCATCACGGCGACAGCACGTCGGAGCCCCCGTTTGACCAGAATCCCGGTTCCCTTTCCAGCGATGCGGGCGGCCCGAAGGCGCCCCGCGCCCGCCGGCGCAGCACCGACTCCCTCAAACGCGAGGCGGCCCGCCGCGCCCGCGCGCAGAAGGCGGACGGCAAAGCGGCCGGATCCGTCGCACGCCGCATCTTCAAGCTGATCCTGGGCATCTGGCTGCTCTTCTTCCTCCTATCCATCGGAAGCGGCGTCGTGAGCTGCACGGCCGAGCTTTTCGCGTCCAACCCGGCCAACGATCCCTACGACGTCCCCGCATACGATGACGCGTCCACCTTCGAGGAGGGCGATGGCTCACCCGAGGCCCAATGCCTCCAGCTCGCCATCACCCGCATGGAGCACCTTATGCTTCCGGAATCGCCCGAACACGCTGCGGTGGCAGAGCGCATCGCGACGGCTTTCGCCCAGCGCGTCGCGACGGACTTCGGCCGTACACCCGACGAGCTGGGGCTCGACCCCTCGATCGTCGCTGAATGGGCCATCAGCTCGCTCATCTACAAAGAGAACTTCACGAACGCGTTCCCGGAGGCCGATGACCCCTACGCCTCCGTCTATTTTGACGTCGAGTCATGCTCCATGATGACCATGTACTACGAGTTCCAAAGCGATCTGTACGATTACCTGCGTGAACAGGGGCTCTATCTCCTCGATATCAAGCAAGGCCAGAATCTCGCCGATACGCAGAAAACCGATATCGCCGGTATCCTGCAGGCGGCGATGGTCGAGACGGAATCGCGCGAGTCCTCGATGTGCGTGAAGCTCACCCTCCAAGACGGCGCTTGGACCATCGACGAGGCAAACTTCGAGCGCTATTGCGACTACGTCTTTGGCATGCCCGCGTAGCCCGGGCGCTAAAAGCACATCCGTCGCCCTCACCCACCTGCATTTCCAGCACCTCGTCCCTGGAGCATCCATGACGCAGCCCGAATCGGGGTTCGACCCCTTCAATGCAAGCGAACCCATCCTTCCCTGGCAGGACCCCGGCCCTGAAGTTTGCGACAACTCAGGCGAATCACACGAAGCACCACGCCGCGACACTTCGCACACCGAAGAAGACGCCACGACGAAGCATGAAGAGGATGCAGAAATCGCCGCGCTAATCGAGATGCTCGAACTCGAGCGAGAGCGTCTGATCGAGGAATCGAACATACATGGCGCACAAGGGTCGGACGCCCCCCAGGAAATTGAGGGTCCACATAAAGAAAACCCCTCGATTTCCGGCGACGACGCTCGAGCCAGCCTCGCTGGAGGCCGCGAGGAACAACCTCCCGCGCAGGATGACAACTCACAAGGCGGTCGAGCCGCTAATCGACCTGCGGTCATGCTACCGAAGGCAGGACCGCGAAACCGCGGATGTTCGCGCCTCGTCGGAGGCCTAGTCTGGTTCATGATCCTGTCCGTCGCCTTCAGTATCGGAAGCTGCACGTACGACCTGCTTTCCGGTCCCGAGCCCGTTGATCCCTCAAGTAAGGATCTTGCATTCGTCAATCCATATGACAACGAGGATGCCGAGATATGCCGTGGCATCATCGAGAAGCGGGCGGTCGGTATCACGACGCCGGACTCGCCGCAGCGTGCCGATGCCGCCGAACGCATCACGAGCTGGATGGAGAAGCGCATTTTGGATGACTTCGCTCGAACGTCCGAGGAACTCGGCATCGATGTGAAACCGCTCGCGGAGCTCGCGCTCGGAGCCCTTTCCATCGACATATCGACCGTATCCACCTCCTCCGATCCTGACAATCCGCATGCGCAGGCACGCGTCGAGGCGCAGGCGCTCTGCATGTACGAGATGTACTTCGATTTCCAGAACAACGCTCGACGTTACTTGAAAGACAACGGCCTCTCACCCTATACCGATGACGGATCTCTGACAGAAGAGCAGAAAACGGAGCTTCGCTCGTACTTCGACAAAGCGTTCTCATCAAACAAGACAGAGATGGCGTTTGTCACCTTTGAGCTCACCAAGAAGGACGGCATCTGGGACCTCGACGAGAATGAGTTCAGCGATAGCTTCCGCCAGCTCCTCCTCCTGCCGAGGTAGCGATCGATCCGCGGGGGCGTCTTCTTTGCGTACGGATGCACGGCCCACCCCCACCGTCTACGCGAGCGAGAAGCCCCGAAAACGAAAAAGGCTCCCGATAGGAGCCTTTAACAATCAATGGTGCGGGCGAAAGGACTTGAACCTTCACGGGGTTGCCCCCATATGGACCTGAACCATACGCGTCTGCCAATTCCGCCACGCCCGCGTGCTTGCTTATAGTATCGAATAATCGAAACCGATTCAAGAAGAAATTCCCATTTTTTTAAATCGGATGCTGATGCGCTGTTCGATACCCTTGCCACTCGACGGCAAAGAAAAACCCGGGGCACGGACCCCGGGTTTGAAAGCCTGCAGGCTACTGAGCCATGATGTCGAGAATCTGCTTCTCGGCGTCGGCCTTGCCCATACCCGTCAGGAAGGGCACGCCGCTCACGTAAGCGCAGGTGATGCCCTCGGGAGCAACGGTAGTGGCAACGAGCAGATCGGCATCGCCGCAGTTGGCGGCAGCCTCGGCGATGGCGCACTGCACGATGGTGTACGCGCCCTCGAAGCCGTTCGCATCGAGCAGGTCGCTCACCTTTTTAGCAACGGCGGTAGAGGTGGCGACACCGGAACCGCAAGCAAGAACGATCTTCTTCATGGATGAAGTCTCCTTTCATGGCAATAGAACGCCTTCAAGTGTAATGCCTGAACCCGCAAACGCCAACGCAATCATGACAAAAGTTGCAACGTCGCATGATCTCGAGCCCCCGCAAGGCGCCCGGACGCGAAAGGGCCCCGTCGCCGGAGCCCTCGTTTCCCTTGGTAGGGGCGGTGGGACTCGAACCCACAATCCTTTCGGCCGAAGATTTTAAGTCTCCTGCGTATGCCAATTCCGCCACGCCCCCGTGTGGAAGAAGTCTACCACGTTATGACCGGTTTCCACCCTATGGTCGTCTCGCTTCTCGAGACCGCTTCATAGATCGTGGCCGCCATGCCTGCCATGAGGCTGTTCTCGCTCACGGTCAGCTCCTCGTAGCCGCCCGCGCGCATAAGCTCCCGCACGATCAGCGCCCCGCCGAGAAGCACCGGCGCTCGCTTGGGCTGAACGCCGGGAAGGCAGGCGATTTCCTCGACCGTGCACTCGCTCAGGCGCCCGACCGCGCCGGCGACCTGCTCGAGGGTGAGCGTGGAGAGGTGCACCCTGGAAGAATCATACGAAACCATCCCCTGCTCCATGGCGACCAACGTGGTCACGGTCCCGCCAACCGCCACGAGGCGCTCCGGGCGCTCGTCCAGCCCGCCCCAATAGCGATCCAGAAGCTCGCGCGCCCAGCGCCCTGCGGGTTCGAGCGCGGCCTCGTCCACGGGACCTCGCAGGTCGAAGCGCTCCGTCATGCGGCGGCAGCCCACGTTCAAGGAGCTCAGCGCGTCGATCACCAGCGGCCGTCCCGGCTCGTAGCACCCCGTCACCAGCTCCGTCGACCCGCCGCCGGAATCGGCCACCGCGATGCGCTCGCCCGCGAAATCGCGCGCCACGCCGAAGAAGGTCAGCCGACCTTCGACCTCGCCCGGAATGATCTGCGGTGAAAAGCCCAGGCGCACCAGGCCGTCTAGAAGCTCGTCCCCGTTCTCGGCGTCGCGGGCGGCGCTCGTCAGCGTAAGCACCGTCGCCCGGGGGTTGAATACGGCGATGTCATCGCGGAAAGCCGCGCATGCATTCAGCACGCGGCCGATCGCGGCATCCGCCAGGCGACCCGTCGCATCCACGCCCTCGCCCAAATCGGTGATCTGCGTGCGCTTCCGCGCCGCGGCGATGCGGCCGTCCTCGAGCGTCGCGAGCAAGAGCCGCGACGACACCGTCCCGATATCCACCGTCGCCACGCGCATCGTTTCGCCCTGAAGCACCTGCCGGCCCCTTTCGCTACTCGTCGCCGGAGGGCAGCTTCTGCCCCACCGGCCCCGTATATCCGAAGATCGCATCGAGGATCTTGTAATACCAGGTCGTCTCGGAGAGCACCTCCTGCTGAGCCTTCTCGACCTCGGTGGACGTCGCGGGCGCGCTCCCGGACGCCCCGTCCTCGCCGGCGCCGTCGTCCTCGGAAAGGCCTTCGACGGTGATGGGCTGCTCCCCCGGCTTCACCATGCCCTGCTCGCGCGCGGCGCTCTCGATGCCCTCCTTGGAAAGCAGCTGGTCGACCTCGCCCTGCAGCTCTTCCGCATAGCTCTCGCCGATCGCCTGCTGTTTCTGCAGGATCTCGCTCGTGCGGCGCGCGGCGTAGAGGTCGCCCAACGGCCCGTAGAGGCCGACGAGGACCGCCACGACGACCGCAGCGTAGAACACATGGCGATACGGCCCGCCCACGATGGAATAGAGCGCCTGCACGACGCGGTTGTCGCTCGCGTACTTCATGAGGTTCGCACGGCGCGCGGCGGCTTGGCGACGGGCGGTCCCGCGGCTCGTCGCCGCCCCACCGTCCGACGACGTCCGATCCGTCATCCGGCTCCGAGCAGCTCGCCGCCCTCTTTCCGCCGTGCGGCGGGCTGCCCCGGCGCGGGCATCGGCGCCCGCTGCGTCGGCGACGCGGGCCCTCCCCGCCTGCGTCGCTGCGCGAGGGGACCCGTCCGCCGCGGCGCCCCCGCGACCGGCCGCATCCGCCCGGCCCGTACCGGCCTGGTAATTCGAAGCGGCCCGATAGCTCGACGCTGCCCGATAGCTCGAAGCGGCCCGATAGCCCGAAGCGACGCGCGGAGCCGGACTCGCGCCCGCATCCGCGCTGTGCGCCCGAGCGCCTGCACGCGACATCGCCGCGCCCAGATCGCCCGTCTCCGCTGCATCGGACGGGATGCGTGCCGTATGGAGGACGGAGAATCCGTCCCTGTTGTTCTTGGAAGTATTCATAGGCGCCTTGTTTGGTTGAAGTACGATTGCGCTTGTCTGGTTACCCAGTTATACCACGGGGCCGACGCGCAGATGTGCAGGCTTCGCGGGCTTTGGCAGCGGACGCGGGCGCCGACGCCTTCGCGCCGCCCCGCATCTGCACCGGGCTTTGGCGACGCCTCCGGCCGCCTAATCGTACAACGCCAGCTCGAGCAGGGAGAACAGCGTCTTGCAGGAGGGGTCGCCCAGCTTGATCGATCCGAACATCCCCTTCCAGATGAAGCTCGCAAGCTGCTCCGTCTCGAACTTCTCGCGAGCACGCGCCGTTATCGCCGTGTCCGCCTCGATATGACGGGCGATACCGCGCGAGATGCCGCGGAAGCATTCCTCTTCCGCAGCGCGCGTGCGCTCGAGCGACCGCGAGTCCAAGTTCGAGATCTCGCGAAGCCAGCTCGCCTGGAAGTGGCCGAGCGATTCGGTGAGCCCCTGCGCCAGGCAGCGGCAATACACCATCAGCGTCCCCTCTGCGCCCTGCGGCCGCTCCTCCGCAGACGTCAGCACGCCCGCCTCGTCGATCGCGGTCCGCCAAAAGCGCGCGACGACCTCGGTGACGAGGGACGCCTTATCGGGGAAGTAGTTGTAGATGGTTCCGATCGCCACTCCGCACTCGTTCGCGATGGTGCGAATCCCCAGCGACGCCATGCCGTCCTTCTGCGCCCGATCATATGCCACTGACAGGATGGTCTCCCTTGAAATCGCAGGCCTGCTTCCCATCTGCTCCCCTTCGCTCCCGTATATGAACTGTGTTCATAATACCCGAGCCATGGTGAACAACGCTGTGAAGAATTCATGCTGTTACCAAAGGTTACAACTTCGGTGTTGCATGCGCTGTATTCCGTCTCTAATATGAACGCCGTTCAAATGAACATTGTTCATCATCTACTCAGGAAAGGAAACCCCATGTCACCGCTTCTCATGATCGCCAGCATCGCCATCACCGCCGCGCTCGTCTTCTACACCATCGGCGTGTTCGCAGAGCGCCGCGCCGGCCACCTCAACGGCAAGCACCTCTCCCTGTTCTGGCTCGGCCTGGTATGCGACACCACCGGCACCACCGTCATGACGATCATGGCGCGCAGCGGCGCCGCCGGCGAAGCCGCTCCCGCCATCCATGGCGTCACCGGCTTGCTCGCCATCCTGCTCATGCTGTTCCACGCGGGCTGGGCGACCGTCGTCTACCTGCGCGGTCGCCGTCACGATGAAAAGGCCATCCACCAGGAGCAGACCTTCCATCGCTTCAGCACCATCGTGTGGCTCCTCTGGCTGGTCCCCTACATCATCGGCCTGCTCGTCGGCATCCCGATGATCCACATGGAGACCGTTCCCGCAGTCATCGTGAGCTGCGTGATCGTCGCGGTCCTCGCCGTCATCCTCCTCAAGCCCGCCAAGGACCGCAAGTAACCGTCGCCCGACCCCGATCGACACGCAAAAAGCCGGCCGCCCGTTCTGAACCGCCTCCCGTTTCTTGAGCAACGAGAAACGGGAGGCGGTCCATCATCCGGGCAGTCGGCTTTTGCATATGATCGAACCCTCTAGCCACAACGTGGCGCAGACACGGTCGCAGGCCCCTGCCGGTCATTCAGCCGCAGGGATTCCCGCAGCTTGATCGCAATGGCTCCAACTCGGCGTTTGGAGCCATCTGCGTACATTCGCGGGCTCTTTTCTTGCTGTTTCTGGCTCCGATCCGCGGGTTGGAGCCATCTGCGTACACGTTCGGCTGCATTTTTTTGACGCTGCTGGCTCCAATATCCGAACTGGAGCCACCCATATCTGCCCGCGGCCCCGCATCGGCGCCTGCAGCGCGGCACCAGCGCCCGCGGCCCCGCATCGGCGCCGCGCCCTCGTCCGCGTCCTAGTCCATCACGTATCGCTCGAGATACTTCGGATCATGGATCACGATGTGGGCATCGTGCCCCTGGGTCGAGATGACCCCCTTCTCACGGAACCCGCGCAAGATGCGGTTCACGCTGTTGCGCGACGAGATGCCGCAAAATTGCGCGATGTCCTCATTGGTCACATCGAGCGAGATCATGGATCCGTCCTCGCATTTGACGCCGTACTGGCTGTTCAGGTCGAACAGCAGCCCTCCCACGGCTCCGATCTTCCCGTTCATGGTGAGGTATCTCATACGATGCAGGGAATCTTCCAGGCTGTTGCGGTAATAGTCCTTCACGTACTTGAGCAGACGCGGATCTTCGTTCACATAGCCCCAAAAGGTCACGCGCGGCACCATCATGTAGATCGCCTCATCCGATTCCACGCGCACGCTGAACGGGGACTTCGCCCTGCTGCTCACCTCGTCTCGAAGCAGCGAGACGGGACTCGGGCCCTGGATATAGAAGATGTTGAACTCGTTTCCCTCACGCAGGGTCACGCTCGCCTTCACCACTCCGGAAACGAGCACGCATACCGAGGATTGGTCCAGCCCGTAATACGAAAGATATTCGTGGCGCGTCTTGCGCACCTCTGGAAACCCTTTTTCCTTTAGAAAATCTACGAGGTAGTCATGGCTTTCCGCCATGGGCTTCACCTCCCCTTTCGTCGAAACCTCATCGCTTCGACACTGTAGCGAACCCAGCGCGGAGGTAGGTAACAAATGATATCCACATCAGGTACCTCACACCCATCCCCGCATCCCCATAGTTGCAAGGCGTCGTATCCGCATGCTCAGGCAGGGAAAGAAAAGGGATCGCTTATGTTTGAACTAGACGTGCCGTACGCGCGGAGCCACCTCCGCATCCGGCTACCCGAATCGAATGTCGCCGGCGTCTTGGCAGGTAATCAAAACCAATACAAAACTGCAGGTACACAGGAAGAACTCATCGAAAGCGCGCTTGACGCGCCCTACGCCTCTCCAACACTCGAAGAACTCGCCCGGGGGAAGCGCGACATCGTGATCGTCAGTTCCGACCACACGCGCCCGGTACCCTCTAGGGTCACCATGCCCATTCTGCTGAGGCGTATACACGAAGCCGCTCCGGACGCCCGCGTTCGCATCCTCGTTGCCACCGGCATGCACCGTCCCTCCACACATGAGGAGCTTCTCCATAAATACGGTGATGAAATCGTCGACACCGAGGAGATCGTGATGCATGTAGCGACCGATGAGGACGCCATGGTAAAGATCGGAACGCTGCCATCCGGCGGCTCCTGCAAGATCAACGCCGTCGCCGCGCAAGCCGACCTGCTCATCGCCGAGGGCTTCATCGAGCCGCGCTTCTTCGCAGGCTTCTCGGGATCGCGCAAATCCGTTCTGCCGGGCATCGCCTCGTACGAGACCATCATGTACAACCACAACGGCGCGTTCGTGCACAGCGGGCGGTCGCGCGCCGGCGTGCTCGAGGGCAACCTCGTCCATCGCGACATGATGGCGGCGGCCGAGATGGCCGGGCTGCGATTCATCCTCAACGTGGTGCTCAACGGCGAGCACGAGGTCATCGGGGCGTTCGCCGGCGATATCCACGACGCGCACCGGGCCGGCTGCTCGTTAGTGCGCGACCTCGCGGGGGTCGCGGCGGTTCCTTGCGACGTGGCGATCACCACCAACGGCGGCTACCCGCTCGACCAAAACATCTACCAGGCCGTCAAAGGCATGACCGCAGCCGAGGCAACGCTGCCCGAGGGCGGCGTCATCATCGCGATCGCGGGCTGCGAGGACGGACACGGCGGCGAGGGCTTCTTCCGCAACATCGCCGAGAACGACCCCGCGGCGTTCGAGCAGGGATGCATCGACCGTCCGGCGGAAGAGACCCTTCCCGACCAATGGACGGCGCAGATCTTCGCGCGCATCCTCGCGCATCACCCCGTCATCCTCGTTACCGACCTGTGCGACCACGAGATGATTCGCGCAATGCACATGACCCCCGCGGCCACGGTGGACGAAGCGATCGAGATCGCCCGCTCCCTCAAGGGCGCCGACGCGCGCTTCGCCATCATCCCCGACGGCCTCGGCGTTGTCGTGGCCGGGTAGCCCTTTCGCCACGAGGCGCGCACCCCTCGACGGTGCGATCGCAGCGCCCTCCCACGAGGGCGCGCACCCCATCGGCGCGCGGGAGCCCGGCTCCGCCCGCGCCGAATCTGTCAACCTTTCCCCGAAGGGTCCCTTACATGATCAATCATCTTTTCGCCGAATTCGCCGCCACCGCCCTCATGATCGTCTTCGGCGTGGGCGTCCATTGCGACATCACGCTCAAGGGCAGCAAGTACCGCGATTCCGGCCATATGTTCGCCATCACCACCTGGTCGTTCGGCATCAGCGTATGCCTCTTCATCTTCGGCGGCGTATGCATGAACCCCGCGATGGCGCTATGCCAGGCGCTCGTCGGCATCATCCCCTGGACGAACTTCGTTCCGTACTCGATCGCCGAGATGCTCGGCGGCATCGCGGGCGCCTGCCTGGCATGGCTCATCTACGCCGATGACTTCAAGGCTTCCGAAGGCGAGGTCGACGCCGTCTCCATCCGCAACATCTTCTCGACCAACCCCACGCCCGAATCGTACAACCTGGTCCGAAACTTCCTCATCGAGGCATTCGACACCTTCGTGTTCCTCACGGGCATCCTGTGCATCGCGACGCAGGCGGGCGATAACCTGCTCGCGCTCGGCATCGGCGTCGGCCTGCTGGTGTGGGCCGTGGGCATGGGCCTGGGCGGCGTCACGGGATTCGCGATGAACCAGGCGCGCGACCTCGGCCCCCGCATCGCCTACGAGCTGCTCCCCATCGCGCACAAGACGCACAACAACTGGATGTACGGCTTGATCGTTCCCGGTATCGCGCCCTTCGTGGGCGCGGTCGCCGCGGCGGCGTTCACCACGTTCGCGCTCGGCATCGCGTTCTAACGACTCCGCCCCCCGTCGCGCGGCCGCACCGCCTCGCGACGGCTCAGCCTTCGGCCGCCATCTCCTCGCCCGCCTTCACCCGGTCCCATAGGTCGTTGAGCTCGGCGGTCGAAAGACCGTCCAGGGCGACGCCGCGCTCGTAGGCCTCGGCCTCCATGGCCTCCCAGCGGGACCGGAACTTCGCGGTGCTCGCGCGCAGCGCGCTCTCCGCGTCGATGCCGTCCTTGCGCGCCACGTTGACGAGGGCGAAGAGCAAGTCGCCGAACTCCATCTCGCGCTCCGCGCTGCCCGGCTCCTCGCGCTCGTATTCGGCGCGCTCCTCGGCGACCTTCTCCCAGACGGCTGCCGTAGACTCCCATTCGAACCCCAGAGCCGCCGCCTTGCGCGACACCTTCTGCGCCTGCATGAGCGCCGGAAGGGAACGGGGCACCCCCTCGAGCAGCCCCTCGGGTCGCTCGCCGGCGTCCGCGGCGCGCTCGTCCTTCGCGGCCTTCTCGGCCAGCTTCACCGAATCCCACAGCGCCAGGACCTCGTCGGCGCTTCCAGCGTCGGCCTCGCCGAACACATGTGGATGGCGGCGGATGAGCTTGGCGTTGATGTCGTTGGCGATGTCCTCCATCGTGAAGGCGCCCGCATCGGCGGCGATCTGCGCGTGAAGCACGACCTGCATCAACACATCGCCCAGCTCCTCGCGCAGGTGCTCGGTATCGTTCTCCTCGATGCAGTCGACCGCCTCGTAAGCCTCCTCGATCATGTTCTTCGCGATGGAGGCATGCGTCTGCTTGCGGTCCCAGGGGCAGCCGTCCGGCTGGCGCAAGCGCCAGATGGTCTCGACCAGGCCCTGCATCGCCTCGCGCGCGTCGGCGAGCGTCGAGGTATCTCGTACCAAGCCCGCAAGGCTACCGCCCTGCAGCTCCTTCCATTCAGCCATGGCGCTACTCCTCCTCCATCACGACATGCGAGAACGCGCCGTCGCGGTAGATGCCGTAGCTGTGCGACCCGTCCTTGGGAATGGAGACGCTGCCCGGGTTGAACAGCCACAGCCCGTCGTGCAGCGTGCTCTCCTCGTTCACCTTGATATGCGTGTGGCCGTAGACCAGCGCGGAGCCCGCGGGCAGCATCGGCGCGTTGTCCACGCTGTTGTGCATACCGGCGCCGAACACATGGCCGTGCGTGAGGAAGAGCGTGCGGCCCGTCTCGTCGACGAACTGGGCGCTATCGGACATGCAGGGGAACTTCAGGACCATCTGGTCCACCTCCGCCTCGCAGTTACCGCGCACCGCGATGAGGCGGCCGGTCTGCGCATAGGCGTTCAGCAGCTCGATCACCTGCTTCGGAGCGTAATCGCGCGGCAGGTCGTTGCGCGGGCCGTGGTAGAGCAGGTCGCCCAGCAAGACGACCTTGTCCGGCTGCTCCCGCTCGACGGCCTCCATCAGGCGGCCGGCCCAGTAGGCCGATCCATGGATGTCGGAAGCTATGAGCACGTTCATGGTGATCCCTTCGATTGCCCTTCGATTGCCCTTCGATCGCGGCGCCGCGGCCGCGTCCGCCTATTGTAGCGCGGACGCGGCCTCCTTCGCGGCGCAGGCCGCCCGAGCAGCCTGCTCGACCACGGCGAACGAGACGCCGGCGCACCTGGCGGCCGCCGCGACCTCCTCGTACTCGGGCGCGATGCGCGACGAGCCGTCGGGAAGCTCCACCCGCTTGACCGAGATCTCTCCCCACGCGGTGTCCACCCGCTCCATCGACCGCGGCAGCACGACGCGCTCCATGAGCTGGCGGCGCAGCCCGATGGTCGTCGTCTCGCGCAGCACCAGCTCCTCGAGGGCGGCAGCCGCCTCGGGCGCGCACACGACCTGCAGCTGATAGGCCGGGCGCCCTTTCTTCGTGAAGATGGGGAGCCAATGGACCTCGAGCGCCCCCGCCTCCCTCAGGCGCTCGGCGGCATAGGCGAGGTGCTCCCCCGTGGCGTCATCGATGTCGCATTCGATCTTCGCCACGCGATCGCCGCACGCGCTCCGCGCCGGCGCGGGGACCTCCTCGATGAGCAGCGCGCGCACCAGCGACGGCACCTCGTAGGCGCGCTTCCCCGCGCCCGCGCCCACGCGGCGGACCACGTAGCGCCCCGGCAGCTCGAAACGGGGCTCGAGCGCGGCGACGAGCGCCGCCCCGGTAGGCGTGACCAGCTCTCCTTCGATGGCGCGCGAAGCGAGCGGCAGCCCATGGGCGGCGCAGACGTTCACCGTCGCGGGAACGGGGACGGGGATGACGCCGTGCTGGCAGCGAATCGTGCCATGCCCGTCCACGAGCACGGGGACGCAGACGCGCTCGATGCCCAGATAGTCGACGAGCACGGCGGCGGCAGCGATATCGACGATGGAATCGACCGCGCCCACCTCATGGAAGTGCACGTCTTCCAACGCGACGCCGTGCGCCTTCGCCTCCGCGCGCGCCAGGATGCCGAACGTCTTGGCGGCGAGCGACCGCGCGCGGTCGCTCAGGGCCGAGGCATCGAGGATGCGCAGGATGTCGTCGAGCGAGCGGTGCGCATGGCCGTGGCCACAGTCGTGGCCGTGGTCGCCCTCGTGGCCGTGCTCGTGCCCGTGGCCGTGCTCGTGCCCGTGGCCGTGCTCGTGTCCGCGTCCGCGCTCGTATCCGTGGCAGTGGTCGCGATCGCACCCGTGGCCGCGGCCGTGCAGGAACTCCATATCGTGATCGCGCCCATCGTGGAGCGCATCGAGCACCACGTCGAAATCGCAGCAATCGAGCCCCGCCTTGCTCGCGCGCGAGATCCGGATGGAGAAGCCCTCGACGGGGAGCGTGTCCAGCGCCGCGAGCAGCGCGGTCCGCGCACCCTCGCCGCCCAGGTCGAGCAGCGCGCCCACCAGCATGTCCCCGGCGATGCCGCAGGAGCAATCCAGGTAGAGCATCTCCGCCCGACCGTCCCGGACGGCCTGGTTTTCCCAAACCATATCTAGCACCCTCCTTCGCCTGCCGCATCCGAGCAGCCCATCGCCCCTCCATCGCCCGCGTCTCCGCGGCCGGGCAGATGGTTGATGAGCGATGCCTGGTAGGCAGCGCCGAATCCGTTGTCGACGTTCACCACCGACACTCCGCTCGCGCAGCTGTTCACCATGGCGAGCAGCGCGGTGAGACCGCCCAGGTTCGCCCCGTATCCCACGCTGGTGGGCACCGCGATCACCGGACACGAAGCCAGCCCGCCCACCACGCTGGGAAGCGCGCCCTCCATGCCCGCGATCGCGATGATCACCTGGGCGCGGGCGATGGCATCGGCATGCCCGAGCAGCCGGTGGATGCCCGCCACCCCCACGTCCTCCAACAAGGTCACGCGGTTCCCCAGGAATCGAGCCGTGAGCGCCGCCTCATGGGCCACGACGGAATCGCTGGTGCCCGCGGTGAGCACCAAGATCTCGCCGTTGCCGGAATCCTGCGGGAGCTCGCCGGCGACGCCCGCGCGGGCCTCTTCGAAATAGGCGAACGAGCAGCCCGCGTCGCGCAGCCGCCGCGCCTTCTGCTCATCGAGCCTCGTCACCAGCACGCGTTCCTGCCCGTGCGCGCGCAGCGCCTCCACGATGGCGGCGATCTGCTCGGCGGTCTTGCCGGCCCCGTACACGACTTCGGACACGCCCGTGCGCGCCCCGCGGGAGCAGTCGATCTTGGCAAAGCCCAGATCGGCCACCGCGTCCAGATGCACGCGCTCCACCAATTCATCGGGCGTCAGAGCCCCATCGGCGACGCGCGCCGCCAGGGCGCGCAGGTCTTCCGCGTCCATCTCGTCCCCCTTGCTCGCTCTTCCACTCGCTCTTCAACGCAAAAAGCGCCCGCGCTCCATCCTTCGCGGACGGGCGCGGGCGCGCGGGCGCCTTACAGCAGCGCCTCTTCCCACGCGGGCTCCTTGAAGCCGACCAGCACGAAATCATCCCCGATGACGAGCGGGCGCTTCACCAGCATGCCATCGGTCGCGAGCAGGTCGAACGCCTCGTCGTCGGGCATCCCGGCGTCGAGCTTCGCCTTGATTCCCAGCTCGCGGTACTTCATGCCGCTCGTGTTGAAGAAGCGGCGCAGCGGCAGGCCGGAGCGCTCGGCCCAGGACTTCAGCTCCGCCGCCGTCGGGTTCTCCTCGACGATATGGCGGTCGCTGTACTCGACACCGTGCTCATCCAGCCACTTCTTCGCGCGCTTGCACGTCGTGCACTTGGGATATTCGATAAACAGAACGGACATCTCCGCTCCTCTCCGATACGGGAACGCTTGCGCGGCGCGATGGCGCCGCCGCCTTGCGTGCGATTCTAACATGCGCGGACGGCGCGCCCGTCTCATCGGGTAACATGCCGAACCGCCATACGGTCCCGACATTTCGAAGACGAAGCGCGATGCGGGAGCGCGGCCCCCTCGGATCCTAGCGCATCACCTCGGCGTTCACCTTGTGCGCCGCGAAGGAATAGACCACGCAGACCACGGCGTTCACCAGCGTGGGCGCCCACAGGCCCTGCATGAACATGATGTAGAACACCGAGGCGGCGTTGACCATGAGGCCGATCACCACGATGGGGAGCAGCCCGGTCACACGGGACGGCACGTTCGCCGCCGTCGAGCCCAGAAAACCGAGCAGCAGGTCGAATAGCGCGGTCAACGCGGTGAGGATGGCGATCAGCACCCCCGGCATGGTATCGGCGTGGATGAAGTTCATAACGGTGAAGGGAACGAACAGACCTCCCAGCGCAAGCATGACGAGGCTGGTGATCTTGAGCAGTTTCTGCATGGTGGACACGGGTCGTCTCCCATCGTGGTCGCATTCGTCAAAACGAGCACGATTGTACCCGCCCCCGCCGTCGCGCGCCGCGACTTCGCACGAGAGGACGTGCGGCGCAGACGAGCGGCGGCATCCCGCGCGCCGTCCGGACGCCGCCCTCATCCGACGACCCGGCCCGATGCGCGCCCCGGCCTGCCCGTACGGCGAAAGATGCCGCCCACGTTACCGTTTCGTATCACGGACGCCGAGCGGGGGCGCTCGTGCCACAATCAAACCACCTGCCCATCGCTCGCGGAAGGAGGCCGCATGGCGCCCATCGTAGACTGCCACGCCCATACCGATTTCTCCGACGGCGAGTCCACCCTCGAGGAGACCGTTCGCTTCGCGGCGCAGCTGGATTGCCGCGCCCTGGTCGTCGCCGACCACCTCGCGCTCCCCGCCAGCATGGACCCGCACCTCGAGGTCCAGGTTCCGCTCGACCGGCTTCCCGAACACCGCGCCGCCTTCGAGGCCGCCCGCCAGCTCGCAAGCGAGCTGTCCCCCCGGCTCGAGCTCGTCTACGGCTTTGAATGCGACTGGTATCCGGGATGCGAGGAAAACGTCGCGCGCTGGTCCGAGGGGGCATCCGTGCGCCTGGGAAGCGTCCACTGGCTCGGCGACCCGGGCGACACGCGTTTCGCCGCAGGCACCGTCCAAGGCGCGGACGTCGCCCCCGCAGGCCTCCCCGGAACCGCGAGCGGCTGGATCGACGACCCGAACGACCTGCACATCTGGAAGGAGCTCGGGGCGGACGAGGTATGGCGCCGCTACGTGGACGCATGGTGCCGCGCCTGCGAGAGCCCGCTGGATTTCGACGTGATGGCCCACCCCGACCTCGCCGCGCGCTTCCGCTACGACGGCTACGCGCCCTCGATCGACCTCGAACCCCTGTGGGAGCGCATGGCCGAATGCGCCCGCGACACGGGGCGACGCGTAGAGGTTTCGACCGCGGGCATGCGCAAGTCCGTCCGCGACTACTATCCCACCCAGGGTCTGCTCGAGCGCTTCGCGCGGGCCGAGGTCCCCATCACCTTCGGATCGGACGCGCATCGCGCCTGGGACGTGTGCTGGGAGGCGCCGCAGGCCCAGCGCTACGCCTTCTCCTGCGGGTATTTCGAATTCGATATGCCCCGCGCCGACGGCGGCTGGACCACCTGCAGCATCATCTAGGCCGCCCGGCCCGCCCCGCAAGGCCTCGGGACGGCCCGCCCCCGTTCGAAGGGGCCATCGCCCGGGCGTCGACGCGCAACGGGTTCGCTATACTAAACCCCATGAAGATACGAACCGCGCCACAACCTCCCCGCCCCTCGTCGCCGGGCAGCCGCGCCGCCCTCTATGGCGCGCTGGCCGCGCTGGCGCTCGTCGCGGGCTATCTCGAGATGCTGCTGCCGCTCCCCGTAGGCGTCCCGGGCGTCAAGCTCGGCCTCGGCAACGCCGTGGTGCTCGTCGCGCTCGACCGGCTCGGATGGAAGCCGGCCGGCGCGCTCATGCTCTTCAAGGTGATCGCCTCCACCATCCTGTTCGCCAACCCCCAGACGTTTCTCTTCAGCCTGGCGGGCGGCGCGGTCTCATGGCTTGTCATGGCGGCGGCAGCCCGCAGCAAGGCGTTCTCGGTCGTGGCGATATCGGTCCTGGGCGGCGTCGCGCACAACATCGGACAGCTCCTGACGGTCGCCGCCCTGCTCTCCCCGGCCGTCGCCTGGGCCAACGCGCCCTTCCTGCTCATCGCCGGCGTGCTGTGCGGCGCGGCCGTGGGCGTCCTGGTGCGCGCGGTGCTCGCCGCGCTGCCCCGAGGGGGCCGCCATGGCCTCTAGCAAGGAATTCTGCAGCGCATCCGGCGCCCC
>URKM01000031.1 GCA_900548365.1 uncultured Collinsella sp. | reverse complement strand
GATTGAGGGACGGGAACACGAGTTCTATCGGGACACACTTTTTGTCCTATAACCCCCTGTTTTGCTTTCCATGGGCGATGTGAATTCTTGTCCATCGCTCCCAGCCAAGGCCATCGTTTCGCGTCTTCCTTAGTGGCAGGAGCGAGGGCAACATGGCCACGTGGCGCGTCATCGCCCGCCGCCTGGGCTGCACCATAGACGAGATCGTGGGCTAACCGAAATCTCCCCAGAGGTGCCCCGAATGCGCCCCAAATCGCCCCAGAGGTGCCCGTGCAAATGCCGCGTGGGGCGCTGAGACGCCGTTTCGCGGTGCGTTCGCGCATGCGCGGCTCCGCTGCATGCAGAGGGCCCCGCAACGCCGTTGAAATGCGTCGCGGGGCCTTCGGTGCGAATACGGAACTATTGTCTCTGCTCTTCTCGATGTGCGTACCATTTTACGCGCAGCCATGTCAGAAAGTAGATGAACGCGGCTATCGCCTTACCTATGAGGACAAGCAGCCCCGCGAGAATCTGCGCGAGGAACGGTAGCAGTATCGATAGCCCGATCACGATGGCGGGGAAAACGAAGACCCAGGGCATTTCAAATCCTTTCAAGCGGGCGGCCATCTGGAGTCCGCCGTTGACGTGCATTGTATCGCCCCGCGGCGACACGGAAAAGGCGCGGACGATCCGTCTGCGGCCGCGTTACGGGGTTATAGGGCAAAAAGTGTGTCCGATTCTGGGCCATCTGCACAGGCGGACGGCCCTTTCCCGTGAGTTTAAAACTCGTCGTCGGTTATAAGCGCTCGGACGAAAAGTGTGTCCGCTAGACAGACGTATCCGCAGGTAGATAACCTCTTTTAGACGCCATAAATGCCGTCTGCGGGAGGTCCGCCGCGACGGCAACGCCGCCGCCCTGCGCGAGTTCCTCGGTTGGGTCATGTCCAAGGGCTCCCAACGCGAGATGCCCGGGCAGGGAAGGTCGTTCAGGCGCTGGACGACCTGGTTCTGGGGGGCTGTGGCCCGTGTCCGTCGCGGACGACGAGTGGCACCGGCTTCGCCAACGCCGTGCGGCGCAGCTGGCCGGGAACGCGGGTCCAGAGATGCATCTTCCACGCGTTCTGCGAGGTCGGGCGGTACACGACCTTGCGCTCCAGGCTCCAGTCGGGCGTGGAGCCCTATGGGCTCGCGGGCGAGCACGAATAACGCGGTGGAAAGCCTGAACGCGCCTGCGCGAGATGCTCGGGAACCATCGCGGGATGTCGCTCATGCGCAGGGTCAAGGCGGTGTACTGGTGGTGCCGCATGAACTCGGGGGACTCCAGGACGGCCGCCGAGAAGCTCGCCTCGATGCCGACGGACGCCGACATCGACCTGCTCTACAGGACCTACTCCGCCTCCCCGAAGCGCGAGGACGGCGGCCCGGAGTGGGGCGACAGGGCCGTGTGGGAGGAGCTCCACCACAGGGACCCGTTCCCGTGGTGGCTCGATTGACGGCGAGATCAGGCGTTCTATCGGGACGAACTTTTTTCCTATAACCCGCCGTTTCGCGGTGCGTTCGCGCATGCGCGGCGCCGCTGCATGCAAAGGGCCCCGCAACGCCGTTGAAATGCGTCGCGGGGCCTCCTTTGGCAACTAGACAGCTAACTCGAGTCGCTGTCGTTCAAAGTGTTGAACAGCCATGCAACGAATTCGAATATCTTGGATATGGCAGATATCACAAGGCAGAGCAGCACCCCGAACAGCTCGATAAGCACCGGTAGGGAAAACAGCAGCAGCGTAACGAATAGCCATGTCGGCATTTCAAATCCTTTCAAGCGGGCGGCCATCTGGAGTCCGCCGTTTTGTGAATTGTATCGCCCCGTGGCGACACGGAAAGGGCGCGGACGATCCGCCCGCGCCCTTTCCATCTAGATGCCCATGTAGAGCTTCGAGCGCGGCATTACTAGTCGATGGCCCAGACGAGCTCGCGCTTAATCGAGCGCCGAATCGCCGCCGTGGTACTCCGGCTTACACGCGGCGGCGCTTGCAGTAGCGTGCGGGCATGGTGGTTGCTCCTCTCGGACGTGGTACAATGTCCCCGTGGGCGGGGCCGCCGCGTCGAAACAACGGCCCCGCTTGTTTTTGCTAGCGCTCCGCGTCGTTCGACGTGGGGCGTTTTCTCGTTTCCCGCACCAGCGCGACTAAAGCCGTTGCCAGCTCTATCGCGCCTGTTGCGAGTGCGAGAAACGCCGCTAACGGTTCCATCGGGGGACCTCCTTAGTGGTAGCGAAACCCCTGGAGGCCGTGCCGCTCGGCGCTAGGGCCGGGCGACGGCTAGATAGCTGCATAAACGTATGAAGACGCGTGCGGTAAAATGCAGCGTGTAGATGGCTGCGTGGAACCGAACAACGTTCTTGAGATGCTGTCGACCCGCGCAAACATCGGCGAGCGCGAGCTGTCGCGTCGCATGGAGAACAATGAAACATGGGCCAACAACTCGTTTTGACGCGTCCCGAAGCTCGATACTGTGCACGATGTCTGCAGCTGCGACGTGTGCATCATTGACTGCCGACTCGGGCGCAGCATAGAAGAAATAGTGGGATAGGATACTGTCGTGCGGCGCCGTTACACGCAACGGGCCCCGCGACGCCGTTAGAAATGTGAACTGGCTCCCATTTCTTGGACTTAAAAGTAAAGTCCTTGAGATGGGAGGCAGTTCATTGAAATGCGTCGCGGCCCTCGGTTTGGACGTGGGCGCCTAGTCTCGCTCCTCACGGCGGGCGTACCATTTGACGCGCAGCCATGTCAGGAAGTAGATGAATGCGGCTATCGCCTTGCATATGAGAACGAATAGATTCGCAATAATCTGGGCAAGGAACGGTAGCAGTATCGATATCCCGATCACGATGGCGGGGAAAACGAAGACCCAGGGCATTTCAAATCCTTTCAAGCGGGCGGTATCTGGAGGCCGCCGTTTCATGCTTTGTATCGCCCCGCGGCGACAAGAAGGTTGGTCAATCCATCGTCTCGCTTTACTTCTGTTCAAGGCTGTATTCAACGTATGCTTGATCTTGCTTCCATCCCAATGATGATTGGATTGTCATCCCTATTCCCCTCGAACAACCTTTGATTTCGATTTCGCTTCCGAGGATTTCGGTATTTGCTTCTACGAGACATAGTTCAACATTGGTGGATTCGGGTTCTCTGAGTTCGATAGGAGACAGCGCGATACCGTCGAGTCCTGGAAGCGTGCTCTCGTCGAGCTCTTGACCGAGGACTAGTTTCATTTACGCCTGCCCCGCGCGGCGAGGACCCGGCGGCGGGGGAGTGCATCCGATGGATCGTCCAAGTACCTGTGCAGTTCCTCGAAAAGGAAGCGGGATGGGATAGCTGGCTGCCGGACATGCTTCGCGCGTCGTTTCCAGCCGCTCCATCCCGGGGAAAATAATCGAAAATCATGCTTGCTTCCGGAAAGGACTCCGTGATAATATTCTTCTTGCTGAAAAGCAACGGGCGATTGGCTCAGGGGTAGAGCATATCCTTCACACGGATGGGGTCACAAGTTCGAATCTTGTATCGCCCACCATCGAATCTTAAGGACCTGGGTAACCGGGTCCTTTTTCATATGAATGGGAGCAGTCGTCGTGATTCTACTTGCCGACAAGATTGAAAAGAGCTTTGGCGCCCGGGTTTTGTTTTCGGGAGCCACCCTCCAGGTTAATGCCGGCGAGCGCTACGCTTTGGTTGGTCCAAACGGCGCTGGTAAAACCACCTTCCTCAAGATCGTTATGGGAATCGAGTCTCCGGATGCCGGTACCGTCTCGTATGCGAAAGACGTTACGGTCGGGTATCTCGAACAGGAAACAAAGCTCGCTTCGGACACCTCGGTCATCGAGGAGGTCATGGCCGCGGCCGTCGAGATCAAGGCAATGGGTTCGCGTGCCGAGGAGCTGCAGGTCCAGATTGCCGAGGCGGGGGATTCCGACAACCTTGAGGCGTTGCTCGAGGAATACGGTAGGGTGCAGGATAGGTTTGAGCACCTGGGCGGCTATGAGCTTGAAAGCCATGCTCGCCAGATTCTCGCGGGCCTTGGATTCAGCGTTTCCGATTTCGATAAACCCTGCAGCGATTTCTCCGGTGGCTGGCAGATGCGTATCGCTCTTGCTAAGCTATTCCTGCGCAAGCCCGACTTGCTGCTTCTTGACGAGCCGACGAACCATCTCGACCTCGAAAGCGTCCAGTGGCTGCGCGGTTTCATCTCGGGTTACGAAGGTGCCGTGCTCCTTGTCAGCCACGACCGCGCTTTTATGGACGCGTCCGTCGACCATGTCGCGGCGCTCGAGAACCGACGCGTGACCGTCTACACCGGCAATTACAGCTCCTATCTCAAGCAGCGCGAGGACAATCTCGAGCAGATGCGAGCCAAGCGCGCGGCGCAAGAGCGCGAGATCGCTCATATGCAGGTGTTCGTCGATAAATTCCGCTATAAGCCGACCAAGGCCGCCCAGGCGCAGGAGCGTATGCGCAAGATCGAGCAAATCAAGAAGGAGCTCGTGATCCTGCCGGAAGGCCACAAGCATGTCGATTTCAGATTCCCGGACCCCCCGCGTTCCGGAGACTTGGTCGCTTCGCTTGAGGGCGTCAGCAAGGCGTATGGCAGCAAGCAGATCTACAGCGATATCGACCTCAAGCTCTACCGCGGCGACCGCGTGGCGCTCGTCGGCCCCAACGGCGCGGGCAAGTCGACCCTGCTCAAGATGCTCGCCGGCATCGAAGCACCTACGAAGGGCGCGCGCGAGCTCGGTCTTCATGTGGGGGTCGCATACTACGCGCAGCATCAGCTTGAGGGCTTGAAAGAATCGAACACGGTTCTGCAGGAGATCGACTCCGTCGCCCCCGGCTGGACCGTGCCGCAGGAGCGAAGCCTGCTCGGTGCGTTCCTGTTCTCCGGCGACGATGTGGACAAACGCGTCGGCGTGCTATCGGGTGGCGAACGCGCCCGTCTCGCACTGGCCAAGATGCTCGTGGCGCCCGAGGCGCTCCTCTGCCTCGATGAGCCCACCAACCATTTGGATATCGACTCCGTCGACATGCTCGAGAACGCCCTTAAGCGCTTTCCGGGAACCATCGTCCTCATCAGCCATGATGAGCATCTCGTCCGCGCGGTTGCCAACCGAGTCGTCGATATCCGCGATGGTCGCATGACGGTCATCGACGGCGACTACGACTATTACCTGTATAAGCGCGAGGATCTAGCGGCGCGCGCCGCACTTGAGGCGCAGCCCGATGCCGTTGCGCGCAAGGGCGGTGCCCCCGAGATGCCGAAGCCCGCCTCCGCTTCCGTGCGCGAGGGTAAGAAGACCCGTGAGCAGCGACGCGCTGAGGCCGACGCGCGCGCCGAGCTCAACCGCAGGCTCAAGACGACGAAGAATCGGCTGAAAGAGGTCGACGGGCTTCTCGAGAAGCACCGCTTGCGCTATGACGAGCTTATGGAATTGATGGCCTCCGAGGAGCTGTATGCCGATCAGGAGAAATTCAACGCGGCCCTTGCGGAATATAACGAGCTGAAGAAGCTCATTCCAGCGCTTGAAGACGAGTGGCTCGAGCTGTCGACCACTATTGAGGAGGAAACCGAACGTGGACGTGCGTAGAGCCGGCGCCATCGCCTTGACGGTCCTCGGCTTTGCTTTCCGGCTGTGCGCCATCGCCTTGTGCGCGATCGTCGTCATCTTGTGTTTCAGCGGGTTGTCCGCACGCTTGAACATGGTTGGCTTCGTCGTCGACCTGTCACGGTTGCTGCCTACGTTCATAGCGGGCTACGGCGTCATCACCACGCCGTTCGGCGGGGTGTTTCGGCTTGATTTCTCCCTTATCGCCCTGCTGTTCTTCTTGCTCGATTACGCATGCTTGCGCTGCGCCCGCATGCTCCGCTCCTGAAAGGTATCGTATGGGTCTCAAGATCAGTTCGCTGCTTATCAGCGCGTTTGCCGTCATCATCGGCATCGTCATCCACGAGAGCGCCCATGCGCTCGCCGCGTATCTGCTAGGAGATAAGACCGCTCGCTCCCGGGGGCGTATCTCCCTGAACCCCCTCAACCATATCGACCCGTTCGGCACCATCATCCTCCCGCTGCTCATGATCGCCGCGGGCGGACCGGTGTTCGCCTTCGCCAAGCCCGTTCCCGTTTACCTGGGCAACCTCAAACATCCGAAACGCGACGAGCTCCTCGTATCTTTGGCCGGGCCCGCATCGAACATCCTGCTCGCCTGCGTCGGGGCGGCCGTGCTCGGATTCTCTGCATCCGCTACCGCATACGCCGCGCTTCCCGCAAACATCTTGAGCCTGCTGCTCGACTTCTCCCTCACGTTCATCTTCGTAAACCTTTCGCTTGCCTTCTTCAACTTGATTCCGCTTCCTCCGCTCGATGGATCCTCTATCCTCGTCCCCTTCCTTAAGGGTAGGGCGCTGCACACCTACTACCAGATCCAGCAGTACGCCATGCCCATCCTCATCGTCGTCCTCTATCTGCTTCCCATGCTCACCGGCATCGATCTCATCGGAATCTATTTCGATTTCACCGTGTACCCGCTGGGCGATGCGCTTGTCTCCCTGGCACTGGGCCGTTAGTGCGCTAAACTAGATGAGATATGTCCATGACGAGCGGTAGAGGAGGCCGGCGTTGTCGTACCGCGTTTCCACGCAGGTCTACTCGGGTCCTTTCGACCTTCTGCTCCAGCTGGTAACCCGTCAAAAAGTCGACATAGGATCCATCTCCATCGCCGAGGTCGCCGAGCAGTATCTCGCCGAGGTCGAGCGCCTCGAGGCGTTGGATCTTGACGTTGCAAGCGATTTTCTGCTGGTAGCCGCCACGCTTCTCGATATCAAGGCGGCTTCCCTCGTGCCGGACGAGCCCGTTCGCGCCCGTCTGGATGAAGAGGATCAAGAGGAGTTCGCCGAACTTGACGGCGATGCCCTGCGCGAGGTCCTGATCGCTCGGCTTATCGCCTATAAGCAGTTCAAGGGCGCGGCGGCGGCACTCGGTGCCCGTATGGAGGCGGAGAGTCGGATGCATCCGCGCGTCGCTGGGCCCGATCCCGAGTTTCTCAACCTTATGCCCGATTACCTCGCGGGCATCACCTTGCGCGGCCTTGCCGTTATCTGCGCCGATATCGACGGCCGGCGCGAGAAGTTCCTTCTCGAGGCCGAGCACGTCGCTCCGCGCCGCATGCCCATCGAGCTCACGGTCGCCTCCGTCGATCGCGTCACCATCGCCAGGCCCCATATCACGTTTCGCGAGCTACTTGATGGCGATGCCACGACAGAACAGCTCGTGGCGACGTTTTTGGCCATTCTCGAGCTCGCGAAGCGCGGCTCGGTTACCCTTGAGCAGGAAGAGAATTTCGGCACCATCTCCATTCACCGCGTCGCGGGCGCTGCGGAGTACCATCCCGGCGATTCGCTCTCCATCGAAGAGGAGTAACACTCGATGTCTGAACTCAGTACGCTTGGCCCCTCGTCCTTGAAGGGGGCGCTCGAGGCTTTATTGCTTGTTTCCAGCGACCCCGTCAGCGCTGCCGCCTTGGCAGCCCATCTCGAGGTCGCGCCCGGCGAAGTCGCCTCGCTGCTTGCCGAGCTCCAAGTTGAATACGAGGAAGCAGAACGCGGTTTTCAGCTGCGCGAGGTCGCGGGCGGTTGGCGCCTGTTCACCCACCCCGCCTTTCATGAACAGGTCGAATCATACGTGCTCTCATGGGATACGCAGAAGCTGAGTCAGGCGGCTCTGGAGACCCTTGCGGTCATCGCGTATCATCAGCCCGTAACCCGCGAGGCGGTCAAGGGCATCCGAGGCGTCAATTCCGACGGCGTCATATCGTCCTTGGTCGACAAGGGCCTTATTCGCGAGATGGGTCGCGATCCCGAACGCGGGCAGGCCATACGATATGGCACCACGAACGTCTTCTTGGAAAAATTCGGCCTGCGGAGCGTCAAAGACCTCCCGGACCTCGAGCAGTTCGCCCCCGACGAGCAATCCCGTCAATTCATTCGCGAGCGCCTTTCGGGCCGCTCGATTCAGTCGACCCTTGAGGAGACCGAGGACGACCTCGAGGAGGAACGCGATCTTATCGGAGATTCGGATGCGCCCGATTCTGCTGTCGACGCTGCCGAGATCTTCACCGCACTCGACGGAGGCGATCATGAGTAGCCCCGCGTTCCAACCGGATGAGCGCTTGGTCCCCATGCGCCTGCAGCGTTTTCTCGCTCGCGCGGGGGTGGCCAGCCGCCGCGGTTCCGAAGACCTCATGACTGCCGGCCGTGTCTGCGTGAACGGCGTCGTCACCACCGAGCTGGGCAGCAAGGTCGATCCGGCAGTCGATTCGGTCACCGTCGACGGCGTCCCTGTCGTTTTGGGGAGGGGCGCTGCCTACATCATGCTCAACAAACCGAGCGGCTACATCACCACGATGCGCGACCCCCATGGACGTCCGACCGTTGCCGAGCTCGTTCCCGTCAATCGGTATCCCGGCCTGTTTCCCGTCGGCCGTCTCGACCTCGATACCACGGGCCTGCTGCTCTTTACAACCGACGGGGATTTTGGCCAGGCGCTGCTTCATCCGTCCCACCATGTGTGGAAGTCGTATCTGGCGCTCGTTGACGGCGTGTTGGATGACAGGGAGCTCGAACCACTGCGCCGAGGCATCGAATTGGATGACGGGCCGTGCCAGCCGGCGCGTTGCCGCATCTTGAGCGACCGGGAGGCTCGGCGCGTATACGCGGGACGTCCGCCTGCGTATACGACGTTTCTCGAGGTCAAGATCCACGAGGGTCGGAAAAACCAGGTGAAGCGCATGCTCTCGAGAATCCATCATCCCGTACTCGAGCTGCATCGCTCCGAGTTCGGCTCGCTTGAGCTCGCCGGTCTGCCCATGGGGTCTTGGCGAGAACTGGATGCCGCAGAAGTCGCAATGCTGAAAGAGGATGCCGGCATCGTCTAGGGCGCGCGCCTCCGCGCTTGCGTAAACGTTTCTATAAGAAAGGATGTGCGCGCATGATCGTCGCCATCGACGGGCCCGCGGGCTCGGGAAAATCCACCATCGCACGTGAGATCGCGCACCGCCGCGGATTCGAGAAGCTTGATACGGGCGCGCTCTATCGCACCGTCGCGCTCGCGTGCGTTCGCGACGGCATCGATCTTGATGACGAGGCGGCCGTGTGCAAGCAGGCCCGTTCCATCCGCATCTCGTTCGATTCGACCGGTTCGGTTACCCGCATCGCGCTCGATGACGACGATGTGAGCGATGCCATCCGCACGCCCGAGGTGGACCGCATCGTTTCCAAGGTGTCGGCCTATCCCGGAGTTCGCGAGGCCATGCTTCCCGTTCAGCGCCATTTCGCCGAAGGTCGCAACGTCGTCGCCGAGGGTCGCGATATCGGGACCGTCGTCTTCCCCCATGCCGCGCTCAAGGTCTTTCTTACCGCGGATCCGCGCGAGCGCTCGCGCCGCCGCGTCCTGCAGCGTCATGAGGGCGAGACCGTTTCCATCGATCAGCTCGAACGCGAGGTCGAGGAGACGTTGCGCGATCTCGAGCGCCGCGATGCGCTCGATTCTTCTCGCGAGACGGCTCCGCTGAAGGCTGCGGACGATGCGGTCCGCCTGGATTCCTCGGGCCATACCATCGACGAGGTGGTCGAGGCCATCTCCCGTTTGATCGATGAAAGGGGCGAATGATGAAATCGTTCGGCGGCTCCCTCGACGAGTACTACGACGCGGGCATGGATGAGTTCCCGCTCGTCATCCGTATCCTCTATGTGATTGCGCTGGCCGTCGTGTTCGCCTTCACGAAGATCATGTGGCGTTGGACCATGGAGGATTCGTCTCGCCTTGATGCCGACGGGCCGACGGGTCGCGTCATCATCTGCAACCACACCTCGATGGCGGAGGTTCCCGCCCTCGTAGCGCATCTGTGGACGCGCGGGCGTCGCGTGCGCCCCATTTTCAAATCCGAGTTCAACAGCACGGGAATCGTGCGATGGGCGTTTTCCCGTGCAGGCGGCATCCCCGTCGAGCGCGGCACCGCGGATATGAGGAGCCTTCGCCGTGCCCAGCACGCCCTGCAGCGCGGCGAGGACATCCTGATCTTCCCCGAAGGCACCCGGGTCCGCTCCGATGAGCAGCCTGTCGACATCCACGGCGGCTTCGCCCTTATCGCGCAGATGGGCAAGGCGCCCATCGCCCCCGTCGCCGTCTGCGGTTTCCGTGATGTTACGCCTCCCGGCAAGAAGCTCATGCGACCGGTCACGTGTTGGATGAAGGCCGGGGAGGCCATTTCTTTCGAGGACGCGCCGGCCGAGATGAAGCGCAAGGAGCGCGCTCAATGGGTCGAGGACGAGGCGGTTCACCGCATGTACGCGCTCCGCGATGATCTTCGCCGCGAACATCCAGGGAGGCGATGACCATGGTCGACCGTCACAGGGGGACCCGTATCCTGGTGGCCGAGCACGCCGGCGTTTGCTATGGGGTGGAGCGCGCGCTGCAACTCACCTATGACGCTGCCCGCGACGCCCGCCAGCCGGTCCGCACGCTCGGTCCGCTTATCCATAATCCGCGTGTCGTCGCCGAGCTCGCCGCCGAAGGCGTAGGCACAGCCGATGCCATCGAGCAGGCCGATGGGGGCACGATCGTCATACGGGCGCATGGCGTCGTTCCGCAGGCAATCGAGGCCGCGCGGGCGCGTGGGCTCGATGTGATCGACGCCACCTGCCCCTATGTCAAAAAGGTGCATCATGCCGCGTCGAAGCTCGCGCGCGAAGGCTATCAGGTGATCGTGGTGGGGGAGAGCGGTCACCCCGAGGTCGAGGGCATTCTCGGCCATGCGGGCGAAGGCGCGGTCGTCGTCTCGTGCGCTCATGACCTCGACGGCCTTGAGCTCTCTCGGCGAGTCGGCGTCGTTGTCCAGACCACGCAGACCGACGAGAGACTCGGTCAGATCGCTGCCGTCCTCGTCTCGCGCGTCGGCGATGTCAAGGTCATCAACACCATCTGCAAGGCGACGCATGAGCGACAGGAAAGCGCCGCCGCCCTTGCCTCCCGCGTCGACGCCATGATCGTCATCGGTGGTAAGAACTCTGGAAACACCCGCCGTCTCGCCCAGATCTGCTCCGAGCGCTGCAAGAACACCCATCATATCGAAGATGCCGCCGAATTGGATACCGCCTGGTTCGGTCATGCCGAGACCATCGGGGTAACCGCCGGTGCCTCTACGCCGCCCGCCCATATTCGCCAAGCGATCGAAGCGCTCCTTTCCATCAACCCGGGCTCCTCGGTCGAATGGGATCGTGATCGCGCATGACCGCACCGACCATTCCCTCGTATGCGGGAACGCCCGCGAATTATGGAACACGTCGCGGAGCGGCCTCCGCAAACGATTTCCACGGCGCGCTCGTAACCGACGTGCGCATCGACTCCCCTGCCTACGATGCGGGCATCGAACCGGGGATGTACGTTTCCCAGGTCAACGGCGCGTCGCTCACCGATATGATCGTATGGCTCTGGGAAGCCGATGAGGACGAGGTCGAGCTCGTCGTCTGCGATCCTTCCGACGACACCTCGGCGGCCTGCGTCCTCGAGCGGTTCCCCGGTGAAGACTGGGGCCTTACGTTCAACGACGCCATATTCGACGAGATGCGTACCTGCGTGAACGCATGCGTGTTCTGCTTTATGAGAATGCTGCCGAAGGAGAGCCGCGACACGCTGACCATCAGGGACGATGACTACCGCCTCTCTTTTCTCCAGGGCAACTTCGTCACGTTGACCAATATGTCCGATAACGATGTTCGGGAGGTCGTGGACAAGTTCCTCTCGCCCATGAACGTCTCGATACATGCGATCTCGCCCGATGTGCGCCGGCGCCTGATCGGTCGGAACGCGCAGCGCGGCATCGACGTCCTCGAAACCCTGATGGATGCGGGGATCGAAATCCATGCGCAGATCGTTTTGTGTCCGGGGCTGAACGACGGCGAGGAGCTCGAGCGCACGCTTCGCTATTGCGAAGAGCATCCGCTTATCACGAGCCTGGGCATCGTTCCGCTCGGCTTCACGAAGCACCAGGACCGTTTCAGCACGTCGTATTCGGATGATGCCGAAGCGGCCCGTGCCGTCGTCGAGCAGGTGCGGCCATATCAGGATCGGGCGTTCGAGCGGTTCGGGCGCCATACCTTCCAGATGTCCGATGAATTCTACCTCGCCGCGCGCGTCACGCCGCCTCCCGCAGCGTTCTACGACGGGTACCCGCAGTTCTACGACGGCATCGGGATGATACGCTCGTACCTCGATGACACCGTCGAAGTGCTGTCGAAGGAGCCCGGACGCGTCCGCGCGGTCACGAGGGCGCTCAAGTCCCGCGACGAGCGCCTCGTTGTCATCGCAGGCGAAGCCGCCGAGACGACGGTTGCGGGCTTCGTCGGCTCCGCGGGGCTCGGCGGAACCGTTCGGGCGATTGGCAATGATTACTTCGGCGGCAATGTAAACGTCACCGGCCTGCTGTGCGCCTGCGATGTCCTCGAGCAGCTGGAAGACGATTTGAGCCGGGTTATGCTCATTCTGCCCGATGTCATGTTCAACGCCAACGGCCTCACGCTTGACGGGTATCATCGAGAGCACCTGCTCAACGAGCTTGCAGAGCGCGGCGCGCGCGCTTTCAGCTCATCAACCACGCCCAAGGAGCTGCTCGCCTTTCTCGAAAGCGTCTTGGGTGCATAGCCGTATCGACCCGCTTTTTACCTAGGAGCGTTTCCATGAAACCTATCGTCGCCATCGTCGGTCGACCCAACGTCGGCAAGTCCACCCTGGTGAACCGCATCGCCCAGACCGCTGATGCCATCGTGCATCAAAGCCGCGGCGTCACGCGTGATCGCAGCTATCACGAGGCTGATTGGAACGGCCGGGAGTTCACCCTGGTCGACACCGGCGGTATCGAACCCCTGAAGAGCGAGGATATCTTCTCCGGCTCTATCCGCGACCAGGCTCTCGCAGCTTGCGAGGAGGCTTCCGCGATCCTCTTCGTCGTGGACGGCACCACGGGTGTCACCGAAGAGGACGAAAGCGTCGCCCGCATGCTCAAGCACGTGAAGGCTCCGGTCTTCCTGCTTGTCAACAAGCTCGACAACCCCGATCGCGAGGGCGATAACCTGTGGGAGTTCTATTCGCTTGGCATCGGAGAGCCCATTCCCGTATCGGCTCTTCACGGGCATGGCACCGGCGACCTCCTCGATGAGATCGTCAGCCTGTTCCCCGCTGAAGATGAGGATGAGCCCGAGGTCGATTCCGATCCGGATGCGCTCTCCGTCGCCATCATCGGCCGGCCGAACGCGGGCAAATCGTCTCTATTCAACAAGATCATCGGTTCGGACCGCTCGATCGTTTCCGATGTCGCGGGCACCACGCGCGATGCGATCGACACCATCGTCGAGCGCAACGGCCGTAGGTACCGCATGGTCGATACCGCGGGCATTCGCAAGAAGAGCACGGTCTACGAGAACATCGAGTACTATTCGATGGTGCGCGGCCTGCGCGCCATCGACCGCGCCGACGTCGCGCTGCTTGTCATCGATTCTTCGGTTGGAATGACCGAGCAGGACCAGAAAGTCGCGAACCTCGCCATCGAGCGCGGCTGCGCCCTCGTGATCCTACTCAACAAGTGGGACCTGCTCACCACCGACCGCGAGCGCGAGCATATGATGGCCACCGTCGACCGCCGCATGACGCTCGCTCCCTGGGCGAGCTACCTGCGTATCTCGGCGCTGACCGGCCGCTCGGTTGAAAAAATCTGGCAGCATATCGATGCGGCCGCCGAAGCCCGCGCGAGCAAGGTCTCCACGTCCAAGCTCAACCAGATGCTCACCGAGATGCGCGAGTTCGGCCATACCGTCGTGGATGGCAAGCGCCGGCTTCGCATGCACTACGTAACCCAGACGGGAACCAAGCCTCCCGCCTTTACGTTCTTCGTCAACCATACCGATCTGGTCAATGATACATACAAGCGCTATATAGAGAACCGCATGCGAGCTGCCTTCGATTTCAAGGGAACGCCGATTCGCCTTCGGTTCCGCAAGAAAGACCAAAAATCCAAGGAGGCCTAGCGGAACATGGATAGTTCAATGCGCGTCCTGCTCGTCACAGCCGTCTGCTGCATCGCCTCGTATCTCGTGTGCGGCATCCCCTTCGGCAAGATACTGGGCAAGCGCCTCGGCAACGTCGACATCCAGCAAGCGGGTTCGGGCAACATCGGCACCACCAACGCCCTGCGTGTCGCGGGTCCGAAAGTCGCCGCGCTCACGCTGCTCTTCGACCTCCTCAAGGGCACCGTGTGCGTTGTGGTCGCGCGTTACGCTATCCCCGCATGGGGTTACTGCGGTCCTGCAGCGGCGGTCGCCCCCGGCGCGCCGGGCGACTGGCTGGTCGTCTTCGTCGCCCTCGCGAGCCTCTATGGCCATATCTTCTCTCCGTACCTGCATTTCCACGGCGGCAAGGGCATAGCGACGGGAGTCGGCATTCTATTCGGGTATTTCTGGCCCCTGGCGTTGGTGCACCTTGGAATATTCATCGTGCTCGTCGCCCTTACCAGGTACGTCTCCCTGGGTTCCATCGTGACCGCGGGGCTCGTCCCCCTTACCATGTACCTCGCCTTCCCTTCGATGGGGGCAGGCGCGCTCGCCCTTTGGGCCCTGCTCGGTTGGACCGTCGTGTGGGCGCATCGAAGCAATATCCGTCGTTTGCGCGCTGGCAAAGAATCCAAGCTATCCTTTAGTAAACGCGTCACCACGAAGGATGATGACTGATGAAAATCGCTCTTATCGGCTCCGGCTCATGGGGTACCGCCGTCGCGGGACTTGCCGCCGCCCAAGCCGATCAAGTGGTTATGTGGGCTCATGGCGTTGAGACCGCCCGCGGTATCAATGATTGCGGGCGGAACCCGCGATATCTCGCTGACTACGGGCTTCCCGACAACATCTCCGCGAGTACGGATATCCAAGAGGTCCTCGATGGTGCCGACGGCGTCGTCTTCGCGGTTCCCTCCGCGCACCTGCGCGCTGTGGCGCACGACGCGGCGTTCTCCCTCGGCGCCTCGACGCCCGTCCTCTGCCTCACCAAGGGCGTCGAGGCGGGTACGGGGCTTTTGATGAGCGAAGTCATCGCCGATGAAATCGGGCATCCCGAGCGCATCGCCGCCCTTTCCGGTCCGAACCACGCCGAGGAGATCTGCAAGGGCGGCCTGTCGGCTGCCGTCATCGCTTCGGAGGACCCTGCGATCAGCGATTATTTCAAGCGCTTGCTCATCACGCCGGCATTTCGAATCTACGTATCGCATGATATGGTGGGCGTCGAGACATGCGGCGCCATGAAGAACATCATCGCGATCGTTTGCGGCATAGCCGCCGGAGCCGGCTATGGGGACAATACGCTGGCGCTCATCATGACGCGCGGCCTCGCGGAGATCAGCCGCATGGTCAGCGCGCGCGGCGGTGATCCGATCACCTGCATGGGTCTCGCCGGTATGGGCGACCTCGTAGCCACCTGCACCTCCGAGCACTCTCGCAACAGAAGCTTCGGCTTCTCCTTCGCCCAAGGCGTCAGCCTCGAGGACTATCAGCGGCGTTCTCATATGGTGGTTGAAGGGGCGGCTGCGGCGGTAAGCGTCTTGGAGCTCGCCGAGCAGCTTGGCGTCGAGGTGCCGCTCACCTCTGCGCTCAATCACACCCTGTATCATGGTGGTACCATCTCAGAGGCGCTTGAGCTTCTTACCGACAGGTGCCCCACGCAGGAATTCTACGGTATCGACGATTAGAAGAGAGGGAGCCACCGTGCTTGATTCCGTATTGATCTCACCTTCCATCCTGTCAGCCGACATCGCTCGTCTGGCCGAGGACCTCGATAAGATCGCTTCCGCTGATTACATTCATATCGATGTGATGGATGGTCACTTCACCAAGAACCTCACCTTCGGGGCGGGCGTTGTGGCCGCATGCAAGCGGTCCACCTCTGTTCCGCTTGACGTCCATATGATGGTTACGAATCCCGACGACACCGTCGATTGGTACATCGACGCTGGTGCCGATCTCATCACCATCCATGTCGAAGCCTCCACGCATCTCCACGGCACCATCAAGCATATCCAGTCGCGCGGCGTGAAGGCGGGCGTGGTCCTCAACCCCGCTACACCCGTAAGCTTTTTGGAGAGCATCATCGAGGACCTTGACGCCGTGCTGCTCATGAGCGTCAATCCGGGCTTTGGCGGCCAGTCCTACATCGAGGGGACCTATTCAAAGATCCGCGAGCTCCGCGCGATGTGTGAGCGACATGGCGTCTCCCCGCTCATCGAGGTTGATGGCGGCGTCTCGCGCAAGAACGTCGAGGCCGTGTGCGCCGCCGGCGCCGATATGGTGGTCGCCGGTTCTGCCGTATTCGGTGCCCAAGACCCCGCTGCCGAGATCGGCGTGCTGCGCGAGCTCGGAAACCGCGGCCTCGCTTCGGCACGTGCATAGCCATGGTTTCGAATCCAACCCTCGAGAAACTGGTCAATCTTGATTACGCCGCTTCGACGCCGCTGAGGAGCGAGGCCATTCGAGCACAACTCGAATACGACGACTCGTCGCTTGCCGGTGCGAACCCCAATTCGCTCCATTCGCTCGGTCGGGCCGCCCAGGCAGAACTCGAATCATGCCGTCGCGTCATCGCGGCCGCCTTCGGTCGCTCCGTCAGGCCTTCGGAGGTCGTCTTCACCGGCGGGGGAACCGAATCGAACCATTTGGCGCTTCTTGGCATCGCGCAAGGCGTTCGCCAGAAGGAGCCCTCGCGGTCCCGACTCATCGTTTCGGCTATCGAACATGATTCGATCCTCGACAACCTGGGTCGGTTGCGCGATGCCGGGTTCAAGGTCGATCTCGTTTCCCCCTGTCGCGAAGGTTACATCGAACCGGAGGCGCTCGATGCCCTGATGGGTCCCGATGTTGCGCTGGTCTCCATTATGTTCGCGAATAACGAAACAGGTGTCTTGCAGCCGATTCGCTCCCTGGCTCGTATCGCGCACTCTTATGGCGCTCGGTTTCATACCGATGCGGTACAGGGATGGCTCCACGCGCCCCTTGATGTCAAGGACCTCGATGTCGATGCGCTTTCGGTTGCCGGGCACAAGATCGGCGGACCCGTGGGTATAGGTGCGCTCTATCTCAAATCGCGCACTCCGCTGCGCCCCGTCATCCAGGGCGGAGGACAGGAATTCGGTCTTCGACCCGGAACGCAGGACTTGCGCGCCATCGTCGGATTCGCCGCCGCTGCTGCCGCTCTCTCGTTGACCCTGGCCGAGGATGCTGTGGCGATCCACGAGCTTGCAGACGGCCTTTACGATCGGCTTTGCAGCGATGAGCGCATTCGCCCTACCATGGGCGATCCGCATGCCGTCGAACGACTGCCGGGTATCGTGTCGGTCATGGTTCGCGGTTTCGAATCCGAGGAGCTCATCCTCAAGCTCGACGCCGCCGGTTTTGCCGTTTCGGCTGCTTCCGCTTGTTCAAGCGGGTCCATGGACGCGAGCCACGTTCTGACCGCTATGGGTATACCGAAAAACGATGCGCTCGGCTCGCTGCGCATCTCATTCGACGACCGCGTCGACCCAGCCGACCTCGATCGCTTCGCTGAAGCTTTGCTCGGCCTGCTTGGTTAGGGGAGAGATGTACGTACAGGATCTGTTGAACTATCTTCTGGACCGATACCCCGTCACCGATGCTGAGCCCTGGGACCATGTCGGGCTATCCGTCGGCGACCCGCACGATACGGTACGCCGCGTTGCGATTTCCCTCGATGCAACCGAGGAGTCCCTTCGTTTCGCGCAAGATTCCGGTTGCAACGTGTTGGTCACGCATCATCCCGTCTACATCAAAGCTCCCAGCTCTTTTTGCCCGCCCGAGTCGAGTCTGCCGAGCGCAGCGGGGGCCGTATATACCGCTATCCGACTCGGCATCAGCATCATTTCGCTCCATACGAACCTAGACCGCTCGGTCGAGGTGCGAGAGCTCCTGCCCGGTCTGCTTGGTGAGCGGGCCCTGTCCTCGCTTGAGTTCCCAGCCGATCCAAGCCGACGCGGGCTCGGATCGGTTGCGCGGATAGAACCCGTGACACTTGGGGAGCTTTGCGAACGATCTTCGATCGCATTCAATACCACGCCTCGTGTTTGGGGCGACCCGCAGAGATCGATACGCACGATCGCCATCATGGGCGGGTCTCTCGGCGATTTCGGATCGCTTGCGGTTGATGCAGGTGCCGATGCCGTTGTCTGCGGTGAAGCGGGGTACCACGTATGCCAAGATCTGGCGTTGCGCGACACTTCGGTCATCCTGCTCGGGCACGATGCTTCAGAATACCCGTTCGTGGATATCTTGGCGAATTCTGTGTGCGAGAGCGGCCTATCGCCATCTGTTGTAGCTAAAATGAAGTTCTCGCATCAATGGTGGACCTATACAAAAGGAGATCGCTCATGACCGACGGGTCGACGTTATTGAAGTTGCAGGAACTCGATCTCGAGCTTGAACGCTTGAACGGCGAACTCGACGGCATGCCCGAGATCCGTGAGCTTGCAAAGAAGCGCAAGGCGTACCTCAAGCTCAAGCAGGACGCCACCAAGTTGCTCGGTCTGCACAAGGATCTCGACAACGAGCTCGCCGAGCTCGATGAGAACGAAGCCTTCTGTATGGCCGCCGTCGACCAGGCTCAGGCTGACATGGTCGATCCCGCTAACTACCATGTCGTCAAGGAACTCGAGATTCAGCTTTCAAGCATCTCCAAGCGCCTCGATAAGCTCGGTTTTACTCGCAAGGAGAAGCTCGCTGAGCTGAAGAAGGTTGAGGAGAAGGAAGCGTACCTTCGTGACTATATCGCGAAGTTCGAAGCCACGATCGTTGAGGATACCCGTATCGCTCGCGATAAAGCCGCCGCGCTCCAAAACGATATCAAGGTGAATGACGCACGTCGCCAGGCGCTCGTCGACGGTATGGATGCCGCCCTCTACGCTCGCTATCAAGCCGCTTCTAAGCGATTCCGCGGTCTCGCAGTCGAGCGTCTCGAGGGCACGGTGCCCAGCATCTGCCGCACCACGCTCTCTCCCTCCTCGATGGACGACCTCGCTTCGGTTGACGAGGTCGGCGAGTGCCCGTATTGCCACCGTATCATCGTTCGCGGAGTCCTGGAGTAACCGTGGTCGCTCGTTCTGATAAGCGGAGCTGCGTGCTCCTCTGCGTGACGGGATGCATCGCCGCATACAAATCCTGCGAGATCACCCGCCTTCTTCAAAAGGCGGGTTTTCGCGTGAAGGTCCTCATGACCGAGCATGCCACGCGCTTCGTAGGCCCCACGACGTTTCGAGCCCTTACCGGCGAGAAGCTCGCTATCGGGCTCTTCGACGATCCTGAAGACCCGATTCACCATATCTCCCTTGCTCAGGAAGCGGATCTTGTTTTAGTCGCCCCCGCCACAGCGAATATCCTTGCCAAGATGGCATCGGGTATCGCTGACGACTTGATGAGCACCACGCTGCTCGCTACCCGAGCTCCCGTACTCGTCGCTCCGGCTATGAATACCGCTATGTGGGAGGCGGCCGCCACCCAAGAAAACGTGGCTACGCTTCGCAGCCGAGGCGTTCGTTTTGTTTTGCCGGTCGACGGTCGTCTCGCTTGCGGTGATTGCGGTTCGGGCAAGCTTGCGCCTGTCGAGGTCATCGCGGAAGAAGCATCGTCGCTGCTTCGCGGCACAACGATGCTGAGCGGACGCAGCGTGGTGGTAACCGCAGGCGGTACTCAGGAGCCGATCGATCCGGTCCGCTACATCGGGAATCGCTCGTCGGGCAAATTCGGATATGCCATCGCACGCGCTGCACGCGATATGGGTGCCCAGGTTACGCTTGTATCCGGGCCGACCTCTCTAGCTGCGCCTCGTGGGGTCGAGCTCGTTTCCGTTCAGACGGCGAGCGATATGTTCGCAGCCGTCGACCGCTTGTTCGATGATTGCGACATGCTGATCTGCTCCGCCGCCGTTGCGGACTACACCCCCGTCGAGGCAGCAGACCATAAGCTGAAAAAGAGCAACGAGCATCTCGACGCCATCGAGCTGGTAGAAACCAGGGATATTCTCGCGACGATGGCGGCAAAGAAGGGGGAGAGAATCGTTATCGGATTCGCTGCTGAAACGAACGACTTGCTCGATCATGCCCAGGAGAAGCTTCTTGCCAAGGGGTGCGACGCCATCGTGGCCAACGACGTTTCGAAATCGGAGTCGACGTTTGGGTCGGATACGAATAAGGTCTGGTGGGTCACGAGCTCCGGCGCGGAGGAGCTGCCCCTCGCAAGCAAAACGGAGCTCGCATACGATCTGGTTGAAAGAGCCGCGCGCATCTTTTAGCTTCATCGCGCCCCGTATAGCCTTCAGGCATCCATGCATGTCGATGGATATGCGGGGCGCCCTTATACGCTGCGGTATTTGTATCCATTCGTATTTGAAGCGGTTGTAATAACATGCTTTGAGGGTTATAGGACAAAAAGTGTGTCCCGATAGAACTCGTGTTCCCGTCCCTCAATC
>URKM01000030.1 GCA_900548365.1 uncultured Collinsella sp. | reverse complement strand
GTGCCAGGGGGCCTCCCTTCGGGGAGGCCCCCTTTTTTCGTGCCGCGGCGGGGCGTTATCTTGCTAAGTTATCAGGCATGGTTCGGGATCTGTTATGTGCGCCTTTATGTTCCGGGCTCTTTTTGAGGCACGGGCGGCGCATGGTTTATGGTGCCTGGTTCAGTTTTCGGATGCTTCTTCTCTTTTATCTTGACATCGTGCATCCCTTTTGGGGCCTTTTGTTTCTCCTTCATTTCAGTACTTGATTCGAGTACTCCACTAAAGTAAAGTACATGCTGCAGAAAGAATCTAGTTCTGCCGCTGCATTGGGAGTTCTTGAATGGGAAGGGAACGGTTATGTATAGAAGGTCTTTTTTGAATGCTTTGATGTCGGGTGCAGCTTTTGTGGCGATTCTCGGCTTGAGCGCCTGCGGGGGGTCTCCGGCATCTGGTCCAGGCGGATCAGCGAGCGGCTCTCAGGACTCGAGCGATGACATCTCTACCCTTACCGTTGGTTTCGATCAGTCGTATCCTCCCTACGGGTATGTGGGTGACGATGGGGAATTTACCGGTTTCGACCTTGATCTCGCTGCCGAGGTCGCCAAGAGGAACGGCTGGGACCTTGAGCTCGAGCCGATCGATTGGGATGCGAAGGACACCTTGCTGAATTCCGGCGCCATTACCTGCATCTGGAACGGCTTCACTATGGAGAACCGCGAAGATGACTACACCTTCTCCGCTCCCTACATGCTCAATAAGCAGGTTGTGGTCGTCCGCGCTGACAGCGGAATCAGCTCTCTGGAGGATCTTGCGGGAAAGACCGTGTTGACCCAGGTCGATTCTGCTGCCGAGGCTGTTCTCAATGGCGATAAGGCCGACCTTACCGCCACGTTTGCCTCTCTTGATACGATCGGCGATTATAATACGGCTTTCATGCAGCTTGAAGCGGGTGCGGTCGACGCCGTCGCCTGTGATCTGTCAATCGCCCAGTACCAGCTTGCCGGTAAGGATATTTACGTTCAGCTTGACGAAGAGCTCTCGAAGGAAAACTATGCGGTCGGCTTCAAGAAGGGTGACCAGGCGCTTGCAGACGCGGTCACCGCAACGTTGAAGGATATGACCGATGACGGGTTTATTGAGCAGCTGTGCGAGAAATATGCACAAGACGGTATCTCTTTCGAGAACTGGCAGATCAAATAACTGGTGACCTGCATTTACCTCCTGTTCCCCGGTCCGCTTGCGGGCCGGGGTTCGTCTGCACGATTGCGCTGTAGGAATCTTTGGATTCGGTGTCGTCTGCCTCGCTGGCGGTTCGTGCCACTCTATTCAGCAGCTTCTCTTTCGAAAGGTGAGTGACCATGGAATTATCCACGATGGCCGGCATGCTCTTTGAGGGGTTCGGCGTGAGCGTCCAGGTGTTCGCTCTAACGCTTCTCGGATCAATCCCCTTGGGCATCCCCATTGCCCTCGCCCGCCTCTCTCGAGTGAAGCCTATCGCGTTTCTCGCACGGGCATATATCTCGGTTATGCGTGGAACGCCTTTGATGCTGCAGATGTTTGCAGTCTATTTCGCCCCTTATTACGTTTTCGGTGTTCAGCTCACGCCGGAATCCAAATGGCAGGCCTGCATCGTTGCTTTCATCTTGAACTACGCAGCGTATTTTGCAGAAATCTATCGCTCCGGTTTGCAATCGATACCACGCGGGCAATATGAGGCGGCCGAGGTGCTTGGCTATTCCAAGGCCCAGGCTTTCACCCGTATCGTGCTCCCCCAGGTCGCCAAAAGGATCTTGCCGGCTATGGGCAACGAGATCATCACATTGGTGAAGGATACATCCCTAGCATTCGCCATCGGTGTCGCGGAGATGTTCTCGACTGCCAAGGCACTGGTCGCCTCGCAGCGTAGCATGCTTCCGTTTGCCATTTCAGCGGCGTTTTATTGGGTGTTCAATTTCGTGGTCGAGATACTCGTGGGCCGCGTTGAGAAGAAGATGGATTACTACCATGACTAAAGCGAGAGCAACCACCATGCGACCGGTTGTCCGTCTCGAGCACGCTCGAAAGAGCTTCGGGGGCGTCGAAGTGCTCAAGGACATCTCCCTTGAGATCATGCCCGGAGAGGTGGTCGCGGTCATCGGACCTTCGGGTGGCGGTAAATCGACCCTCCTGCGCTGCCTGACGCTCCTTGAGCGCCTCGATGGCGGCGGGCTATGGTATGCGGGCTCCGACGGCCATGATGGCGGCGAGATAGCCGTTGCGGTGCCCGGCGACGGCGTTGCCGGGGGACAAGCGGTGTACAGCGCTAAAGACGTGCTGGCGCTGGCTCGGCAGCAATTCGGACTGGTGTTCCAAAACTTCAACCTCTTCCCTCATATGACCGTGATGAAAAACGTGATGGATGCCCCGCTCGTGGTTCAACGGCGCGACCGCTCGGACGTCGGGCGCCAGGCGCGGGCGCTGCTGAAAAAGATGGGGCTTGCAGGTTGCGAAGACAAGGTTCCCTGCCAGCTCTCGGGTGGTCAGCAGCAGCGAGCGAGCATCGCACGCGCGCTTGCCTTGAATCCGAGGGTGCTCTATTTCGACGAGCCGACATCCGCCCTCGACCCCGAGTTGACGGGCGAGGTCTTGCGCGTTCTGAAGCAGCTTGCGGCCGAGGATACGACCATGATCGTGGTGACGCACGAGATGGCATTCGCCCGCGATGTGGCGGATCGGGTCATTTTCATGGATGGAGGCGTCATCGTGGAGGAGGGCCCTGCCGAGCAGGTGATGGCCAGCCCGAAACACGAGAGGACACGGGAGTTTCTCGGGCGCCTCGGCGCGTGATCGCGGCGACGACGTCGGCCTGATGCGAAATGGCGGGTTCCCTGCTGGCGGCCCGGCGCGATGTATCGGTCTCGTGCGCGGGCGAAGGGCGCGGTGCATGCGCTACACTAGTGCGGGAAGTTCATCCGTTGAAAGGGGATACCTGTGGAGGCCTACAAGCAGGAGTTCATTGAGTTCATGGTCGAGTCCGACGTGCTGAAATTCGGCGACTTCACGCTTAAAAGCGGTCGTAAGTCCCCGTTTTTCATGAATGCCGGAGCCTACGTCACGGGCGAGCAGCTCATGCGCCTGGGCGAGTATTACGCGCGCGCCATCCACGATAACTTCGGCCTGGATTTCGACGTCGTCTTCGGGCCGGCGTATAAGGGCATCCCGCTCTCGGTCGTCACCGCCATCGCCATGCACACGCTGTATGGCAAGGAGGTGCGCTACTGCTCCGACCGCAAGGAGGTCAAGGACCACGGCGCCGACAAGGGCGGCATGCTCGGGTACGAGCTCAAGGACGGCGACCGCGTCGTGATGGTCGAGGACGTGACCACGTCGGGCAAGTCTATCGACGAGACCTATCCCAAGCTTATGAATGCGGCGAACGTCGAGGTCAAGGGTTTGATCGTGAGCCTTAACCGCATGGAGGTCGGCAAGGGCGGCGTCACCACCGCACAGAAGGAGATCGAGGCGAAGTACGGGTTCCCGGTGGCGAGCATCGTGTCTATGGCCGAGGTCACCGAGCATCTCTACAATCGCGAGGTCGCCGGACGCGTCGTTATCGATGACGAGCTCAAGGCCGCCATCGATGCGTATTACGAGCAGTACGGTGCACGCGAATAGCTGCGTGTCCTTTCGCGGAATGGCCGGTAGCCGTTGGTCGACTTGCGAGGTCCCGTGGTCTTTGCATCGGGTAGCCTGACGTCACTTGCTCCATAGGGAGTGGAGCGCCGCCTGATTCGCTTGGAGGTACCTATGAAGAAGCTGTCTGCCGTCGTCGCCGTCTTCGCGTTTGCGCTGAGCCTGGTCGGCCTGACAGGCTGCCAAAGCGGCCCGTCCGTCGAGGAGCTGATCCGAGAGGACATCACGACCGAATTCGACTCCGTGACGGCCGAGGATTCCGATTTCATCGAGGGCATCGTGGAGAGCGCGGGCGATGATTTCGAAACGCTCGGTATCGACCCGCAAGAATTCGCAAGTGCTTTCCTGGATGGGTTTTCATATAAGGTCGACGGCATCGACGTCGATGAGGAAAACGGCACCGCGGTGGCCAAGGTGACCATGACGTGCAAGTCGATGGGGGATATCCTGACCGAATTCCAGACGGTGTTCTCGGAGAAGGCGAACGAGATCGACCTGACGACGGCGACCCAAGATGATTTGTACAAGATGGGCGGCGAGGTCATGATGGAGTCGACCGAGAACGCCGAGCCCAAGGAGAACGAGCTCGAGCTTGGATATTCCAAGGACGACGAGGGCGCTTGGAACATCGATGACGATGCCTCCACTGAGCTCATGACGGCGTTTCTGAGCTGATAGCGGCACACCGCGTGCGGCAGCCGAAATGAAGGCGGCGTCCCTCGGGGGCGCCGCCTTCGCGTAAACTAGGCGTTTTCAAGCACGCATGCGACGAGCTCTGCGGGCGTATCGACGATATAGTCGGCGCCAGCCGATGCGAGCTCGGCGCGGCCGCGAAAGCCCCAGGAGACGCCAGCGGCGCGCAGCCCGGCGTTGTGGCCGCAGAGGATGTCGACGTTTGAGTCGCCCACATAGAGCGTTGAGGCGGGGTCGGCCTGCAGCTGATCGAGGACGAAGCGCGTGATGGCGGGATCGGGCTTGGGGGCGAAGCGGTCCACGCGTCCCTGGACGAGCGCGAATCGATCGGAGCCGAAGAAGCGTTCGACGAGCGGGGTCGCGGCGGCATGGTCCTTGTTGGTGAGGACGGCAAGGGAGACGCCCTCGGCGCGAAGCGCGTCGAGCATGGGGATGATGCCGGGATAGGGGGCGGTATGGTCTTCCTTATGCTCGGCGTAGTAGGCGCGGAACTCCGCGAGGGCGAGTTCGAACATGCGGGCATCGCCGGCATATTCCGCCGGCATGAAGCGCTTGACCAGCTTGAGCATGCCGTTTCCAACCTTATAGCGATATTGGTCGGTGGTGAATTCGGGCCAGCCGTGCAACGCGCAGGTATGGTTGCACGCTTGGGCGAGATCATCCAGGGTGTCGAGGATGGTTCCATCCAAATCGAAGATGACGTGCGTGAAAGCCATGTTGCTCCAATGGGATCGATGCGCCCGGCCGAAGGCGGGTCGTGCGGCTCGGATGCGGCGCGAAGCGGGTGATATGCGGACGGCGCAACCTTACCACAGCGCTCGGGGCGCGGGTGCAGCGCGGGTGCAGTTTTGAACTTCTTATGCGAATGCGGGTGCGAAACGCGCGCCGCGCCCATGATTGGCGATACTGTGTCACCCATTTTGCGCGGCGCGACGTGGGCGCCGTTGAAGTCGGCGCCGATGGTCGGCGCGCCCGAGCGGGATGGTGGAAGCGGCAAGAGGGCATCGAAGAGGGGAGACGAGCATGTCTCAGGTCACGCAGGATTCGCGCATTCAACGGGCGCGGGCGCATCGCCGACATAGGGATGAGGCGCTTCCCTCGTTTTACGGCCTGCTGCAGCTGAGCGTGCGGGACCTGAAACAGCTTCGGAGCGCGGCGGGATGCGTCCGCTGCAGGGCGACGGTCGATGCGGCGTTGCTGACGAGGGCGTCGCTGATCGTCGCCTCGGCTGTCGTCTTCATCTCGTTGATGGGTGCGCTCTTCGGGGCTCAGAGCGCGATTCCCGCGGTGGCGCTTTACGTCTGCATGCTGTGCGTGCGCTTCGTGGGCTTCAATTACGCTCCGGTCGAGAACCTGAGGGCCATGGCGGTCGTGTTCGCCGTCTTGACGATGATGCCGCTGCTTGGCCAGCACGCCGGCGCGCTGGCGCGGCTCGTGCTCAACATCGCGGGCCTCATGGTCGTCATGGTCGTCGCCGTGGACGACCCGCGCATGGGAAACGGCGGCACGTACGGATTCGCTTATGCGCTGCTCGCGGGCGCGGTATACGATGCACCCCTGAGGGATGACGAGATGCCTCTTCGGGTTGCCACCATGGCGGCAGGCTTCCTGCTGTGCGCTGCGGTGTATTGGCGTTGCCGCAATCGAACGGCGGAGGCGCAACGGGCGCGCGCGGCGGGTGGTTCGTTTGCGTATCGGACTATCGGCTCGGCCCTGCGCGAGGTTTCGATGGACAACGAGAAGACTAGGTACCATCTGCGCGCGGCGCTGGGGATCTCCCTGGCGTTCTTCGCGGGCGACGTGCTGGGCATGAGGCGGCTGATGTGGATGGGATTGGTGGGCTCGAGCCTCTTGACGCCCCATGCCACCGCCGTGCGCGACCGCATCTGGTGGCGCCTGGGCTTCAGCGCACTGGGCGTCGTGTTGTTCTGCATCGTCTACCCCGCCGCTCCGCCTTTGCTCCAGGCGGTGTTCGGCATGGTGATCGGCATGTGCTGCGGTCTGTCGGGCAAGTACCACTGGACGCAGGCGTTCAATACGATGGGCGCCATGCTGCTGGGGCAGACCATGTTCGGCATGGGCGGCGCGGCGTTCTGGCGCATCGCGGACAGCCTGCTTGCCGGGGCGGTGGTGGCCGCGTTCTCATTCGCCTACCGGCGCGGCCTGAGTCGCCTGGGGGTAGCGGGCGGCGAGGCGTAGCTTCGGGCGGGGCCCTGTGGCGAGCGCCGTCGCGGCCCGACGACCTAGCAGATGCGGGGCAGCTGCTCGCCGACGAGCATGTCGAGCACGCGGGTTGCGCCCCAGCCGCAGCGCACGCGGACCAGGGGCCGACCGCCCGCCGCGCAACCGGCCTCGGCGACTTCTCCGATGATGGCCGCGTCCGCTCCGTAGCGGTTTGCCCGCATGGCCGCGAGGGCGGCTTCCGCCTCGTCGGCGGGGACGACGGCGACCATCTTGCCCTCGTTGGCGACCTGCAGCGCATCGTATCCCAGCATCTCGCAGGCGGCGCGAACCTCCGGGCGGACGGGAACGGCATCTTCATCGATGGTGATATCGACGCGCGACGCGCAGGCGAACTCGTTGAGCGTGCTGGCAAGGCCGCCGCGCGTGGGATCGCGGAAGCAGCGTGCGTGCGGGGCGGCGGCGAGCACGTCCGAGATGAGATGGTTGAGCGGTGCGGCGTCGGACTCGATCGAGGTCGAGAACGCAAGGCCCTCGCGCTGGCTCATGATGGCGATGCCGTGGTCTCCCAGGGTGCCGCTTACCAGGACCTTGTCTCCCGGTCGGCAGGATGCGCCGGAGAGCTCGATATGCTCGGGCACCTCGCCGATTCCAGCGGTGTTGATGTACACGCCGTCCGCGCCGCCGCGTTCGACGACCTTGGTGTCGCCCGTGATGATCTTGACGCCCGCCTCCTGGGCGGCGAGCGCCATGGAATGCACGATCGCTCGGAGCTTGTCCATGGGATAGCCCTCTTCGAGGATGAATCCGCACGAAAGATAGCGCACGCGCGCGCCCGACGTGGCGACGTCGTTGACCGTGCCGCAAACCGCGAGGCGGCCGATGTCGCCGCCGGGGAAGAACTGCGGTGTCACGACGAAGCTGTCGGTCGACATGGCGATGCGCCCGGTGCCCGCGAGGGGCGCCACGCCGGCGTCGTTGCCTGCCAGCAGCTCGGGTGAGGCGAATTCCTGCAGAAAGATCTCATCGATGATGCGCTTCATCATCTGGCCGCCGGAGCCGTGGCCAAGCAGAACCGTCGCGTTCATATCAACATCGCCTTTCAAGAAAACAAGGGAGGGGAGGCCCTTCCGAGCGGTTTCGCGAGGCCGCGTCGAGGCGGCCGGCGGGAAGATTCAGCGTAGCATCGCGCCGGCGACTTCGCTATGCCTCTTGATAGCGGAAGTACGCGGCGCAGGAGCCCTCGCTGGAGACCATGCAGGGTCCAACGGGGTGCTCGGGGGTGCAGGCGCGTCCGAACAGCGGGCAGTCGACGGGGGCGATCGCTCCGCGCAGCACGTCGCCGCAGCGGCAGCCGCGCGGCTCGCGGGTCGGCTCGACGAAGACGTCGAACCGCTTGCGCGCATCGAAGAGGGCGAAGCGCTCCTTGATGACGAGGCCCGAGGCGGGTATGGTTCCGAGTCCGCGCCAGTCCGCGTCAGTTGTGTCGAAGACGGCGGCGACGTGCTCTCGAGCAACCGGGTTGCCCTGCTCGGAGACGCCGCGGCGATACGCGTTGACGATATCGGGGGAGCCATCGCGTATCATGCGCGTCAGCATCTCGATGCCCTCGAGGATGTCGACGGGCTCGAAGCCCGTGACGACGCCCGGGATGCCGTATTCGTCGACGAGGAAGCGATAGGGCGCGATGCCCGTGATGGTGGAGACGTGGCCGGGAAGGATGAAGCCGTCGATGCGGGTCCGCGGGTCGTCGGCGATGGCCCGCAGCGCCAGCGGCGTCACCTTGTGGGCGCAGAACACGCTGAAATTGGGCAGGCCGCGCGCCTCCGCCTCCAGGATGGTGGCGGCGATGGTCGGCGTCGTGGTTTCGAAGCCGACGCCGAGGAAGACGACGTGGCGGCCGGGGTTGCTTTCGGCGAGCGCGATGGCGTCGAGTGGGGAGTAGACGATTCGGATATCGCGTCCCTCGGACTTCTTCCGCATGAGCGAGCTGGTCGACCCGGGGACGCGCATCATGTCGCCGAAGGTGGCGATGATGACGTCGTCGAGGTCGCTGAGCGCGATGGCGTGGTCGATATCCCGGTTGGCCGTGACGCAGACCGGGCAGCCCGGGCCCGATAGGAGCTTGAGCCCGTCGGGCATGATGGAGCGGAACCCGTAACGGCCGATGCTGACGGTATGCGTTCCGCAGACCTCCATGAGGTTGAGGGCCCGGCCGTCGGCATGCTGCCGGATGGCGTCGATGAGCTTGCGCGCCAGGGCGGGGTCGCGGAAGGCGCCGAAGTCGATGTCGCTCATGCGGCGCCGCCCGAGATGGCAGGCGCGTCCGCTGCGGCGGCGGGGGCCGTGCTCGCTTCTGGAGCCGGGACCTCGGCGGCCAGATCCTCATCGAGCAGCTCGGGAAGCTCTCGGATGAGCTTCAGCGTCTCCTCGGCTTCAGCCGGGTCGATGACCTGGATACCGAAACCGGCGTGGACCAGGACATAGTCGCCCACGGCGGCGCTGGGTGTGAGTCTGAGGGAGATGGGGCGTTGGACGCCGAGCATGTCGACGGTCGCGCCGCCCGCCTCATCGATCGTTACTATCTTGCCGGGAACTGCCAGGCACATGGGAACCTCGATTGCATACGGGCGCCCGCTGCCGCGGCGGCCGGCGGGCGTTTGTCTCTTGCAAGCTAGATGGTACCCCGTTGCGGGCGCGACGGGGTACCAACGGATTGAAACGGCAGAATTGCCGGTTTGGCGGCTGGTGGCTACCTGGCGGAAAGCCTGGCGCGCGCGACCGCCGCCTGTCCGTAGGAGATGCACCCGTCGTTGACGGGTATCGAGGTGGGCGCGAGCACGGTTGCGCCGTCTGTCTCCAAGCCTGTTCGAACGAGGTCGAACAGGAGGCGGTTCATGAAGACGCCCCCGGTCAGGGCGACGTCGCGGATAGCGAGCTCCCGGCACAGCGCCAGCGCCGCGCCGCGCGTCGAGCGGGCGGCTGCATGATGGAACGCGAGGGCGAGGTCGTCCGGGGAGGCGCCGGCGGCGCGCGCATCGAGCAGCGCGCGCAGGGTCGGGGCGGGGTCGAGCACGAGGCGGCGCGACGCGGGGCGCTCGCCCGTCCGTTCGTCGGAGGAGGGGCGGTCCTTCCGGGCGGGGGAGGGGCGGTCCTCGTTTCCGCCGGTGGAAGCGGTCGACCATGTCGAGGAGAACGCCGGTAGGGCGATCGGGGCGGGGGCGTCGGCGCCCGTCGGGTCCTCTATCCGCGCCAGGGCCCGCCATGCGGCGGCCTCGAGAGCGATGGCCGCCTCGCCCTCGTAGCTGACCTCGCCCCGTATGCCCAGGAGGGCGGCAACGGCGTCGAACAGGCGTCCCATGCTGCTGGTGAGGGGGCAGTTGATGCGGCGCTCGACCATCCGGGCGGTGATGGAGCGCGTCGCGGCGTCCAGGTCGTCGAGGAGCATGGAGGCTCCGGGGTGGTCGAGCAGGCCGTTGGCCTGGAGCAGCGCGAGCGCGCAGCGCCTCGGATCGCGGACCGAGGCGGCTCCGCCCGGCAGGGGCCACGGGGCGAGGGTGCCGACGCGGCTGAAGCCCGCGAGGTCCGCGAACAGGAACTCGCCTCCCCAGATGGTCCCGTCCGTCCCCGCGCCGGTGCCGTCGAAGGCGATGCCTAGGACGGGGAGCGAGGCGTCGTGGAGCCCGTGGGCGGCGGCGTCTGCGATGACGCTGGCGACGTGGGCGTGGTGGTGCTGCACCTCGACGAGCGGCAGATGCTCGGAGCGCGCCGTGGAGCGCGCCCATTGGCTCGATAGATACGAGGGATGCAGGTCGCAGGCGAGGGCTTGCGGTGCCAGGTCGAAGAGCTGGGAGAGCCGCCGCCGCGCCTCGTGCCAGGCGTCGAGCGTTTCCGCGTTCTCCAGGTCGCCGATGTGCTGGGAGATGAAGCAGGATGCCGTTCCATCGGAATGTTCCCGCGTGAAGGCGAGCGTGGCCTTCTGCTCGGGCCCGCAGGCGAGCACGGCGGGCGGCTGGGAGCGGGCGCCGCGTCGGCTGACGAGCTCGGAGGGATGCCCTTCATCGGCGGCGTCCCCGTCATCCTCATGTCGGATGGCTGACGGGGGAAGCGGGAGCGGCTGCGGCGCGTAGCCGCGGGCGCGGCGCACCGGCTGCTCGTCCCCGCCGTCGAGGCGCATGACGGAGTCGTCGTAGCGTGTGAGGATCGCGCGGTCGTTGCCCAGCAGAGCATCGGCGATGCCGGATGCGACCAGGCGCTCCCATGCGGCGGCGTCGTCCCGTTCGATGGGGGCGCCGCTGGCGTTTCCGCTCGTCATAACCAGGGCGTTCACGCCGCGCTCGCGGCACGCCGCCATGATGAGGTGCTGCAGCGGCGTGTACGGGAGCATGACGCCGAGCTCGGCGCAGTCGCCGGCGACGCTCGGCGCGATCGCATCGCCCGCGTCGCGCTTTTGGCGCAGCAGCACGATGGGGCGGACGGAGCCGGCGAGCAGCGCTTGCTCTTCCTCGCTCGCGTTGCAGACGAGGGATGCGGCCGCGAGGTCGCGAACCATCACCGCCAGGGGCTTTCCCGGCCGGTGCTTGCGCGAGCGCAGGGTCGCCACGGCATGCTCGTTCGCCGCGTCGCATGCCAGATGGAAGCCGCCGAGCCCCTTGAGCGCGACGATGCCCCCGCTCGCGATGAGCTCGGCGCAGCGTTCGATGATCGCGTCGCTTTCCACGCGCGTGCGCCCGACGACGGGTGCCGCCGTCGCGCGGGGTGCCGGGCGGAGGGAGGGAAGCCGGTCGGCCGGCGCCTCCCGCCAGGTGATGTGCGGCCCGCAGTCGAAGCAGGCGTCGGGCTGCGCGTGAAAGCGGCGGTCGCCCGGATCCGCGTATTCGCCGGCGCAGGCGGGGCACATGGGGAACGCCTGCATGGAGGTGGCGGCGCGGTCGTAGGGCAGGCTCTGGATGATGGTGAATCGCGGGCCGCAGTTCGTGCAGTTGATGAAGGGGTAGTGGAAGCGCCGGTCGCTCGGGTCGAACAGCTCGCGGAGGCAGTCGTCGCATGTGGCGATGTCTGGGGAGACCAGCGTGGTCCGGGCGGTGTCGTCTTCGGAGGCGACGATGCGGAAGGGGGTGTCACCGGGCTCGTTGGCGGGTGCGTCGTCGAGCTCGCGGACCTCCACGGCCTCGATGCGGGAGGCCGCGGGTGCGTGGTCGCGAAGCGCGGCAGCGAACGAGGCGATGGCGGCGTCGGTGCCGGAGGCCTCGATGTGCACGCCGTCGCCGGCGTTGAGCACCCAGCCGCGGATGCCGTGCGCGAGCGCCTCGCGATAGACGAACGGGCGCATGCCGACGCCCTGGACGATGCCGGTTACATGGATGTGCGCACGCGCCATGGCGGCTCCTCGGGTGCTATGCTGCCGGCGCGCCCGACTACGCGCGACCGGGGATGGCCGGGCGCTTCGGCGGCGGGCGCCGCGCGGCACGTTTCGATAGATGGATGTTACAAATCGAGGCTCTGGTCGGTCGCGGCGCAGGTGAGCTCGCCGTGGTGCACGCCTCGCAGGCCGAGGAGCTTGTCGGCGAGCTCGTATATGCGCGCGCCGCGCCCCTTCAGCGCCAGGATCTCGAGGCAGTTGTGATGGTCGAGGTGCACGTGGAGGGTCGAGACGATCTCATCGGTGTAGTCGTGCTGGACCTCGTCGAGGCGGCGCGTGAGGTCGCCGGTGTGATGGTCGTAGATCATGGTGAGCGATCCGATGACCTCCGCCTCGGGGGTTCGTTCGCTCTCCTTTACGAGGGAGGCGCGGATGAGGTCGCGGATCGCCTCGGAGCGGTTGGCGACGGCGGCGTGCCGCGATATCTGCGCGTCGAACGCGCGCAGCAGGTCTTCGGGTACGGCGATGGAGAAGCGCGCCAGGTCGCTCGTCGGGGGGCTGCCGGCGGCCATCGCCTACACCAGCCTCACGGTGCCGACGGCGTTGTGGTCCGCCTCGATGGCGTCCTCGTAGCCATCGAGCGCGCCGCGCGCCTCGTCAAGGGCGCCCATGGCCGCTTCGAGCTTGGAGCCGATGCGCTCCATATCGTAGGCTTCCGTGGCGTGGAGCAGCTGGTGGCTCCATTCGCGCGCAAGCGCGATCGCGTCGTCTACCTGCTTCACGCTCATCTCGAGCTGGCTCATGTTCATGCCCACGTCGTGCATGGTGGCTCCTTTGCTGATCGATGTGCGACCGATTGCTGCGGCATGGTCGTACGCGTACGGCTGTTAGTGTACCCCCAACGAGGACGCGCGGCGTCGCAGCGTGCCCTCGGCTGCGCGGCGCGGGGTGCCGACCGGGGGCGGACGCAAAAACCCCGACGCGAAGGGGTGGCGCCGGGGTCGGGGGAAAGCTGATGCGGTGCCCGGCGCGTTGGGGCGGCCGGGACGGGTGGACTTACAGGCGGCTCTCGATCTCTGCGAGGAGCTTGGCCTTGGGCATGGCGCCGACGGTGCGGCCGATTTCCTGGCCGCCCTTCAGCAGGACGAGGGTGGGGATGGACATGACGCCGTACTTCATGGCGAGGTCCTGGTTCTCATCCACGTTGCACTTGGCAACCTTCAGCTTGCCCTCGAGCTCGCCGGCGACCTCGTCGACGATGGGGGAAAGCGTACGGCAGGGGCCGCACCAAGGCGCCCAGAAATCGATGAGGACGGGAAGCTCTTCGCCGAGCAGGCTGTCGAAATTGGCCATGGTGACTTCGGTTACATTTGCCATGGGATCCTCCATTGCGGTTGCTCGCGAGCGCTGCGGCGCCGCGGGGACTTATCTTATCGAAGTGCGTTATACCCAAGTTGCACGATGCGTTGCACGCAAGTCGGTGACATAGTCACGAAGCCGCGGGTAGAATGGAATGCGTTGGCACGAACGGCGACGAAACGGTGGGGCGCATGTCTATCTCGAGTTTCCAAAGAAAAACGGCTTTCGCACAGCAGGCTCGTCAGGAGCTCGAGTCGCTCGCATCCCGCGGCGTATGGATGACGGGCAACGGCTTCTCCCCCGTGGTGCTGGTGAAGGGCGAGCTCGGAGAGGCCGAGCGCTCCGGCGGCGAGCTGCTGTCGGGCGCGGACGGCGTCGCGCTGCGCTCGGCACTGGGCGCCCGCGGTTATGCTCCCGAGGATTTCTGCGGCCTCGCCTGCGTCGCGTCTCCGGGTGCGGGGGACGCCGCGTTCGAGGGGCAGATCCCCGTCGAGTTGTTCCGGGAGGCGCTCGAGGCACTCGATCCGGAGCTGGTGATCCTGCTCGACGTCACGGCCATCGAGCTCATGCGCGAAGCGTATGCCGACGCCCTCGCTGCGATCGAGGACTTCGATACGGCGATGCTCACGCCGGGCCTGATCGCTCCGGTGCTGGGCCGTCGCGTGCTGGCGCTCGACGGCTTCGAGGCCGCCCTGGGCGATCGCGCGGAGAAGCAGCGCATGTGGTCGTATCTGAAGAAGATCGCCCCGGCGGGCGCTCCGTACTAGGGCGGCGCCCTGTCCGGCGCGCGGCGGGCGTCCGAGTCGCGTGGTCTCGAACTCGGGCTCGCCGGCCATGCGGTACGGCGCGCGGCGGGCGTCCGTGCTTTGGCGCGCTTCGGGCTTTTACATGCCGTCGCGATACCTGTCTTGTCAGGTGTAAAGACTGGTGCGATACTTTCCCCAATGTATTCGGGCCGCGCCCGCGCGGCCGCATGGGGAGAGGGAACGCATGGCCCAGCAAGATACCAGGGAAGTACGCGAGCGCATCGCTCGGCTGAAGGAAGAGCGCGACGCGGTCGTTCTGGCGCACTATTATGTCGATCCCGAGGTCCAGGACGTCGCCGACTACGTGGGCGACTCGTTCTACCTTGCGAAATTGGCGGTAACGCTTCCGCAGCAGGTGATCGTGCTGTGCGGCGTGGAATTCATGGGCGAGAGCGTGAAGCTGCTGAACCCGGCGAAGACCGTGCTGCTGCCCGAGCCCCTGGCCGATTGCCCCATGGCGCATATGGTCGAGCGGGCGACGGTGGAGGCGGCGCGCGAGCGGTACGGCGACGACCTGGCCGTCGCCTGCTATGTGAATTCCACGGTCCAGATCAAATCGTGGAGCGATGTGTGCGTCACCTCGTCGAACGCCGTGAAGATCGTCTCCGAGCTCCCGCAACGGCACGTCCTGTTCATCCCCGATAGGAACCTGGGCCGCTACGTTGCCGAGCAGGTTCCCGACAAGCACATCATCCTGAACAAGGGTTACTGCCCGCGCCATGAGGATGTTTCGATCGAGGAGCTGCGCGCGCTGAAGGCGGAGCATCCCGACGCCGTGGTGCTCGCGCATCCTGAATGCACGGCGGAGGTGCTCGCGGAGGCGGATTACATCGGTGCGACGTCGGGCATCATCGCCCATGCGGAATCGAGCGATGCGATGGAGTTCATCGTGGTGACGGTTCGCGGGGTGCTTTTCGAGCTCGAGCGCCGCTGCCCGCAGAAGCGCTTCTTCTTCACCGCGACTCCGCCGACCTGTCGCGACATGGACATGGTCACCCTCGAAAAGGTCGCGGCGTGTCTCGAGACGGGCACGGGCGAGGTCGCGGTCGACGCCGAGGCGGCCCCTCAGGCGAAGTTGACGCTTGACCGCATGCTCGAGTACGCCGCGCGCTAGGGGGCAGCATGGATGAGAAGAGCGCGCTGCAGGGCGCGGGAATCCCGGCGGGCATCGACGTGGAGGCGGTCCGCGATATGGGCGCGCAGGGGATGGCGTGCGACGTCGTCATCGTGGGATGCGGCGTCGCGGGGCTGTATGCAGCGCTGACGCTGCCCTCGACCTGCGACATCGTGATGCTGTCGAAGGGCGCGGTGGACGAGTGCGACTCGATGCTGGCGCAAGGGGGCATCTGCGTGCTGCCCGAGGGGGATGATTACGATTCGTTCTTCGAGGACACGTTGCGCGCCGGCCATTTCGAGAACGACCGCGAGAGCGTCGACATCATGATCCGTTCGAGCCGGACGGTGATCAACGACCTCCTCGATCTTGGGGTGCAGTTCGACCGCGGCGAGGACGGCGGGCTCGCATTCACCCGCGAGGGCGCCCATGCGCGCCCGCGCATCGCGTTCCATAAGGACATCACGGGGCAGGCGATCACCACGAAGCTGCTCGAGCAGGTGCGCCGCCTGGAGAACGTCCGCATTCTCGAGCACGTCGCTATGGTCGACCTGCTCGTCGAGGACGGAGCGTGCGCCGGCGTGCTGGCGTTGCCGGTGAGCGAGGCGGAATCGCTGGAGACCATCGACGAGCTGCTGCCGGAGGGCGCCGCCCCCGCGTCCGGGGGCGGTTTCCGCGCGGAAGGTTCCGTCGACGCGGCGGCGGGTTCCCGGCCGTTCCAGATCAGAGCGGGCGCGACCGTGCTGGCGACGGGCGGCATCGGGGGCGTGTACCAGCATTCGACGAATTTCCCGCAGCTCACGGGTGACGCCATATACCTGGCGACGAAGTACGGCATCGCGACCGAGCATCTCGACTACGTGCAGATCCATCCCACGGGCCTCTATTCCGAGCAGCCCGGTCGCGCGTTCCTCATCTCCGAGAGCTGTCGCGGCGAGGGGGCGGTGCTGCTCAACCACGCGGGCGAGCGGTTCACCGACGAGCTGCAGCCGCGCGACGTGGTCGCCGCCGCGATGCGCGAGGAGATGCGCTCCGAGGGCGTCGAGCACGAATGGCTCTCGTTCGCGCCGGTCGACCCCGTCGTGGTGCGCGAGCATTTCGTGAACATTCGCCAGCGCTGCCTCGATGAGGGGCGCGACATCCTGGAAGAGCCGATTCCCGTGGTTCCCACGCAGCACTATTTCATGGGCGGTATCCGGGTCGACCGCGATTCCGCTACGAGCATGCCGGGGCTCTACGCCGCGGGCGAGACGAGCTGCAACGGCGTGCACGGGGCGAATCGGCTGGCGAGCAACAGTCTGCTCGAGGCGCTGGTCTTCGCGGGGCGCGCGGCATACCGAATCGCCACGGGCGAGTCGCTGGAGGTTCCGGCGGCAGGCGAGCCGGCGCTCGACGGCGTCCATCGCCCCACGGGCGCATACCGCAGCGGCATCGACGGACTGTGCGGACAAGGCTGATCGGCTGGACGGCGGCCCCCTTCGGATGCCGCGGCACCGTCCGGCTTTCTGGTGCGCCCCGCCCGGGCACGCGGTCGCCGCTCGGGCGGGCACCGCAATTGCAACAACCCTACGAGGTCTATTGAGGAGCGAGCATGAATCCCATCACCATGAATCTCGTCGTCGACGACTACATCCGCCGTGCTCTGCAGGAGGATATTACCAGCGAGGATATCAGCACCATGTCCGTGTGCCCGAACGCGCGCCCCGCCGAGGTGCAGCTCATCGCGAAGCAGGACGGCGTGCTGGCCGGCCTGAGCGTGTTCGAGCGGACGTTTTCGCTGCTCGATCCCGCGACGCGCGTCGAATCCTATGTCGCCGACGGCGACCGTGTCGAATCGGGGCAGCTGCTGGCGAAGGTGTTCGGCGATGCGCGCGTGCTGCTCTCGGGCGAGCGCGTGGCGCTCAACTACCTGCAGCGCATGAGCGGCATCGCGACGTATACGCGTCGGATGGCGGATGCGCTCGAGGGCACGGGCACCGTGCTGGTGGATACGCGCAAGACGACGCCCGGCATGAGGATCTTCGAGAAGGAGGCGGTCCTGCTGGGCGGCGGCGCCAACCACCGCTACAACCTGTCGAGCGCCGTGATGCTCAAGGACAATCATATCGACGCGGCGGGCGGCATCGCGCCGGCGGTCGCCGCCGCGCGCTCCCACGTGTCGTTCACCTGCACGGTCGAGGTCGAGTGCGAATCGCTCGCGATGGTGCGCGAGGCACTGGCGGCGGGCGCCGACATCATCATGCTGGATAACATGGACCACGACCAGATGGCGGAGGCGATTGCCCTGATCGACGGCCGCGCGGTGGTCGAGGCGTCCGGCAACGTCGACCTCGAGCGCGTTCGCGAGCTCGCCGACCTGGGCGTCGACGTGATCTCCTCCGGCGCCCTCACGCATTCCGCCGGAATCCTGGATCTGTCGCTGAAGCATCTGCGCATGCTGGACGAGGCGGGTGCGGAGGAGTCCCGATGACGGAACGTCGCGGCTCCGGCGGCGCGATGCCCGGTCGTGACCGCCGCATCGCGCTCATCGGCGAGCTGCAGCGGGCGAGCGGTCCGCTTTCGGGAAGCGGGCTCGCGCGATCGCTCGGCGTCAGTCGCCAGGTCATCGTGCAGGACATCGCCCTTCTGCGCGCCAACGGGCACGACGTGGTCGCTACGGCCCGTGGGTACGTGCTGCGGGAAGGCGCGCGCGACGAGCTGCCCACGCGCCTCGTCAAGGTGCACCATACGGTCGAAGAGGTCGAAGACGAGCTCAACACCATCGTCGATCTGGGCGGCGTGGTGACGAACGTGCTGGTCAACCATCGTGTCTATGGAAAGATCACCGCAGATCTGGATATCAAGAGCCGGCGCGATGTGGCGCGCTACGTCGCCGATATCGCGGCGGGCAAGAGCTTCCCGCTCATGACGGTGACGAGCGGGTACCACTTCCATCGCATCGCAGCCGAATCGGAGGACGCGCTCGACGAGATCGAGTCGCAGCTTGCCGCCCGCGGCTACCTTGCCGAGGTCATGCCGTATGAGGGGGACCTGGAGTAGCGGGCCGTTCCCCGTCGGCGCCGGGGCCGTGGGCCCGTCGGGGCTGCGGAGCTGGTTGGGGCCGCCCGGGGTTGCGGAGCCACCGGCGCTGGTCGGGCTCGTCGGGGTCGCGGGGTCGGTTAGGGCGCCTGGGATCGCCCGCGGCCTCTGAGCCACCGGCGCCGGCCGAGCTCGTCGGGGTCGCGGGGCCACCGGAGCCGGCCGAGCTCGTCGCCCGCCATCGCTGGCTCGGATCGCCCTATCGATGATGAAAAGAAAAAGCCACTCGAGCCCAGGGGGTTCGAGTGGCTTTTTGGTGACCGTGTGGGCCTGGTTTACTCGTCGACGATCTCGGTGATCGCGCCGGCGGGGCAGGCGTCCTGGCAGGCGCCGCAGGCCACGCAGGAGTCCTCGTCGGCCACGGTGGCGACGTCGTTGAGCTCCAGAACGCCAGCGGGGCAGGCGTCAACGCAAACGCCACATGCGATGCACTCGTCGGCATCAATTACGGGATGAGCCATGGTAGTTTCCTCTCTGTTGTGTCCGATGCGAATAGGCGAAAGAGCATCGGGCCGTTCGGGTCAAATATACCTTGTCGGGCATGGTTTGCAACCCCTTGGGCGCCGTTCTTCGTGCCGTTTACCGAGTCGCTGCTCAAGCTGGCGATGGCATACCTCGAGAGGTGCTCGGTGTGAAGCGGCTGAACTGGGTCATACAAGTGCTTTGAGCTGGGAATATAGCGGAACGATTAGATGGCGGGCGCTTGCGGCCTTGGCTCCGTGGCAGGCGCTTGCGAAGGCAGGCGGCCCCCGGGGCTTTCGGGCGCCGGTGTTCGCGCGGCGGGCGCTTGCGGGCATTGGCGTTCGCGCGGCGGGCGCTTGCGGGCGTTGGCGTTCGCGCGGCGGGCGCTTGCGGGCATTGGCCCCGTGGGTTTTCGTGCATTCTGAGGCAGTAAAGCGTTTTTGGAGCAGTTTAAGGCAGCCAGATTCGCACGTTTGCCTCCATTCGCTGCCGTGGAATGCTCGAAAAACGTTCGCTGCCTCGAAACGCTCGAAATCTGAAGTTTAGTGGCGGTGTGTGTGACTTGGCCATGCCGCAGGGTTCAATCCCCGCGCGCGGGATGACGGTGATGACGCGGTCTGCCACCTGGCGGGCGAAGCCCGTTCAATCCCCGCGCGCGGGATGACGGTTTGATGTGGCGAATTCTTATGGAGTTTGCAGTGAGATTTACGGTGAAGCCGAGCGGATCTTGATGCTCGCGTGCGCGGGAGGGCACCGTGAGCTGGTGCTCGTCACCGTTGTTTGACGCGCTACGGCATGCTGCAAGGAATTCGTTAGCAATGGCAGGGAATATGTGAGAGCCCCGCGATACGGTGGCGTTGTGCAGCGCGTCGCGATGCAATCGAAGGCGAGCCGGGGAGGTGGGGCGGCTGCGGAATACGAAGATGGGCCGATATCTGGAAGAGCGGTTTCATAAATCGGAGCGGGAAGGGCTCTACCTGCTTCCCGGCAGCGAGGCGGAGCGCAAAGCGCTTGAACTGAGGGTGAGGTCGGGCGAGGTCGGGGTGCCGTGGCCAGGGATGTTTGCGCGTGCAACGTATCTTGAATCGCTGGGATATGCGCCGCGCACCAAAGCCCGGCATGTGCTGCGAACATATGCGAAGCGTCATCCTGGCGTGGTGTTCTGCTCGTTTTCCGCCGCGGTCATGCACGGCTTGTGGGTGCCGAAAGCGCTGATCGAACGCATCTATACGTTGTCGGAGCCGAGCGGACTGTCCGCCCGGGACGTTGCTGCGCGCTCGCGAGGTGCGAGCGTCAAGGTCGTTCGCCGGAGTTGTAAGGGCTGCTCGGTTGTCGAGGTGGATGGGTGCCATGTAACGGATATTGACAGCACGCTGTTCGAGTGCGCGTTGGCAAGCAGCTTATCGCAGAGCCTGCCGATGCTCGATTGCGCACTGCGATACGAGCTCACAACGAAGGAGCGACTGCTGAAGTTCGTTCATCGCTATGGAAAGGGCAGGCACGGCAAGTGTCGCGCGCTCGAGGCGGTGGATTACGCCGATGGCGCGTCGGAAAACGGCGGCGAGTCGACGGTCCGCGGTTTGATTATCGAGCTGGGATATGTGCAACCGGCGGACCTGCAGGTCGAGTTCGAAGATCCGGTCGACTTCGGTAAGACGATACGCGTGGACGGGGTTTGGCATCTCGAAAACGGCGCATGCGTTATCGAGGAGGTTGACGGGTTGGACAAATATAGAGACGAGGCCTCGGTAACGGGGTGGTCGCTCGAGGCGATTGTGCGCGAGCGGCAGCGCGAGTCTCATATAACCGCGTTGGGCTATCCGGTGATGCGGATACAGTATGCGCGAATAGGCGAAGAAGGCTATCTGGAGGGGCTGCTTCGTGGGTTTGGTATCCCGAAGCGGGTGAATGCCGAGTAGCGATGCGCGGGGGCGGCCGACGGCCGGTGGCATGCTGGCCGGTTGGCGGGTGCCAGGCGGCTGGTGGATGATGACAACGGGCGGTAGAGCCTGGCGGCGGCGGGCTGGCGGCGGGCGGCCGGCGGCGGGCTGGCTTTGGAGGGCTGGCGGCGGCGGGCTGGCTTTGGAGGGCTGGCGGCG
>URKM01000029.1 GCA_900548365.1 uncultured Collinsella sp. | reverse complement strand
TGACCTCGTAGCCGCTCGCGATGAGCCAGCGGCGGATCACGTCGAAGCTGATGAACGTGCGGGCGTTGCCGATATGGATGTTGTCGTAGACGGTGGGACCGCACACGTACATGCGGACCTTTCCCTCCTCGATGGGGCGGAAGTCCTCTTTCTGGTGGGTGGCGCTGTTGTAGATCTTCATGGGCCTCTCCTCGCAAGGCGAGGCGGTGTGTCTCATCCACTGCTCAAACAGTCCTGGCTCGCACGAAGCGCCTACCGGGCGCTTCGGCTCGTGCGGAACTCGCATTGGACGAGACACACCGCCTCGCCCACGTCGTTATCGTTCTTGAATAGTCTATATGAGCGGGGTACCTTGCAGAAGCGTGGACTTCCGCCTCGTCGGGCATGAAAATCCGCTCAGAAATGAAAAGGGGTAATGGAACGCCGCCGCGGGCGGCTCATCTAGATACATCGCTCGAGAAGGCAGACGGCCCAGGCGCCGATGCCCTCGCCTTCGCCTTCCCAGCCGAGACGCTCGGTAGTCGTGGCTTTCACGCCCACGTTCTCAATCGGGCAGCCGATAGCGCGCGCGAGGTTCTCACGCATGGCCTCGCGATGCGGGGTGATCTTGGGCTCCTGGCATGCCAGCGTGCAATCCGCATCAACGAACTCGTAGCCCAACCCGCGCGCATGTTCCATCACGCGAGCAAGCAGCACCAGGGAGTCGGCACCCTCGTATGCGGGGTCCGCGTCGGGGAAGAGCTTGCCGATGTCCCCGCCGCGGCAGGCACCGAGGATGGCGTCTGCCAGAGCATGCGCCAGCACGTCGGCATCGCTATGGCCCAGCAAGCCCTTATCATGCGGGATGTCCACGCCGCCGATGATGCAGCGACGACCCTCCACCAACCGGTGGACGTCATAGCCGTGTCCAATGCGAAGGCTCGATGCCATAGGGCCTCCATCCTCATGTCGATCGACAATTCCTCGCGCCGCAGCGGCTCGCACGGAAACGGCTGCACGGCGCATCCCATGACTATACCCTGTTTAGCTTTTCATCGTGCCCGGGAGTGCCCTTCCCGTGCCTGGGAGCGCCCGGGACACGCTGAAGGGGCATCTCGACAGATGATAAAAAACGTAGGGCACGTTTTTCGTACCAGTCTCGAAACCCGTAATGTATGCCAGTGCACATACACTTCTGCTACCTGCGGTTTTGTCGTGCTTTATCGTGACCTACTCGACTAAAAAGAAGAACTGTACGAAAAACGTTGCACATACCTCGGCAGAAGCATTGCCTGGCGCCCGCGAACGCATCGAATACCGCAGCGGACGACCGAAACAGGCAAGTTCGAGAAAGATCGGGCGACGAAACGCACGGGGCGATGCGCCTACTCCTCGGGAAGCGCGATGCCGGTATCCTGCGCGCTCTCCGCATCGCTCATGCGGCCCAGCAGAATAGCCGTCACGGGACGCAGGTCTTCGGGAACCGTCACCTTCAGGTTGTCGCGCGGACTCTCCACGCAGCGCACGACGCCGCCCATGCGCTCCACGAGCGACGAGTCGTCGGTGCCCACATACCCTTCCGCGAGCGCCGCATCATGCGCACGGCGCACCGAGCCGATATGGAAGATCTGCGGGGTCTGCGCCGCCCAGTACATGCTACGCGGAGGCGTCTCCACGATGCGCTGGCCCTCGACGATCTTGAGCGTATCGATCGCCGGCTGCCCGCACACCACGCCATCAAGCGAGCGATCCTCCTCAAGCGCGCAAATCGCGCGATCGATCGCTTCGGTCGTGATGAGGGGGCGCGCGCCATCGTGGATCGCGACGTATTCGAAGCCCAGCGGCACCGCGGCGACGCCGGCCCTTGTGGAGTCCTGCCGCGTCTCCCCCGCATCGGCAAAGGTGATCGGGGTTTGGAACTCGAAGGGGTCGATCGCCAGGCGGCGCATTTCGGAACGCCGCTCCGCTGGGCACACCACCACGATGTGGCCCACGCGCGCAGAGCGGTCGAACGCCATGATCGACCACGTCATCATGGGCTTGCCGGCCACATTGACCAGCTGCTTGCCGCCGGGGTTGCCGAAACGGGTGCCGCTTCCGCCCGAAACGACGACCGCGCACACGCTCGCCATCTGCACCACTACGCCGCACCCCCGCCGCGCTTGCCCTGCATCCGATAGAGCGAATCGGCCAGGATCGCCGGGTTGTTCACGCCGAAGTCGCCCAGGCGCTCCGGGTCGCGGCGGATATCGTCCATCAGGTCCTGCAGCGAGCCATACTCGTCGACGATCTTCTCCGCAACGCCGTCGCGGACCACCGAGACACGCGAAAGCGTGCGCAGGCCGAGCGGCGTGAGCACCGAATCCTCATCGAGGTTGTCGTAACCCAGCACCTCCGCGACGCGCTTGGGATTGGTGAGGTCCTGCGCCTGCATCTCGCCGAACCGCTCGCGGATGCGCTCGGCGTTCTCGTGAGAGGAATCCGCCGCGTAGTCGCGGATCATCAGGTTGTATTCGTCATCCATGTTGCTGCCGGCGAGCTGCTCGAGCTGCATGCGCACGAGCTTGCCTTGAACGCCCAGCTCCTCGATGCAGGTCTCCAGCTCGGTCTTCGCCTGCTGCATGATCTCGAAACTCGAGAAGATGCTCGTGATGTCGGCCAGGGTCACGTAGTCGTCGAGCTCCAGCGCCGTGAGGCGCAGCAGGGAGCGATCGAGCGACGTGCGGGTGGTCTGCAGCGTCGCCACCAGCTGGTTCACCGAGCTCATGATCTCTGCAACCGGCTTGATCTGATAGGAGCGCCCGTTCACGTAGACGTTCACCACGCCGCGGCGCTCCGAAACCGAGATCACGATCGCATCGGTGAGCACGCTCATGCGGGCGGCGGTACGATGGCGCATGCCGGTCTCGCTGGTCGCCAGCGAGGGATCGGGGTTCAGGTGAAAGTTGGCGCGCAGGATCTGCGTGAGGTCCTCGTCGATCACGATGGCGCCATCCATCTTGCACAGCTCGAACAGGCGGTTGGACGTGAACGAGATGCTCAGGGGAAAGCCGTCGTTTCCCGACGCGAGCACGTGGTCCGTATCGCCCACGCAGATGAGCGCGCCGATATGGCCCGCGATGATCATGTCGAGCGCCGTGCGAATCGGCTGTCCGGGAGCCGTGAGGCGAATCGCCTCCTGCATCCGCTTCTGCGTATCCGTCTTGTCCAAACCGCTACCCCCGTCCCGTACCTGACTTACCTGCATTCTCGCATATACCCGCCGGCAACACGGCCGAATAACCGTTTGTTTATAGAAAAGGAAGAGTCCCGACGCCCTCCACATTCAAAAGCGTCGTCGCAAAGCCGAGCTGATGGCCGACCGGCGACCGTCGGCGCGTCCGAAGCCGCCTGCGCGGCGGTGATCACCGCGCAGACGTGCTGCGCGCACGCAAAAAAAGAGACGCGATGCGCATCGCACGCATCGCGTCTTCGAAAACGCCCCCCTTGGGCTGAACGACCGGCATCCGCCCGAGGCGCTGAGCGGCCGATCGACAGGACCGCCTTTTGACGCAGGCCCTCCCTCGATACTGCTTCGCCGCGCCACCAGCTAGATCACGATCACCTAGCCGCGGGCCGCCGCCCCCATCTGACCGCCGCCCGCACCCAGGCCGCGACTGCCCGAGGCCGCGCCGGCGTTGCGCGGCGCGGCCTCGAAGCCCGCGCCGAGCGCACCCGCGGCGCGCGGAGCGGGGATCTCGCCCGAACCGTGCGTGAAGACAAACGCGCCGTCCTCGACGTCGCACTGCACGGTGTCGCCTTCGTGCCACTCGCCTGCCAGCAGCTCCTCGGACAGCGGATCCTCGATAAGGCGCTGGATGGCACGGCGCAGCGGGCGGGCACCGTTGCTGAGGTCGGTTCCCTCGGCCACGATCTTGTCGAGCGCGGCGTCAGACAACACGATGTTCATGCCGTTCCCGATCAAGCGCTGGCGCAGGTCGTCCACGAGCAGGGCGGCGATTCTGGTAAGCGACGCGCCCACGAGCTTCTTGAACACCACGATGTCGTCGATGCGATTCAGGAACTCCGGACGGAACAGGCGCTTGAGCTCGCCCATCGCACGCGTGCGGATCTCGTCGCCGGTGAGTCCCGCCTCCCCCGTGGTACCGAACCCGACCGTAGCGTCCTGCGCGATCTCGCGAGCACCCACGTTGGACGTCATGATGACCACGGTATTGCGGAAATCAACGGTCTTGCCCTGGCCATCGGTCAGTCGACCCTCATCGAGCACCTGCAGCAAGATGTTGAAGATATCGGGATGCGCCTTCTCGATCTCGTCGAACAGCACGACGGAGTACGGATGGCGTCGCACGGCCTTGGTGAGCTGGCCGCCCTCGTCGTGGCCCACGTAGCCCGGAGGCGAGCCGATGAGCTTTGAGACCTCGTACTCGCTGGCGAACTCGGACATATCGAAGCTGATGAGGGCGTCCTTGCTGCCGAACAGGTACTCCGCCAGCGTCTTGGCGAGCTCGGTCTTACCGGTGCCCGTGGGACCCAGGAAGATGAACGATCCGCCGGGGCGGCGGGGGTCCTTGAGGGGCGAGCGGCTGCGGCGGATCGCCTTGGCAACGGCGGCCACCGCCTCGTCCTGCCCGATGATGCGCGTTTTGAGCGCCTCTTCGCATGCCAGCAGGCGGCGGCTCTCGTCCTCGGTGAGCGAGGAGACCGGTACGCCGGACGCCACCGAGACGATGTCGGCTATCTGCGGCACATCGATGACGAGCGAGCGGGCGTTGAGCTCCTCGGTCCATGCCTCGCGCGCACGGGCGAGCGCGGTCTCGGCCTGCTGCTCATCCTGCTTCAGCTCCGCGGCGCGGTTCATGTCATCGCTCGCCGTCGCCTCGGAAACAGCAGCCTTGAGCTCGCCGACCTTGGCTTCGGCATCGCGCACGGCCTGGGGCGCGCGGTTCGCGGCGATACGGGCGCGCGCACCCGCCTCGTCCATCAAGTCGATGGCTTTGTCGGGTAGGAAGCGATCTTGGATATAGCGGCTCGACAGCCGCACCGCCGCCTCGATGGCGGCGGGCGTATAGGTCACGTGATGATGCTCGGCATAGCGCGGGCACAGGGCGTTGAGGATCTTGACCGTATCCTCGATGCTGGGCTCCTCGACGTCGATCGCCTGGAAGCGCCGCTCGAACGCGGGATCCTTCTGCAGATGCTTGCGGAACTCCTCGGCCGTGGTGGCGCCGATGATTTGAAATGCGCCGCGTGCGAGGACGGGCTTGAGCATAGAGCTCGCATCGATCGACCCCTCGGCGGAACCCGCGCCGATAAGCGTATGCATCTCGTCGATGAACAGGATGATGTCATCGGCCTCGGTCGCCTCGCGAATCACGTTCTTCAAGCGCTCTTCGAATTCACCGCGGTACTTCGCACCCGCAACCAAGCCGGGAAGATCCAGAGTCCAAACGTTTTGCCCCATGAGGTTCTCGGGCACGTTGCCAGCGGCGATCTCCTGCGCGAGCCCCTCCACGATGGCGGTCTTGCCTACACCGGGGTCGCCGAGGATGAGCGGGTTGTTCTTGGTGCGGCGAGACAGGATCTCCATCATGCGGGAGATCTCCTTCTCGCGGCCGATGACCGGATCGAGTTTGCCGGCGCGCGCCTCCTCGGTGAGGTTGGTGCCGAACTGCTTGAGGGTGCTTTCGGGCTGGCCCTGCGGCTGGCCCGATTCACCCGAGAAAAACGGCAGGCCGCCACCCGGGCGCCCGGAGGCGGAACCCGCCAGCGGACGCTTCTTGCCGGCGTCCTTCGCCGTGAGCTTTTCGACGGCGCCGCGCACCGCTGCACCCGAGACGCCGAGGCGCTGCAGGATCTCCATGGCCCTGCAGTCCGCCTGCGCCACGATTGCGAGCAGCAGATGCTCGGTCGACACATAGGTCTGGTTGTTCTCGCGCGCCAGGCGGAAGCTCTTCTCCATCACGGCGATGACGGCCGGGGTGAACGCCAGGCGCGATGCCTCGGCGGCCTGCGCATCCGACGTCGCGTCGCCCGCGGACCCGTCCGCCTCGCCCTGCGCGGGCGCGGCGGGGACCGTCGTGGCGAGCTCCTTCATGGTCGCAAGGATGTCATCGTGTGCGATCTCGAGGTTTCGAAGGGCCTCCGCAGCGATGCCCTCCTCCTCCTTGGCGAGTGCGAGCAACAGGTGCTCGGTGCCCACCTTCGTCGACGAGAGCGCGAGCGCCTCCTCCTTTGCCAGCGACATGACGCGGCGCGCGCGATCGGTAAATCTATCTAGCATGCAGGTACCTCTAACGTGCGAGCTCTATCCATTAGTGTCTTTCTTTACCCCGTAAAGATACCCATGATACCCGATACGGAAAAATGACGCGCTGGAAAACAAGCGATGCGCAAGGCGCCCCGCAGCCCGGCGGCGAGCTGCGGGGCGCCCGATCAGCGCATATGGTGGGTACCGGCGCGGACGCACCCGTCGGCTACGCTGCCAGGCGGCCCAGCACGGCGACGAGCAGCTCGTAGAAGCGCTCGGAAGATGCGAGCTCCATGCTCTCATCGGGCGTATGGACGTCCTTCAGCGTCGGTCCCACGGCGATAGCGTCGAGGCCGTCGAGCGCCTCGGCGAACAGGCCGCACTCGAGGCCGGCATGGATGGACTCGATGCGCAGGTCGGCATCGAACAGCTCGCGGTAGGTTGCCACGAACACGTCGCGCACCGGCGAATGCTCGGCGTAGCTCCAGCCCGGATACTCGTACTCGAACGCGGCGTCGAAGCCCAGGACGTCGGCGAGCGTCTGCAGGCGATCCTTGAACTCCTCCTGCAGCGAGGTGATGGAGGAACGCGGGGACAGCAGGATCTTGACCTCGTTCTCGGACGTGGCGACCACGCCGATGTTGGAGGACACGTCCACGGCGCCGTCGGCCGCGAGGTTGCGGCGCATCACGCCGTTGGGAGCCAAGCGGATAGCGCGCACGAAGGCCAGGGCCGTGTCCGCATCGATAGCCTCGGCCTCGACGCCATCGGCGATCGCGACGTCGCAGGTAAAGCCGGGGTCGTAGGCCTCGAGCTCGGCGGCCACCTTCGCGGCGACGTCGCGCGCGACCTCGGCGCCCGCCTCGGCGGCCGCGTGGTCGGCGTAGACGAGCTCGGCCCTGCACTCGCGGTTGATGGCGTTGTCCTTGGTGCCGCCGTTGAAGCTGACGAGCGCCGGAGAGCCGGCCGCCATCAGGCGGTCGACGATGCGCGCCATGATGATGTTGCCGTTACCGCGCTCCAGATGGATGTCGGCGCCGGAGTGGCCGCCCAGCAGGCCGGAGATCTCGAGCGTGAGCAAGCTGCCCGCCTTGTGCTCGCGCGCGACGGGGCGCGTGAAGGTGACGACGACGCCGCCGGCGCAACTCACGGTTGCCACGCCCTCCTCCTCGGAATCGAGGTTGATCATGATGCGCGCGTCGATCTGGGACTTATCGAGGGTCTCGGCGCCCACGAGACCGGACTCCTCGTCCGTGGTGAAGACGCACTCGAGCGCGGGGTGCGCGAGCGTGTCGTCATCGAGCACGGTGAGCATGAGCGCCACGGCGATGCCGTTGTCGGCGCCCAGCGTGGTACCGTTGGCAGTGAGAACGCCGTCCTTCACCACGAGATCGATGCCGTCCTTCGTGAAGTCGTGCTCGACCGTGCCCAGCTTATCGCAGACCATGTCGATATGGCCCTGCAGCATGACCGCCGGCGCGTCCTCGGCGCCCGCCGAGGCGGCCTTCTTGATGATGACGTTGTACACGTCGTCCTGATACACCCACAGGCCGTGCTCCTTGGCGAACGCCACGAGGTAATCGCTGATCCCCTTCTCGTTGCCCGACTCGCGCGGAATCGCGCTGATCTCCTCGAAATAATGGAACAGCTTGGCGGGCTCGTACCCGGTGATCTTGTACTCCATGGTGCCTCCTTGGCGCATCTGGAACGAACACTTGCATACGCTTTTATTTTCCCAAAGTTTGCACCTGCTAGCCCGCACGATTACGCAAGCTGCACGAAGGAGGCAGGGAGCGGCCGCCGGTTATGCCGAATTCCTTAGGTTCTATACACTTTCCAGCCTATTATCCCTCCTGCTTCAGAAGGTCCGCCGCGGTGTCGCGGCAATCCTTGGGATTGAGCGACTCGGCATCCGTGGCCTTCGCCGCCTTCGCAAGCGTCTCCTTGCGCACCGCGTGCACCGCAGCGCGCTGCTCGCCTTCAGGCGTCTTCGAGGCGATGAGCTTCAGCAGATCGTTCATGGGCACCGGATGATAGGCGAGCTCCCCGGCGACCTGCTTCGCAAACGCCAGCCAGTCGGCAGCGCTCGCGCCCTTCTGCTCGAGCAGGGCGATCTTGGCCATGATGGCATCGTAGTTGGACGGCTGCGCGGCCAGAGCGGCATCGGCGGACGCCAGCTTGGCGTCGACGCCCTCGAAGCTCGACCCCACCAAGCGCGCCAGATAGCTGCCTTCGTACGCCGCCAGGTCGTTCAGGGCCTCCTGCGCGTACAGCACGTAGGGGCCCGCGAACTCGCTGGACATGCCACGGCCCCAACCGCATAGCCAGTGCGCGACGCTCGGGCTCTTGCTCCTCGACCAACCCGTCACCGCGTTCTGGATGCGGTAGGTCGCCACCTGCTTGCCCGTCGCCTTATCCCGACGCAGCTCGTAGGTGGCCGTCGCGGCATGGCCGGGCTGGCCCATCACGTACGACGGCACGCCGACCATGCCGTTCAAGTTGGCATAGGTCTTGGCCAGCGCTCCGCACACGCCGCCCTTCTCGAAAACCATCCAGAGGCGATGGTACGCGGTCTTGTTCGTCGTCGCGCCCGGCGCATCGGATACGTCGCCGCAGCCGATATGGAAGGGGTCGCCCGGCTTGGCGTTGGGGAAGTTCTCGTCCTCGTAGACGAGCCGGTACTTCTCCTTCCAGCCACCCTGCCAGGTCTTGGGCGGCGTGCCCTTGCCATCCGTGGGCTTATGCTCGGTCACAGGGCCGCGGAACAGCGCGTCATCGTAGAAGCGCGCGTCGCTGTAGCCGTTGTCCTTGGTGAAATCGTCGTTCACGCCTCCGTACCAGATGTAGGTATATGCGTCGAGACGGCTCCCCTCCTTGGAAGGATCGGGCTGGCGATGCAGCGAGTAGTTCGCAAGCCAGGGTAGCTCGGCATCGGTGATCTGGTTTTCGAAGACGTAGCGCATGGACTCGACCGGCAGCGCATCGAAGAGGTCCTTCTGGAAGCGGTACCTGGAATCGGCGCGGAAGGTCTTGATGGTCTCGTAGCGCACCAGCGGATCCGACACGAAGCCGGGGTCGCCCGTCCACAGGCGGATGCGGTCCGACACGTCCATGGAGGCCGAGATCATCATGCGCAGGAACACGTCGCCGTCTGCGGCCTTGAGATCATCGGGATGCGCCGCGCGAATGCGGCGGAAGGTGTCGAGCGACTTGATGTAATCAGCTGCCGTCGGACCGTTCTGCGGGTTGGCCCACACGGTACCGCCGGTGACGTAGTGGCGCAAGGCCGTGCGATCGTTGAGCAGCCAGGAGACGAATTCGCTCTTCTGCCGGGACTCGGCCGCATATTCCCAGAGCTTCGTGCCACCCGTGCGGGCGACGAGCTCACGCTGCAAGATTAGCAGCTCGGTCTTTTCGTCGAGCGTGCCGTCGGCTGCGGCGGCGGCAAGGTCCTTCGCGCTGCCCGCGCGTCGAATCTGCTCGTCGTACGGGGCAAGCGCCGTGGCGAGGTCGTCGGATTGCGGCTGGGCCTGCTGCGAGGCTTGCTCGGATGCCTGCGCATAGGCTGAAGCGGGCTGAAGCAGTGCGGGGACGGCGAGCGACGCCGCCAAGACGGTTGAAATCACGAATGCCGTGCGGCACTCCCAACGCGCAGCGCGCAGGGGAGCTGCAAGGGGCGATGCGTGGAGGGGGTCGAGACCCGTGCCATGATGATTGGTTGCCATGGGGGTTCCTTCGAACGTATATCGACAATCAGACACAACGCGCATTATGTGCGCACGAGTATACGTATACCTACAGCATCGGTGGGTTGGTTTTTAACACCGCCGCCACGTTCGTAAGGCAGCGTGCCATCTATGCGGTAAAGGGTGGCTTTTCGCCCGCGAACGGAACCGATCTCCCCACATTCTCAGATTGGGGACAGGCACTTTTCTGAGAGCCTGAAGCCTTCCATTTAGGGAAACCACCCCCTCGGCATGCAGGGACGGCGCATCTTGCAAAAAACCGGGGCACCCGGGACCAAAGGTCCTCAGGTGCCCCGGCTATGGTTGAAAAGGCGGCGCCGCCCCTGACTGCCGCTGCCCGCGCGGTGCGAGCCGCCCCAGGCGCGCGCAGTCTCAAATTAGCGCCTGTCCCTAAATTGAGACGCTAAATTGAGGTGGCTTAGTACAGCTTGGCGCCGGCGGGGATGGAATCGTCCACGATCAGCACGTTCAGGCGCTCGGGGGTCTCCTCCCCCTCCTGCTCGGCGTGGACCGCGGAGATGATCATGCCGCAGCTGGGGATGCCCATCATCTTGCGCGGAGGCAGGTTGGTGATGGCGATGAGCGTCTTGCCGATCAGGTCCTCGGGCTCGTAGTAGTCATGGATGCCGGACAGAATCGTGCGGTCGGTGCCGGTGCCGTCATCGAGCGTGAAGTTCAGCAGCTTCTTGGACTTGGGCACGGCCACGCAATCCTTGACCTTCACCGCGCGGAAGTCGCTCTTGGCGAAGGTGTCGAAATCGACGAAGTCCTCGAAGAGCGGCTCGACGACGACCTGGGAGTAGTCGATCGTGGGTTTCATGGGCGTGAGGAACGGACTCGCGAACGCACCGGCCTCGGCCATCTGGGCGGCCTTGGCGGCAGCGGCACCGGACTTGGAGCCCTTCTCGGGCTTCATGTGCGGGAACAGCAGGACGTCGCGGATGGACGTGGAGTTGGTGAGCAGCATGACGACGCGGTCGATGCCGATGCCGATGCCGCCCGCCGGGGGCATGCCGTACTCGAGCGCGCGCACGTAGTCCTCGTCGTACTCCATGGCCTCGTCGTCGCCGGAGGCCTTCTCCTCCATCTGCGCGGCGAAGCGCTCGGCCTGGTCGACGGGGTCGTTGAGCTCGGAGAACGCGTTGGCGTACTCGTGCGCGGCGATGAAGAGCTCGAAGCGGTGCGTGAGGCGCGGGTCGTCCTCGTGGCGCTTGGCGAGCGGGGACACCTCGACGGGATAGTCGACGACGAACGTGGGGTTGATGAGGATGGCCTCGCCCAGCTCGTCGAAGAGCTCGGCGACCAGCTTACCGGCGGTCCACTCGTCCTTGTACTCGATGTCGTGCTCGGCGCACGCGGCGCGGAGCTCCTCGACGGGCGTGTCGAGCGTGATCTCGCGGCCGAGGACCTCGGACACAACGTCGGTCATGGAGCGGCTCGCCCACGGGGAGAACAGGTCGATGGCCTGGCCCTGGTAGTCGATCGTGCCCTCGAGGCCGATGGCGCGCGCGGCGGCCTTGATGACGCCCTCGGCGAGCTCCTTCATGCCCTCGAGGTCGGAGTAGGCGCGATAGGCCTCCATGGTGGTGAACTCGGGGTTATGGGTGAGGTCCATACCCTCGTTGCGGAAGATGCGGCCGATCTCGAAGACGCGCTCGTAGCCGCCCACCAGCAGGCGCTTGAGGTGCAGCTCGGTGGCGATGCGCAGGTAGTTCTCCTGGTTGAGCGCGTTGAAGTGCGTGATGAACGGCTTGGCGGTAGCGCCGCCCTGGATGGACTGCAGGATGGGGGTCTCGACCTCCATGTAGCCGTTGTCCTCCATGTAGCGGCGGAACGTGGAGATGATCAGCGAGCGCTTGCGGAAGGTCTCGCGCACGTCCTCGTTCACGATGAGGTCGACGTAGCGCTGGCGATAGCGGGTCTCCTTGTCGGAGAGGCCGTGGAACTTCTCGGGCAGCGGGCGCACCGCCTTGGACAGCAGGCGCGCGGTTCGGGGCGCCACGGAGAGCTCGCCGCGCTTGGTGCGCACGACGACGCCGGTGGCCTGGACGATATCGCCCAGGTCGAGGGACTTAAGGACCTCCCAGGAGGCCTCCTCGACGTCGTTCACGCGGCAGAAGAGCTGGATGTCGGCGGAGGGGTCGCGCAGGACGAGGAACATGATCTTGCCCTGGCCGCGCTTCGCCACGATACGGCCGCCCACGGTGACGGTCTCGGCAGCCTCTTCCTCGTTAGCGAGCCCGGCGTAGCGCTCGAGCAGGTCGGCGGCGTGGTCGGTCACGTCGGAGTGCTCGGGATAGGGGTTCTTGCCGGCGGCGTACAGCGCGGCGCGGTCCGCCAGGCGACGGGCGCGCTCGTCGTTCAGGGTGTTGGCGGCCTCGGTATCGGTCGCCGCGGTCGTGGTGTTCTCGGCCATGGTTTCCTCTCTTCATAGCTGCGGCGCGGGGCCGTTCCCCGCACGCGCTGGTCGTAAACGAAAACCGCCCCCCAAGACCGGAGGCGGCCCTGAGGAGCGGATAAGCGCTAGGATTCTAGATTCCAGAGAACCCTAGCGCGTAATCTTGGTGATGGTGTAGACGCGACGCTTGCCCGACGGGGTGACCATCTCGACGGTCTCGCCCTCGGCATGGCCGATGATGGCGCGGCCGACCGGAGACTCGTTGGAGATCTTGTGCTCGAGCGAGTTGGTCTCGGTGGTACCGACGAGGGTGACCTCGGTGGCGACGCCGTCGCCGTCAACCAGGGCGACGGTGCAGCCGATGGAGACGGTCAGACCGTACTCGCCGCTCTCGGCATCCTTCGCGTTGGCGAGGATCGCCTGGATCTCGGCGATGCGAGCGGCGTTCTTAGCCTGCTCCTCCTTGGCGGCGTCGTACTCGGCGTTCTCGGAAAGGTCGCCGAACGCACGGGCCTCCTTGATGTGCTCGACGATCTCGCGGGTCTTCTCACCCTCGCGCCACTCGAGCTCCTCCATGAGCTTCTTGCGGCCCTCTGCGGTCAGTACGATCTGGCTGGCGTCCATATAGGAAACTCCTTGCTCCGTCTATGCTTCCTGTTTTCAAACAGCAAAAGCGACCGGCACCCCTCACGGGAAAGCCGGTCGCTGCTCTCCCTTGTTGAGAGAGGCTACTCAGCGTGCTGAGCTGCGTCCTCTTTCTTAGCCTTGGCTTCGGCAAGCTTGGCCTCGAGCTCGCGAATCTCGGCGTCGTCTTCGTCCTCGATCACGGTCTCGGACTCGACCTGCTCGGTCTTGTCGTCGCCCTCCATGCCCTCGCGAATGTTCTTCACGGTGGAGCCGAAGGCCTTGCCGAGCTTCGGAAGGTTCTTGGGTCCGAAGATAAGCAGGACCACAACCAGGATGACTACGAGCTCCATAGGACCAAGTCGCATGTTTTTTCCTCCAAATACGTAGAGTCGATGCGAGGCGCACCGGAAAAATCGCCGCGAATGCGCGATCCGACCACGAATGGCCGTGCCTGTACAGCTCGAATGAGTATACCGCGCCCACGCAGACTATGACAACACCGCCATATTTTGCACGCGAGAGCACCACGAACGTTAGCGCTCGGTAAAGAACGGGCGGCCACCGATCTTCCCGCGAGGGCCGGGGGACGCTGCCGCCCCATGCGACGCGCCGACCCCGCTCCAAGGCGGCGCCCCCAGCCGCGGCGCCGAAGCCCCGCTCCCCCCGTGTCCCCAGAATGTCGACCAGCAGCCACGGCGACGTCGCTCCACTCCGCGTTACATGCCGCTCCGTTCCGCGTTAAACAAAAAGACCAGGACGCGATGTCCTGGCCTTCTTAATGCAATGGTCGGGTTGACTGGATTTGAACCAGCGACCCCTGCGTCCCGAACGCAGTGCTCTACCAAACTGAGCCACAACCCGTTAGCTCGCTTATAGTATCAAACAATTTCGAGAAAATCTAGCCCACCGCGATATAAGGTCCAGATTTTTCGAATTTTGCCGCCTGGCCCCACCAATCGTGGTCTTTTATCGCCGAAAGCGCGATGCGCTCCGCCGCCATCTGCGTGTTGCACACGGCAAACACACAAGATCCCGAACCTGCGACCTCGGCGACGCGAACATCGGGCTGCTGGCGGATCCAGGCCAGCACCTCGGTGATCTCGGGTAGAAGCTCGCACGCCGCCGGCGCCAGGCTGTTCGATACCCGCGCGAAGATGTCCTCCTCGCGGTGATCGCGCATCGCCTCGAGCATGGGCTCGACGCAAGCGGGCTCGACCGGGGAGGCGTCGAAGGCGCGATAGGCATCGGCGGCGCTCACGCCGCCCGTCTTGGGCTTGACCAGGGCGACGGGAGTTCCCGTAAGCGGGCGGTAGAGCTCCTCCATCACGTCCCCGCGACCCGACAGGAACGCAGGGGGCCCGAACAGGAAGAAGGGCACGTCGGCGCCGATGGAGCGCGCCACCGCATCGATGCGCGGATCGGTGGGGTCGATGCCCCAGTAATGGCAGATGCCCATGATGGTGGCGGCTGCGTCCGCGGACGGACCGCCCAGGCCGGCGCGCACGGGAATATGCTTATCGATGATGATCGTGAACGCCGGATCGCGGTCGAACGCCTCGCCCATCGCGACCGCCGCCTTGTACGCGCTGTTCTGCTCCATTGGGAAATCCGCCTCGGGCACCATGCGCACCGAGAGCTCGGCGGCAGGCGCGATGGCGAGCGTATCCGTCAAGTCGATCGTGGACATCACCGTGTCCACGCGATGGTAGCCGTCCTCACCCGCGCCGGGGTGGACGCCGAGATACAGGTTGACCTTCGCCGGCGCCGTGACGAGTATGAAGTTCGCGGGCATTAATGCTCCTCGAGCTGGTTTCCCAGCGGAACGAAGATATGCTCGCCCGACTCCGGGTCGAACAGCTCGACGGTTCCGGTTAGAACGTCGACGTACTGGTACGACTGGCGGGACTTGCGGCCGCGGCGCTCGTCCACCTCGACGATGAACACGGCCGGGTGCACGGTCTTGATCGTACCCATGCGCTCGACGACGCGGGTGCGACCCATGTTGGCGCGCACGCGCACGCGCTCCCCTACCATGCCCTTCAGCTTCTCCTGGATATCGTCCACGTGATTGACTTCAAGCTCTTCCATCTACCGGCCTCCATAAGGGCGCAATACGCCCAAAATAGCTACAAACGCAATCAGTATAGCAGCCTGTCTTGCAAAATGCACACCGCCGCTGGTAGATGCGGAAGCGCGCTATAGATCGTCGGTATCGAGCACGATCGTGAAGGGGCCGTCGTTCACCAGCGACACCTTCATATCGGCGCCGAACCGGCCCGTCGCCACCCGTTCCACGTCGGCGCGCACCAGCGAGACGAAGTACTCGTAGAGCTCGTTGGCGTGGTCGGGCGCACCGGCGGCGGTAAACGACGGCCTGCGCCCGCGACGGCAATCCGCATAGAGCGTGAACTGGGAGACCACGAGCACCGAGCCGTCCACATCGGCGAGCGCCAGGTTCGTCTTGCCCTGCGCGTCGTCGTTGATGCGCAGGCCGCGCAGCTTGCCCCAAAGCTTGTCCGCCTGCTCGCGCGCGTCTTCATGGCCGACGCCCAGCAGCACGAGGTACCCGCGTCCGATGCTGCCCACGGTCACGCCGTCGATGGCGACGCTAGCGCTGCTCACGCGCTGGACGACCGCCCTCATGCACCGGCCCCCGACGCCAGCTGCTCGACAAGGTCCTGCAGCGCATGGAAGCGATGGCTGATGGCGTTCTTCTCCTCCGGCGTGAGCTCCGCCATCGTCTTGCCGGGCGTGTCCGCGGGTAGGAAGAGCGGGTCGTAACCGAAGCCGTGGTCGCCGCGGCCCTCGCGACCGATCATGCCCTCGCACGCCCCCGTTCCCGAACGGACGACGCCCGACGCGTCGACCAGCGCGATCACGCTCATGAAGCGCGCCGTGCGCCCCCCATCGGCGACATCCGCCATCTTCTCCAGCAGTTTCTCGTTGTTCGCGGCGTCATCGCCGTGGACGCCCGCATAGCGCGCCGAGTAGACGCCGGGCTCGCCGCCCAGCGCATCGACCACGAGGCCGGAATCGTCGGCGATGGCGGACAGGCCCGTCTGCGCCACGGCGGCCTCGGCCTTGATGAGCGCGTTCTCGAAAAACGTGGCGCCCGTCTCCTCGGGATCCTCGAAATCCCCGAACTGCCCCAGCGCCACGAAGCGCGTATCCGGCAGGACCTGCGACAAGATCGCCTCGATCTCCGTCAGCTTATGCATGTTCCCGGTCGCGACCACGATGGTGCGCGCGGGATCGAGCGTCTTCCTATCGATATGTTCCAGAGCCATGCGGCCCTCCTTTCCGAACGCCCGACCTCCACTGCGAACGCCCCGCGGCGCCGAGCGGAAGCCGGCGGCATCGTTTTCGCCTAGTCGCGAAAGCCCGTCACTTCGTTTTGCAGCGCCACCAGCTTGGCGATGCCCGTATCACCCAGATCGAGCAGGCGGTTCAGGCGCTGGCGGTCGAACGGGGTGCGCTCGCCCGTACCCTGGAGCTCGACGATCTCCCCGGAATCGGTCGCCACGAGGTTCATATCGATCTCGGCGTTCGAATCCTCGGAGTAATCGAGGTCGAGCAACTCGCAGCCGTCGACCACGCCCATGGACACGGCCGCCACCTGGCCGGTCAGCGGAAGACGGGAGATCTTGCCCGCCTCGACCCACGACATCAGGGCATCGTGCAGCGCCACCCAGGCACCGGTGATGGAGGCGGTCCGCGTGCCGCCATCGGCCTGGAGCACGTCGCAGTCGACCGTCACGGTATACTCGCCCAGGGAGCGCATGTTCACCACCGTGCGCAGGCTGCGGCCGATCAGGCGCTCGATCTCCATGGAACGTCCCTTGCGCTTGCCGACCTCGCGGTTGGTGCGGCGGTTGGTCGATGTGGGCAGCATGGCGTACTCCGCCGTCACCCAGCCGCAACGGCTGGCGCGGCGCCACGCGGGCAGGCCGTCCTCGATGGTCGCGGCGCACAGCACCTTGGTGTCGCCGAATTCGACCAGGCACGAGCCGAGCGCGTTCTTCAGCACCTCGCGCTCCAAGCGCACGCGGCGCATCTCGCCGGCGGCGCGCCCGCTCGCGCGCACGATTTCCATATGCTCCATGGGGGTTTCCTCCTGTCAAAAAAGCGCGGGCGCCCCCGCGCCCGCACCAACGGTTATCCCTAGCCCTGCGCGCGCTCGTGCAGGCTGTCGAGCTCTTCGAGCGAGATATGCTCGATGCTCTTGAGCGGCTGGCCGAAGATGAAGCTCCCGGCCGCCGCGAACTCCGCGATGTTGTCGGACGTCGTGGCGAAGCGATGCTCGGGGACCGCCCCGTCCAGCGCGAGCTGCCCGCGCCGGCACAGGATGTCCGTAAGCTCCAACGTGGTCTCCTCCGCCGAGGAGACCACGCGCACGCCGTCGCCCAAAGCTGCGCGAATCGGCCCCGCAAGCAGGGGGAAATGCGTGCATCCGAGCACCACGGTGTCGATGGAGGCATCCCCCAGCGGCTTGATCGTACGGGCGACCTCGGCGCGGATCTCGGGCGTATCGAACACGTCGCCGTGCTCCAACCAGGTCTCCTGCAGATGGGCACCGGTCGCGAGCTCGCGCTCCACGATGTCCACGAAGCTCGACGCGGGGCACCCGAACACCTGGACGCCGGCATCGAGGGCGTGTATCGCCTTCGCGTAGGCACCGGAACGAACGGTGAGCTCGGTCGCCAGCACACCCACCTTCCGTGAGCGGGTGCTGTGGTTCGCCGCCCGCGCGCCCGGCGCGATCACGCCGATCACGGGGACGTCGAGCATGGTCTGCACCGTCGAGAGCGCCGCCGCCGTCGCGGTGTTGCATGCGATGACCATGATCTTCACGGCGTGGGCCTCGAGCCATCGACCCGCCTGCACGGCGAAGGAGCGCACCTCCTCCTCGGAGCGCACGCCGTACGGGCAGCGCTTGGTATCGCCCACGTAGTAGATCGACTCGTTCGGGAGCGCGCGGGCGATGGCGCGGGCCACCGTCAGGCCGCCCAGACCCGAATCGAAGACGCCGATCGGCATGGCGTTCAAGGTTATATCGGGCACTTCAAGGGTATCCATGGCGTCCGACCCCTAGGCGCGCGCCGCGAGCAGCGTGCGCATCGAGCTGATCCAGCCGTCCAGGATGCGCCCGCGCGTCACGTACGCGTTCTCGCGCGCCTCGAGGAACTCCGCGGCGCGGGGGCCCTTCAACCCGTTCTCCACTAGGAAGAACAGGGAGGTCGCATCGGCCATCAGGAAGTCGGAGGAGGCATCTCCGATGGACAGCGTCTCCGCCGGGTCGATGCCGCGCAGCTCGCAGAAGCGCGCGACGGCGCGGCCCTTGTCAAGGCCCTGCGGCATGAGGTTGAAGGCGCGGCCGCGAACGCCTTCGGGCAGCTCGAGCGTGGTGGGAGCCGAGATATAGTTCAGATATCCGTTATCGCCCCAGCACAGCTGCGCCCCGGCGGCGTCGATGATGGCGCGGACCTCGTCGTCGGGCACCTCGCCGCGCATGCCCACGGTGACCTCGCGGTGCTTGTAGCCCGTCGACATGTCGTTGTGGAACTCGAGCATGCCGGGCCACCGGCCCATGAACTCGTCGAGCACGCCCGTCTGCTCGATGACCTCGTGCGGCGTCAAGCCCGATGCCGGGTCGTAGGGCATATCCGCGGTGAAGTACTCCCACTCGTTCTTCTTATGGTCGAGCATGAGCAGGCCGCCCATCTCGCCGATATAGGAGTTGAGGCCCAGCAGGCGCACGTCCTCGTGCAGCATCGAGCGGTTGCGGCCCGAGCAGGGGATCACCTCGATGCCAGCGCGCTTGAGGTCGAGCAGGGTGGAAACGAAGTCGAGGCTATGGTTGCCCTCGTTGTCGAGCAGAACGCACGAGCCCGGCCCCAGCATGGTGCCGTCAAGGTCCGTGAACACATAGCGTACGCGACCCAGGCGCTCGGCGAGCTCCCCTTCGACATGCTCGGGCAAAACGGTGTTCGGCATAATCGTCCTTCCAGCCTCATGCACGCACGGAGCGCGCCAACGTCAATGCTGCAACCTATCATACCCGCCCGCGCGGGAGGACGGGGGCGGGCATCGGGCACGCCCAGCCGAAACGCATAAAGCAGAAGGCCGAGCGCATAACCCGGCCCCGCTTCGCGCTCCGCTCCCGTCGTGCGCTACCCGAGCTCCTGCTCGAACACGCGCGACAGCAGTGCGGTATCGCCTTCGTAGGCATCGCGCCCATGGGCGCGGATCATATGGCGCTCATGGCCCTTGCCGGCCATCACGATGACCGCGGGGCCGGAGCAGCCGCGCACCGCGAGGCGGGCCGCCTGCTCGCGGTCGGGCTCGATCGCCACGTCGTCGGCGCCGGCCTCGCGCGCATACCGCTCGATCGCGCGACAGATCTCCATGACGTCCTCGGTGCCCGCGTCGTCCTCGGTCGCGATGATGCGATCCGCCAGCTCGCCGGCGGCGCGCCCCATGCCCTCGCGGCGGTCGCGCCCCTTGTCCCCCGTGGAGCCGAACACCACGCACAGCTCGCGGTCGGGATAGCTGCGCCGCACGTTCTCGAGCAGCACGCGCAGGCTCACCTCGTTATGGGCGTAGTCCACGATGCCCGCGATATCGGGATCGGGAGAGTCGACGCGCTCCATGCGGCCGGGCACGCGGACGCCCGCCAGGCCGCGCTCGATCGCCTCCGGGGCCGCGCCCAGAGCCTCGGCGCACGCGATGGCGCCCAGGGCGTTCGACAGGTTGAACTCCGCGACGGTGGGTACCAGCACGCTGTAGGTACCGCGCGGCGCCTCGACCGTGAGAAGCGTATCGTGGCCGACCTGCTTCCACGACGATGCATAGAGGTCGGCGGAATCGTCGCGCAGCGAGAACGTGAGGGTGCGCGGGCAGCACGCGGCAGCGGCGAGCACCTCGTCGACGAAATCGATGTCGAGGTTCACGACGGCGTTATCGCACTGCGCGAACAGGGTCAGCTTGCTGGCGAAATAATCCTCGAAGGTGGGATGCTCGATGGGAGAGATGTGGTCCTCGCTGATATTGGTGAACGCGCCCACCGCGAAGCGGACCCCCGCCACGCGCCCGTACTTGAGCGCCTGGCTCGACGACTCCATCACGACGTCGGCGGCGCCCAGCGAGGCCGCGCTCGACAGATAGAGGTTGAGCTCGAGCGGCTCGGGCGAGGTGAGCTTCGAGGGGATGCGCTCGGAGCCGTTGTCCACCAGGATGGTCGAGATGATCGCCGCCGGGGCATGGCCGTCGAGCTCCGCCTGGGCATCGAGGATGCCCTTGAGGTAGAACGCGCTCGTGGTCTTGCCCTTCGTACCCGTAAAGGTGCTGATGCGCAGCCGTTCGGACGGGTCGCCGTACGCGCGCGCCGCGAGCGGGGCCAGCGCCCTACGGATATCCGAGACCTGCAGGCAGGGCAGGTCGATATCCTGATAGTGCTCCGCGGCGACATAGGCGACCGCGCCCGACGCGACCGCTTGCGCCAGGTAATCGACCTTGAACGCGGCGCCTTTGCAGATGAACAGCGTTCCCGGCACGACGGACCGGGAGTCGTAGCTGACGAACGAGATGGGAAGCGACGCCAGGTCGTCAAGGCAGGCCGACGATCCCGAGATCCCGTCGAGCACGCCGGCGGCGTCGAGAACCTCGATGTAATCGCCGAGCACGCCCGGCACCTGCAACGCCTCGGGCTGCAGCGATGAATGGGACGACGTGGTCATAGCTCCTCCAAACGAAGCCGCGCGACGAACGTGCCGCGAGAGAGCGACGGTGCAAACGGTACGAAACCGCTTGCATCATCATAGTTTGAACGCGCCCCAATTGCATCCTTGCCATACCGACGCGCCCTGGCTATACTTATTCCCCACGGGCGATTGGCGCAACGGTTAGCGCAGGTGCTTTACACGCACAAGGCTGGGGGT
>URKM01000028.1 GCA_900548365.1 uncultured Collinsella sp. | reverse complement strand
CGTCTTGATCTGGTTGCTGATGTCCATCGTCACCTCCCGGTCGTGAAGGAGCGTCCCACGGTCGCCGCGGCCGCGCCATCAAATCTGCCGTGCATCTTACGCGGATAGGGTCATCCCTCGCTGCAAAATCTGTTGTACATCATGTCTACCTGCGACGATAAGCGCTGATCAATGCAAATCGAGAATCAGCGGCGTATGGGGTCGGGCGCTTCTAGATCGAGTGCGCCACGCCGTGCTTTCGATTAGGTGAAGCTCTCCCCCTCGAAGTGAGTGCTTTTTTCCGGGCCCCTAAAGTAGACCGTGTATTTCGAGTTTTATTTACTCATAAAACCGCAGGTAGCGACATCGACAAGTTCTGTATACCGAGGCTCAACTATTTTTTCCACTCACTTCGAAGGAGAGAGCGCGGGCGGTCCACATTTTTCCACTCACTTCGAGGGGGAGGGCGCAGGCGGTCCGCATTTTCTACTCACTTCGGGGCCCGCCGTGCGCCGTGTTCGAGGCGGGCGCCGTCATGTGCCGTGCGGGCGTGTATGTGCAGAGCGAGATGGCCGGTTGCAGTGCAGGCGATGCCGCAGGGGATCAAATTGAGGGCAGGCGCCAAATTGAGGCGGCGCAATCGATGGACGTTGGCGAGCTGCATTGCCCGGTCTTCCATTGTGGTAACATCGGCTAAGTATCCGTGAGAAGCGGAGGGGCTCGAGATGAAGCAAATTACCTTTGGCACGCAGATGTTCGTCTGCTTTGTTGTCATCGCGGTCGGCCATTGCGCCGCCGCCGCGTTTGATAGTCCCATCCTCTTCAATATCGCCTCTGCGCTCGGCGGTGCCGCCTTTGTCCTCCATCCCGTTCTGCCCGCATGGGTCACTTGGGGAGATAAGAAGACCATGCTCAACGCGGTGCGGGTGGGCGGCGTTCTGTCGATAGCGCTCGCGTTGCTCACTCGTTTCAATGTTTAGGGGGCTGTGCCAGTCTCAATCGACGCGCCCTCGACCATCTCGAAATAATCTGCATACACAGGTTCGTGCACCCATGGCGATATATCCGATTGCGGCATAGGCGATGCCGTAGAACGCGATATCCTGCGCGCCGTCCATCGCGAGCGGGAACAACAAGGCGAATGCGACGCCAAGCGCTGCCGGTATCCAAAAGAGCGTCTGCGGCGACGTCGCGGCAAGCACGCCGAGGGCAGCTGCCGTGCATGGCGCGATGCCATAGAGATGAAGCATCATAACGATCATCCCCGCATCGGGCGGCACGACACCCACAAGAAGGGCGGGAATGATCCAGCAGATAGCGCCGGTCGCGATTGCGGCGCCTGCCGTCTTGCCCAAGCCCGTGCTCATACCCGCCTCCTTTGGAAAGACGTCTCTGCGCCGATTATCTCACGAAGCTTCAATTCAGCGCGACCTCAATCGAGCGCCTGTTCTCAAATCGAGGTCCCCGGTCATGCAAAAGCGGCGAGGACGTCTAACTTCCTCGCCGCTCATGATATACGTGAAGACCGCCTTTAGCTCAACATCTTGGCGAGCATGCCGATCCCGACGCCAACCAGGCCGCCGGCGATCGCGCCGATGAGGATCTGCATGCCGTTGCGCGCGCCTTTCACCCAGGGGCTCATCTCGCGCTCGCGACGGCCCTCGAGCGTGTCGCGTTCGACCTGCTCACCGCGGCTGAACGCCAACACCTCGCGGTACGTGACGAGGTCGTGCTGCTTCTTCATGCGCTCCATATACACGAATGCTATGAGCATCACGACGAGCGCCACGGCGGCGAACGCCGCGGTGGGCGCGATGTGCATGCCCCAACCCCATTCGAACTGGAATGCCGCCCAGGCGCTCAGCCCCAGGAACACGACTGCGCTCACGACCGTGATCGTGGAGAGGGCGTTGTACTTCTTGACCGCTTCGTTCATTACCTGTGCCATGGTTTCCACATCTCCTTTGATGAGGGAGTCCACGGTCACCCCGAACACGTTGGAAAGCAAAAGCAGGCTCTGGACGTCCGGATACGTGCGGCCGCACTCCCAGTTGCTGATGGTCTGGCGCGACACGTAGATGCGCTCCGCCAGGTCGTCCTGGGAGATCCCGAGCTCCGTCCGGCGCTCCTTGATGTGCGAGCCCAGCTCCATGTGCGTGCTCCCTTGGGGTTGGGGTGACCCCTGTCGAGAGTCACCATGGCATTGACGGGCAAATCGTACCATCAAAGGTCTTTATAGCGCGCCCCTGAGGGGTCGAATCGCGTTGTCAAAATGCTTTATATAGCTCCTGACCTGCGGCGATGTCTGTGCGCTTGAGAGAAGCATTGTTCTCCCGCCGCTCCTGCCGTCGTGCACCCTTCCTCAGACATACAGCGCGGGATGCGTCCGTACGGTGCGGTAAAACACGAGCGTTCCCAGCACAAGAGTCGTGGCGCCCAGCGCAAGGTTGGCCACATGTCCCGCTGCCACCCCAAACGTGAGCGCCGCTGCGATCACACCCGCACCCGCGGCGAAGCTGTACAGCAGCCCGCCCAGGACGCACAGCATCATCGGCGCCCCACGCTTCACCACGTCCTGTGGGTTCATCCACGTGGTATGCGGGCGCCGCACGTCGGCGGCCATGCCGAGATTCACCCAAAGGCCGAACGCGCCCAGACCCACGAGGGCGCATTCGAGCGCAATTGAGCCCGTGGCTTCCCCGCGCGCCCACAGCATGCCGATGGCGATACCCAGGGAAGCGCCAAAGGGCAACGCGCTGCTCGCGAGTTTGGCGCCCAGCATCGTACGGGTGCTCACGGGCGCGGTGCACATGAGCCACGCCGCGCGCCCCTCCATGGAAACAGATACCACCGAGCTGGTGCACATGATGCCGCAAAATGCGAACACCCACGGCAGCGCGAGCCGAACGACGCCCATGAGCTCGCCGAGTTGCCGTGCGTCGACGTCGATGCCATTGATGGCGCCCGAGGCGATGAGGTCTTGCAGGCCCATGAAGGCGATGAGAGCGCCCGCGCCTACGGTAAAGGGATATCCAATCAGGCAGTTGAGCGCGTACGCGGGCACCCCGATCACCCCGCGTACCTCCTTGCAAACAATCGTCCAAAACGGGCCGTGAGCTTGCTCGGTACCTGTTGCGTTGAGGGCGATCCCGCGCCCCGCATCGCCCCCGCGAGTCGCAGGCGAGCTTTTGAGCGCAGCGTTGAGCGAGAGGTAGGAGCGCTGCACGAGTTCCAGGCACAGACCGACTGCGCCAAGCGAATACAGGGTGAACGCGAGCAGGGCGCCTGCGTCTCCCGTGGTAATCGCCGCGCCCGCCCAAGCGGCAGGCGGGTAGACGGCTTCGATGGATGTGCGAAGGGCGACGCTCCACGCCGCGACCGCGTGCAAGGCGTCCGCCGTGGTGGTGCCCAGGGCGCCTTGCAAGGCGAACACCCCGCCGATGCAGGCGCACAGCGCGGCCATGCCAAGTACGACGAACGCGACGTTTGCGTGGCGGAACCGCGCCGCGATCCAGGTAATGCCATAGGCGCCCAGTGCGGCGAGGGCGGTGGGCGCCAGCGGGGCGAGCACGATCGAGGTCGCGGCGGCAATCAGGGAAATCGGTTGGAGGGAGACGTTGAGGAAATACACGAGGTACAGCGGGAGCATCCAACACCATGCAAGCCCGCAAGCAGTGCCCGCGATCACGGTCAGGCGCGAGGCGACGACAGCGCGCCTCGGCACGGGAAGAGCCATGACGAGATCAAAGTCCTTGGAACCAAAAAGCGTTCCGTTGGCCTTGACAAAGGTGAACGCCACGCCGGAAAGCGAGCCCAGCGTAACGGCGAGCGTGGGGAGCACCGTTTGGAGCCCCATCGATGTCAGCGTTATGGCGATGAGCGTGGCGTACCCCATCGCCACAAGTGCCAGCGCAATGCAGCCGGCAAGGGCCCCCGCCAAGTGCCAGCGCCGCATGGCTCGCGTTCCGTTCGCCCGCGTGAATGCGTGTGCCATACTCTGCAGATTCACCCGTGTAAGCAGGAAAAATGCCCTCATGATCTACGCCTCCCGCCCGCCGCGCGCGCCCTCGACCAACTCGAGGAACACGTCTTCCAGCGAATCGTCGCCGCGAATCGCCTCGGTGGGGCCTTGCGCTACGATCTCGCCTTGGCGCACGACCGCCAGCTCATCGCAGAGCTTTTCCACCACTTCGAGCACGTGGGAGGAGAAGAACACCGCCGTTCCCGCGCTGGCGCGCTCCCGCAGGATGAGCTTGAGTTCGTGGGCGGCAACCGGGTCCAGGCCCACGAAGGGCTCATCGAGTACAAGCAGACGTGGATTGTGGATGAGCGCCCCCATGATGACGAGTTTTTGCTTCATACCGTGCGAGTAGGAGGAGATTGGCTCGGCAAGTGAGCCCGTGAGGTCGAGCCGCTCGGAGAGTTCGCCTGTTCGCGCCACGCGGTCGCGCGCGGGCACGTTAAAGATGTCGGCGAGGTAGGTGAGGTATTGCGAGCCAGTCATGAATTCGTAGATGTCGGGGTTGTCGGGCACGTAGGCGAGGCAGCGTTTGGCCTCGATGGGGGAGTGCACGATGCTGTAGCCGCAGATTTCGATCTCGCCGCCTTCAAAGGGTTGCGCGCCCACAATGGCGCGGATGAGCGTGGTTTTGCCAGCGCCGTTGTGGCCGATGCATCCGTAGATGCTGCCGGCCGCCACGGTGAGCGAGAGGTCCCGCACGGCAACGTGGTCGCCGTAGCGTTTGTGGAAGTTGCGGATGGAAAGGATGTCCATGGATTCTCCTATCATGAGTATGGGTTGTTCGGGGCTGTGCGTCGTTGCGTGCTGTCCATTGTAAGATAATTAGGCAAATATCTAAATAACAGTTGAAGATAATGGGGGGAAAGCGGTGCGCCCGCTCCCGGTTGGAATTTCGTCGTGTAACCCATTTGGCGCTGAGGAGGCGTGTGTGTTAGACGCTGCGGTGAACCCGCCTCCAGCTGGTGTTGCAGATGTCTGCCCGCCTCGGCGATGAGGGAGTCCTCCCGCCCAGCGTGGCGGATATCTGACCCGATTGGCGCTGCGCATCTCGTCGTCGGCCCAGCGCTGTATGGCTGCCCAGATGGTGGAGTCTATGCGTAAGGGGCATTACCTGCGTGCTATGGCGCGCTCTCTTATCGGAACGGGGGGCGATCGCACCGACGCTTCATGCGCTCCATGTACACGAACGCGACGAGCATCACGACGAGCGCCGCGGCGGCGAAGGCCGCGGTGGGGGCGATGTGGGAGCCCCAGCCCCATTCGAGCTGGAAGGCCGCCCACGCGCTCAGCACTAAAAACACGACCGCGCTCGCGACCGTGATCGTGGAGAGGGTGTTGTACTTCTTGACCGCTTCGTTCATTACCTGTGCCATGGTTTCCACATCTCCTTTGATGGGGGAGTCCACGGTCACCCCGAACACGTTGGAGAGCAGTAGCAGACTCTTTGCAGTCCGCATCACTCATCGGCTCTGACGGCCTCGGAGCTCGATAGTGAGACGGCCGCCATCCGCCCTCGCCTCGAGTGACATCCCCATCGCCTCGGCCAGCTTCGCGGACGTCGCCAGGCCGAGTCCCGAGCCTCCGCCTTGGCGCGCGGAGTCCGCCCGGTAGAACCGGTCGAAGAGGCGCTCGACGTCGATCTCCTCGGGATCGTCGATGGGGTTCGATATGGAGAGTATGGCCTGTTCGGACGCCGCCGCGATACTGATCTCGGGTGCGCCGCTGCCATGTCTCAACGCGTTCACGATGAGGTTCTCCACGATGCGCTCCAGCGCCTGCCGGTTGGCTTCCACGACGCGCGGCGCGTCCGCTCCCGACACGATCGGCTCCCATCCGAGACGCTCGAAATCCGGATAGTGCCCGAGCAGGCATTGCTCGACGACCTCGCGGAGGTCGACGGGTTCTATGTCGAGTGCGAAATCGGGGTCGCTCGCCTTGGTATAGGAGAAGAGCGCGTCGAGAAGCTCGGAGGTCCGGTCGATACGCTCGACCGCGGCGTCGATGCGTCGCCGTTTCAGCTCGGGGTCCGATTCGTCGACGGCGAGCTGCAGATAGCCCTTCGCTCCCGTGAGCGGGGTCCGTATGTCGTGCGAGAGCGCGGAGAGGTCGCGTTGGAAGTCCCGTTGGGCCCGCATGCCGGCAACGTGCGCCCGCATGGTGCGGTCGAGTTCCCCATTGATTGCCTCGGCGAGCTCTGCGATCCCCGGGGCGTGCGAGCCGATGGTGGCGCGCGCGTTGGCGGACGCGCCACCGTCCCGCCTCGCGTCGAGCAGCCGCGAGATCCGACGGAGCTCGGGCGCATACGCCGCGGTCGTGAGGAGCGCGCCCGCGAGAACGCCGATGATGAGCATGAGTGCGGCGAGTGCGCCTGGGGACACGGTGCCTCCTCGGTGTCGTGCCGCCCCCTTGGCGGTTAAGGGGGCGGCGGGGAGCTTAAAGATCGGATAGCCGGGTCTCGCCGCGACTTCGGTGCGGGCCCGTGCGGCGGTTCGGCGAACGTCGGGGTATTACACGTCCCGCCTGCTTGCGATGAGGAGGAACGCGCCGCCGCCGATGGCGGTCCACATAAGGCCCGCCATCGCGCCCCACAGCCACGTGGGAACGGCGCCGACGATCGGCAGCGTCTGCGCGGGGTCGAACATGGCCCCCGCCCCGAGCTTGAAGGCGGCGACGACCATGCTCGGCATCCAGTTGGCGATGCCGGCGATGGCGGAGAGCAGCGGCTCGAGCGCGGGGGCGGCCTGCGCCCCCATGTTGGACGCGAATGTGAGCACGACGGGGACGATGCCCATGACCAGGACGAACGTGAGGGTATAGGCGGGCAGCTTCTTGCGGATGAGCAGCACGGCGCAGAGCGGGATCACCGTCAACGCCCACACGGCGAGCCAGGTCCCGAGGAGCCACAGGGCGAACTCCGCGCCGCCGTCGAGCGCGAGGAAGGACAGCCCGAGGGGCAGGGAAAGCAGGAGCTGCATGCAGAGGAGGTGGAAGACGACGGCCCCGCCGATCATGATGGCCGCCCAGATGCCGGAGAACACGACCTTCTCCGCGAAATAGGACAGGCGCCCCGAGAGCGAGGAGACGAGGGACTTGACGTAGCCGTCGTTCAGGTCGGCGAATACCCACTCCACCATGCCGAAGGCGCTCGCGATCCCGACCAGGGAGATGGATCCGAGCATTGCGGAACCCAGAAATACCGAAGGGGTGGCGATGGCCTCCTGCACGTTGAACGCTTCGAGCTCTCCGAGCCCTTGGGAGATGATGAGGGCGTTGAGGCCGACCTCGAGGATCGCTACGCCCAGGATGACGGATAGGTACTGCCACAGGGGGCCGCGGAACCCGTGGAGGCGCGTGCAGCGATAGAAGTCCGAGCGAAGGAGATTCAACATGGTTTACCTGCCTTTCCGGGCGGCGACGAGGATGTAGACGAGGAACGCGAAGAGCGCGATGTCGATGAGGAGGTTGATGCAGGGCGCGAGCTGGGAGAGTGTCGGCAGTTCCGCAAACGCGCGTCCGACCGGCGCTGGAACGCTCGGGAGAGGCACCGGGCTAGGCATCCGCCCCTCCCATCAGCTCGACGAAGTACTCCTCGATATCGCGTTCGAGGTGCGAGAGCTCGAGGATGAGCTGCCCATGGTCGGTGAGGGGCCTCGCCACGTCCTCCGCCGAGGGTGCCATGGGGTCGGCCGCGGCTCCCCCGAAGCTCGTGGCGGCGTTTCGCGCCGGCGCGCTCGCGAGGATGGACCCGTCCGGCTCCGCCCGCAGGACGGCCCCGGGCAGCGCCTCTTCCAGGATCGCAAGCGCCCGCGCGGGATCGTTCGTCCTGACGCGGATCGAGCTGCCGCACTCCCGATGCAGGTCGTCCACGGAGAGCTCTCGCACCATGTGGCCCGCCCTGATCACGCCGAAGCTTGTTGCCATGCGGTCGAGCTGGTCGAGGACGTGGCTCGAGATGACCATGGTCACGCCGCGCTCCCGGTTGAGACGGACGAGGGCGCCGCGCATGGCCCTCGTCGACTCAGGGTCCAGCCCGTTGAAGGGCTCGTCGAGCAGGAGCAGGTCCGGGCCGCCCACGAGCGCGAGCGCGAGCCCCAGGCGCTGCTTCATGCCGAGAGAGAACTTCTTTACGGGCAGGGGGCCGCTGTCCTCGAGCCCGACGAGCTCGAGCAGCTCCCGGCAGTGCGGGTCGGGGCGGACGACGCCGAGGGCGAGCGCCTTGCACATGAGGTTCTCGAGCGCGGAGAACGTCGGCAGGACGCCGGGGTCCTCGATGAGCGCACCGATGTGGGAGAACCCCTGGCGCGCGCGCCGCGATCTCCGGCTCGCGCCGAAGAGCTCGATCTCGCCCGAGGACGGGTTGACGAGCCCGGCGAGCATCTTCATCGCGGTCGACTTGCCCGCGCCGTTCTTGCCCACGAACCCGTATATCTCGCCGGCGGCGACGCGCATGTCGAGGTTGTCGACGGCGCGTCGCTTTCCATAGGAGCGCGAGAGCGCGCGGGTCTCGATGATGTTCATGGTGCCTCCTTGCAGTCCAGCATCAACTTGTTTACAAGGATGCGGCCCATCTCTTGATAAAGTCCGAAGCAAACCTAAAGAAAGGCTAAAGCCCGGCGCGGAGGGTCAATTTCCGCCCTCGTCGAGTTTGAAGCCGATGCCCCAGATCGTCTTGATGTAGGCGCCGGTGCCCGATGCCTTGAGCTTGGCGCGGATATTGGAGACGTGGACCGTCACCGTGTTGTCGTCGCCGGCGTAGGGCTCGCCCCAAGCGGCCTCGAAGAGGTCCTGCTTCGAGAAGGCGCGCTTGGGTTGGCGCATCAGGGTCTCCAGGAGGTTGAACTCGATACGGGTGAGTTGGACCGGGGAGCCCGCCACGGAGAAGGTGCGCGAGGCCGGGTCGAGCACCCAGTCCCGGAACGCGAGCGCGCCGCCGGATCTCCCGCGCGGCGCGCCGTCGCCGGCCTCCTGCGGCAGATGGCGCTTCGATCGATGGCGAAGCTGCACCTCGACGCGCGCCGTGAGCTCGTCGAGGTCGAAGGGCTTGGTGAGGTAGTCGTCGGCCCCGAGCCTGAGCAGCTCCACGCGGTCCGCGGTCGAGGTCCTTGCGGAGATGACGATCACGGGTAGGTCGGGGTCGGCCCGCCGCACGGTATCGATGAGCTGCTCTCCCGTCGCCCCGGGGAGCATCAGGTCGCATATGACGAGGTCGTAGGGCAGCGTCTCGCCGCGGCAGTCGAGTCGCATGAGGGCCTCGGATCCCGAGAACGCCTGCACGCAGGAATGCCCGTGCCGTGCGAGCTGGGCTGAGATGATCTCGTTGATATCGGCGTCGTCCTCGACGACCAGGATGCGCGCGGCCATGCAGGCCTCCTTGTCTGCAGCGTGCTTCAGTTTGTCCATTATCGTCTTTTGGGAACGGGAATCCCCCCGAAAGCTCGATGCCTTCGGGGGGATTCGGTAGCGGTCGCGAGGTTATCGCTCGGTTCTGTCCGCCGCGTCGCCGTCGGATTCGCCGTGTTTTTTCGGCAGCCTCCCCGAGCGCTTGAGGGCGTCGCGCAAGATCCATTCCACCTGGCCGTTGGCGCTGCGCATCTCGTCGTCCGCCCAGCGCTGGATCGCCTCCCATACGGCGGGGTCTATGCGGAGGGGGTATTGCTTGCGTGCCATGGCGTGCTTTCTTATCGGGGTGGGGCGCGGCGTGCCGGAATGGTTCCAGCGTATCAAATGCGGGGGACGGGCGGTATCGATCGGGGCTCTAGTACAGAGAACCTGCGTTCAGCACCGGGTGCGCCTCGGACTCGCCGCACAGGACGACCATGAGGTTGCTGGCCATCTGTGCGCGGCGCTCGTCGTCCAGCTCGATGGTGCCGCCGGCGGCCATCTCCTTAACGGCCATGTCGACCATGGAGACGGCGCCCTCGACGATCTTCTTGCGCGCGGCGATGACGGCCTCGGCCTGCTGGCGGCGCAGCATCGCCTGGGCGATCTCGGGGGAGTAGGCGAGGTGCGTGAGGCGGGCGTCGTCCACCTCGACGCCGGCGGGCGCCAGGCGTGAGGCGAGCTCGCGGCGCAGGGCCTCGGAGACCTCCTCGACGTTGGCGCGCAGCGTGATGGCGCCGGCGGCGTCGGACTCGTCCTCCAGGTGGTCGTAGGCGTACACGCTCGCCACGTGGCGCAGCGCCGTCTCGGCCTGCATGGCCACGTAGCTCTGGTAGTCGTCCACGTCGAAGAGAGCTTTGGCGGTGTCGGCAACGTGCCACACCACGACGGTGGCGATCTCGATGGGGTTGCCCATCTTGTCGTTGACCTTCAGGCGCTCGCCGTTCAGCGTGCGCACGCGGGTGGAGATGGTGCAGGGGTTGCCCTTGGCGCCCTTTTGCGCGGCGGCCTTGGCGGCCTTCGAGTCGCTCATCTCGAGCTCGAGCATCTCGCCGAAGCTGGCGGTGGCCCCCATGCTTCTGCTAAAGAACGGGTTCGCCCAGAAGAAGCCCTCGTCGCGCACGGTGCCCACGTACTTGCCGAAGAGGATGCACACGCGCGCCTGGCCGGGCTGCAGGGAGAAGAAGCCGTTCAGCGGCAGGAACCAGAAGCAGAACGCCGCGATGCTGATACCCATGCCCCAGCCGTAGGCGGCCGGCGCGTCGACGCCGTCCGGTGTTCCGGCGATGCCGGTGACGCTCCAAATGAAGAGGCCGACGATGGCGAGCAGCGCCACGATCACCGCGGCGAGCATGCCATAGCCCGATTTGGCCTTGAGTTGCTTTTCCACGCTCATGTGAGTTCCTTTCACGACTGCGCCGGCGTTTGCGTGACGGCCCCGGCGCCGCCTCCAGATTGCGATGGGGAGAAGGCGAGTCCCCGAGCAGTCCGTGCGGCTGCTGATTGCATTGTGATATCACATTGAAACCATGTCAAGAAAAATCGGGTGCCGTCTCACATGGCATAGGTGGTGCGGGCGCCCAGCCTCTACGCTCCGTAGAGGCTTCCCTGTTGCATCTCGGCTCGCGAGTCCCTACAATAGCCCCACTCACGACTGAAGGTTTACCTCGAGATTTGGAAAGGGGGGCTGCGCCATGCTTGCTTCCACGAGGATTTGGCTCTAGCCACGGTCGCGTGAGCGACCGGTACTTCGCTGCATACCACCGATCGCATCAAAGGATTATTCCATGACACAACCGAATCCCCGCGCTTCCTGGAAGCGCTCGCTCGCCGTCGTCTGGATCGGCGAGTTCTTCTCCGTGCTCACGAGCTCCATCCTGCAGATGGGCCTCATCTGGCACGTCACCCTCACCACCGGCTCCGCGAGCGCCCTGTCGTTCGTGAGTCTGGCGGCATTTCTGCCCATGGCGCTCCTCGGCGCCTTCGCGGGCACCATCGTGGACCGCACGTCCATCAAGCGTCTCATGATCGGCGCCGACCTCTTCATCGCAGCCGTGAGCCTCACGCTCGTCTTCGGCTCGCTTCGGGGCGACCTTTCCGTCGCCGCCGTGGCGGCGGTGCTGTTCGTCCGTGCGCTGGGCAGCACGCTCCATACGCCCGCCTTCAACGCGCTCACGCCGCTCGTCGCCCCGCCCGAGGCGCTCGGCAAGCTGGCGGGCATGCTGCAGTTCATGCAGTCGGGCAGCTACATTATCGGCAACGCCATCGCCGCGGTGATCTACCCGGCGTTCGGCCTGACCTTCATGATCGCCCTCGACGTCGCCGGCGCGGTGCTCGCGAGCATCGCGGTTGCGGTCTCCGGCATCAAGACGCCGGCGCCCGAGCGTCGCACGCCCGAGGAGAACGCCGAGGCGTCGCGTCATGCGGTGCGGGCCTTCCTATCGGAGACGGCAGACGGCTACCGCGAGCTCAAGCGCCATCGCGGCCTGTTCGCCATGCTCTGGATCGGCTTCGCGTTCTCGGTGCTGTTCTCGCCCATATCCGCGCTGTTTCCGCTTATGGTGTTCGACCATTTCGGGGGCACTACAACGCAGTCGGCCATCGCGGAGATCGCGTTCTCGGTCGGCATGATCGCGGCGAGCGGCTGGATCGGGGCGACAGGCGGCCTCAAGAACCGCGCGCTCTCGTGCACGCTCGCGATCGCCCTTTTCGGCGCGGTTACGCTCGCGGGCGGCCTCGTGCCCCCTTCGGCACTCGTCGTTTTCTTGGGCCTCACGTTCGCGATGGGCGTGTCGAGTCCGCTCTACAGTGCGCCGCAGATGGCGCTCATGCAGGAACGCGTCGATCCCGAGTGCATGGGCCGCGTCTTCGGCCTGTACGGGGCGCTCTGCAGCTGGGCGATGCCCGTGGGGCTCGTCGCGTCGACCTTGTTTGCGGACACCATCGGCGTGAGCGTGTGCTTCGTGCTCATCGGTGCGGCGATGATGATTCTCGCGGGAATCACCTGGGCGATCCCGAGCATCAGGAAGATCGGGTAGCGCTCTGGCGGAGCGCGTTTCGTTTCGGACGGCTCGTAGGGCCGCTGCGACGTGAAGGGCGGTCGACGGTGCGCCTGCAAGGGCGCCGTCGGCCGCCCTTTTGCTTGGCTCGTCTAGCCCGGCGTCGACCATCATCTGCTCGCCGGGCGATTGCGATGCCGCCGCTTGCCGATACGCGGCCCCTTACGATGTGCGCATCCCATCGTTCTGGTAGTGTTTCCCGCAGTCGATTATTTCGTGCCCGAGGCGGTGGCCCCTATGAGTAATCTGCTCGAATCCATTCTGCGCGTCGGTATGACCGTGTTCATCGTCGGCCCCCTCATCGCATGGGTCGCCCGCCGCGCCGCGCGCGAGCGCAGCGAGGCGACGGACAGCCTCGATTGCTTTACCGTCCGCATGCCCGCCGCCATCCGGGTGATCCTTGCCTGCTGCGCGGTCGCATTCGAGCTGCTCATGCTCGCCGTCTATGTATGGCAGGGCGTCTCGCTGGGAGAGTGGGACCACGAGCTCGTGTGGTTCGGCCACGCCATGGCGCTCGCCGGCATGTCCATATGGGCCCTGCTGAGCATCCCGCGCCTCGATGTCGACGGCGACCGGATCGCGTCGCGCAACGTTTTCGGCGCGCGCAGGGAGACGACTTTCTCCAACATCACCCGAGCGACGCTGCATGCGCAGATGATGAGGATCGACCTGTATAAGGGCGAGCGGAAGTTCTGCTCGATCAGCCTCGAGGGCGTGTGCTCGCTCAACTTGATCGCGCGTCTCGAGGAGGAGGGCATCGAGGTGCGCGATGCCGTCGAGGCTCCCATCACCAAGGCGCGCTTGTGCTGGGCGGCCATCAAGCCGCTTGCGATCGTGTTCAACGGCATGGCGCTCGTCTTTTCGCTCGTGATCGCGTTCATGGCGTTTTTCACCGACGAGGGCATGCGCCTGCTCGTGCTCGTCCCGTTCCTGTTCCTGTTCATAGGGGTCGCGTTGCCGCTGTTCATGCTCAGCATGCCGGCCCGCGGCATCCTCGAGATTGGAAGGCAGGAGCGCGAGCTCGGTTTCGTCTTCGCCGACGAGATGGCGAGTCATGCGGCGACGGGCACCTCGTTCGTCGACGACGACTGGTTCATCGAGATCAGCAACGCCCGCATCGTGGCGTTTCGCCGCGACTACCTTAAGAAGGTCGCTGCGCACGAGGGGAGCGAGAGTGGGGACCGCTGCGCGGTCACGGCAGTGGACGGACGCAAGTTCAAGGTCTACGCTGCCGGGAGCACCCTCGAAGACTTGCGCGACTGGTTTAGGAGCGGTACGGGGAAGAGAGGCGCGGCGGATCGCGCCGGCGCGGCGCTCGAGGCGATCGGTTAGACGCTTGGAGACGACCCTGCGGCACCTCGCTTGAAGGCTGCTGGCACTAAATGTCAAAAATGAGTCTTTTGCCCCGCCGAGACTTGCCATGTATAAAAACAATCTCAAAGAAACCCCAGGTACGATGAGGGTACAGGCGATACGGTGACTGCAGTTGGCGACGAGAGGGCAGCGAATTGCGTTGTGATCCCTCGAATTGAGTGTATCTAATAGGTGTTAGCAGACTCATTTATTGCATTTTGTGCCAGCAGAATTGCCATGCTGCCGCTAGATTCAAGAAAAGCTACAGCTGTCGTCTAACTATATGCATAGCAGTTGCAAATCTATACATTTCTTGTCGAGCATTCGTACACTCCGGCACAGGATGGGCCAGCTGTCGCTCTAGGCGGCAAAACGAAGGGGGGGGTTTATGACGGCGATGTGAAGCGTTCGTCGGTTTTGCGCTAAATGGAATTAGATAACGGCATTAGGTAATAATGAATCGAACTTTTAGCATGCTGGTGAAAGGTTACATGGCTCCTAGGAGGGCTCGGTATGGCAACCGCCGAACAGGTGACAGAAATGATTCGACTCGCTGAACGCGTTCATTCGTCGGAGGCGTTTCGCTGCATGGATGAGGCGAATGCGGGCATCGGCGGCACCCTGCGCATGCTCGCTGAGGCTCGCGCGGAGGGTGCCGTTGTCACGGCGGGCGCTATCGCCGAGCGTCTCGGAGTATCGACCGCGCGTGTCGCGGCGCTGCTTAAGCGCTTGGAGTCGAAGGGCCTGGTTTCTCGACGCAGGAGCGAGGGCGATGCGCGGGTCACGGAGGTCGAGCTTACTGAAGAAGGCGTTGCCCGCGTCTGCGCGTTTCGCGACGACGTGCGCGGCCAAGTTGCTCTGCTCATCGATGAGTTGGGCGAGGAGCGTCTGCGCGAGTTCTTCCTCACGGCATATGAGATCCGCACGCGCTTGCATCCGCCTTCGATACAGTTGTAGGCGCCGCAGCGCTCGTTCACCGGCGATGTTTCTAGAAGTTTTCGATGTCCATACAGGCTGCCGGCGAGCGCGCCAAGCACGCTCTATTGATTGAAGCGTGTTTTGCGCCCGTGTCCGGGCATCGCTATGGCTATAAACCTCATGGGGTTAGATAAGGAGAGATCGTTGCTTAAGTTATTCCGAAACCTAACGAAACGGGAATGGGGGCTTGCCGCCCTGGCGCTGGCGTTCATCGTCTGCCAGGTCTGGCTCGACCTCAAATCCCCCGAGTACATGGCCGAGATCACGCGGCTCGTGCAGGTCGAAGGCTCGACCATGCCGCAGATCCTCGCAGCGGGCGGCAAGATGCTGTCATGCTCCCTGGGCAGCTTGCTGGCGTCGGTCGCCACCGCCGTATGCGCGGCGCGGATCGCAACCGGGTTCGGCGGCACCGTGCGCGCCAAGCTTTTCGGCAAGGTGCAGTCCTTCTCTATGGAGGAGATCGGGCGCTTTTCGACACCCAGCCTCATCACGCGTTCCACGAACGACGTGATGCAGGTGCAAACGTTGATCGTCATGGGTCTGCAGATGCTCATCAAGGCGCCGATCACAGCGGCATGGGCGATCACCAAGATCGCCGGCAAGCGCTGGGAGTGGACGGCGGCGACGGCCGTGTCCATCGTGGTGCTCTTGGCGGTCGTCGCCGTGTGCCTCATCATCGCGACGCCGCGCTTCCGCCGCATGCAGCGCCTGACCGACGACCTCAACCGCGTCTCGCGCGAGAACCTGTCGGGTCTCTCGGTCGTGCGCGCGTACAACGCCGAAGACTACCAGCAGGACCGTTTCGACGCCGTAAACGATACGCTCACGAACAACCAGCTCGTGGGCTACCGCACCATGGTCTTCCTCATGCCCACCATCCAGGCGACGATGAGCGGCCTGTCGCTCGCCATCTACTGGATCGGCGCGGTGCTCATCAGCGCGTCGGCGATGGCGGGCAAGATCTCGCTGTTCTCCGACATGATGGTGTTCTCCCAGTACGCCATCCAGGTGGTCATGGCGTTCATGATGCTCGTGATGATCTTCATGATCCTGCCGCGCGCGCAGGTCGCCGCGGGCCGCATCAACGAGGTGCTCGACACCGAGGCGTCCATCAAGGACGGTGGCCGCGCCGAGGGCGAGCCCGGTCGCGTGGGCGAGATCGAGTTCCGCGACGTGACCTTCCGCTACCCGGATGCCGAGGGCAGCATGCTGCGGCATGTTTCCTTCGCCGCGCACCGCGGCGAGACGGTCGCCCTCATCGGCTCCACGGGTTCGGGCAAGTCGACGGTGATCAACCTCATCCCGCGCTTCTACGACGCGACCTGGGGGCAGGTGCTCGTTGACGGCGTGGACGTGCGCGATTACTCCGTGCGTGCGCTGCGCAACAAGATCGGCTACGTATCGCAGAAGGCGACGTTGTTCGGCGGCACGGTGAGCACCAACGTGGCGTACGGCGACAACGGTCGCGGCCCGCTGTCCGAGGCGGATGTTGCCGGCGCGATCGATACCGCCCAGGCGGCCGAGTTCGTCGAGAAGATGGAAGGCGCCTACCATGCGCAGGTCGCACAGGGCGGGGCGAACCTGTCCGGCGGCCAGCGACAGCGCCTGTCCATCGCGCGCGCGATCGCCCGCAAGCCGGAGATCCTGATCTTCGACGACAGCTTCTCGGCGCTCGATTACAAGACCGACCGCGTGCTGCGCGACGCGCTCGCCCGCGAATGCGCGGAAACAACGCGCATCATCGTCGCCCAGCGCATCGGCACCATACGCGATGCGGACCGCATCATCGTGCTGGAGGACGGGCGCGTGGTGGGGCAGGGCACCCATGCGGAGCTGATGCGCGATTGCGAGACCTATCAGCAGATCGCCTTGTCCCAGCTGAGTGAAGAGGAGTTGATGTAGATGGCAGGCATGCATGGTTCGTCTGCGCCGCGCGGTCCGATGGGCCACGGCGGGCGCGGCGCTGCGGGGCAGCGCATCGATCGCGGGACCTGGGGCAAATTGTTGAAGTACTGCCGTCGCTTCGTTCCCGCCGTCGCGGTGGCGCTCGTCTGCGCGATGGTCGGCACGGTGCTCACGTTGCTCGGCCCCAACATGCTCTCCGACATCACTGATGCGGTGCAGGACGGTATCGCACCCGATACCGATAAGCTCGAGCAGGTCGTCGAGGTCGTGATGGGCAACATCGAGGCGAACGCCGAGGCGATGGCGCGCCAGCAGGCCGCCGTGATGGCTGCCGCGGGCGCGGGCGACGCTGCCGCCATGGCTGCCGCGGATGCAGGCACCAGCGACGCCGCCGGTGCGGCCGCGACCGCGGGCAATGCGGCCGCGGCCGCGTCGAGCGCTGAGGCCCCGGCCGCTCCCTCCCTGGACGACCTCGCCAGCATGCCGGCGGAGGCGCGCGAGGCCCTGCTCACCGACGTCGAGGTCGACGGCGTGACCATCACGGGCGCCGATCAGCAGAAGCTGCTCGATATCTTCGCCAACCTCGATATGGACGATACCGAGGCCGCCATGGCTGCGCTCGACGAGCTGCCTGCTTCGGTGAAGAGTCTGGTCGAGCCCGGCATCGACATGGACCTCGTCGCCCGCATCTCCCTCACCCTCGTGGGCTTCTACGTCGCGAGCTACATCCTCACAGTGGTCCAGGGATGGATCATGACGACGGTGACGCAGCGCATCGGGCGCAGCATGCGCGCCGACATCTCGGCGAAGATCAACCGTCTGCCCATGTCGTACTTCAACGCGGTCCCCACCGGCGACATCCTCTCCCGCATCACCAACGACGTCGACATGCTCGGGCAGTCGCTCAACCAGAGCGTGGGCTCCCTGCTCTCCGCCGTGGTCCTCTTCTTCGGTAGCCTCTTCATGATGATCACCACCAACGGCTGGATGACGCTGGCCGCCGTGGGCGCGAGCCTGCTGGGCTTCGCGCTCATGATGGGCATCATGGGCCGCAGCCAGAAGTACTTCCTGCGCCAGCAGTCCGCGCTGGGCGCCCTGTCCGGCCATATCGAGGAGTCCTACACCGGCCATTCGGTTATCGCGGCCTATAATGCCGAGGACCGCGTACGCGCCGAGTTCGACCGTATGAACGGCGAGCTCGTGAGCGCGGGCTTCCGCGCGCAGTGCCTGTCGGGTCTCATGATGCCCATCATGATGTTCATCGGCAACTTCGGCTACGTCGCCGTGTGCGTGGTGGGCGGCGCGCTGGCGCTCGACGGCCAGATCGGCTTCGGCGTGATCGTCGCCTTCATGCTCTACGTGCGCTACTTTACCCAGCCTCTCTCGCAGATCGCCCAGGGCGTGCAGGCGCTGCAGTCGGCGGGTGCCGCGGGCTCGCGCGTCTTCGAGTTCCTCGAGGCCCCCGAGATGGCCGACGAGTCCGCCAAGCCGGCGCGCCACGCGCGCGACGTGCGCGGCGAGGTGGAGTTCGACCACGTGCGCTTCACCTACGCTGGCTCCGACAAGCCGGTCATCAAGGATTTCTCGGCGCGTGCCCTGCCCGGGCAGAAGGTCGCCATCGTGGGCCCCACGGGTGCGGGCAAGACCACCATGGTCAACCTGCTCATGCGCTTCTTCGAGATCGACGGCGGGCAGATTCGCATCGACGGCGTGCCGACCAGCGAGATGCGCCGCGAGGACGTGCACGCGCTGTTCTGCATGGTGCTGCAGGATACCTGGCTTTTCGAGGGCACGATCCGCGAGAATCTCGTCTACTGCGACGAGGGGGTGAGCGATGAGGATATGCAGCGCGCCTGCCGGGCCGTGGGCCTAGACCACTTCATCCGCTCGCTGCCGCACGGCTACGACACCGTGCTCAACGACCAGGTCAACCTCTCCCAGGGACAGAAGCAGCAGATAACGATCGCGCGCGCGATGATCGCCGACAAGCCGATGCTCATCTTGGATGAGGCGACCTCCAACGTCGACACGCGCACCGAGCTCAAGATTCAGCAGGCGATGGACGAGCTCATGCGCGGGCGCACGAGCTTCGTCATCGCGCACCGCCTCTCCACGATCAGGAACGCTGACCTCATCTTGGTGATGAAGGAAGGCGACATCATCGAGAGCGGCACGCATGACGAGTTGCTGGCAGCCGGGGGCTTCTACGCCGACCTCTACAACTCGCAGTTCGCCGAGTAGAAGCGCGTACAGGGGCGTCGATCTTCGGGTCGGCGTCCCTTTCGCACCAAGCCTCGCTCAAATTGGGGACAGGCACTAATTTGAGACCCTCGCCGGAGCGCCAACCTCAAATTGGGGACAGGCACTAATTTGAGACCCACCGCCGGCGGGCCGACCGCTCGTCGGCGGCCTCAAGCGAGCGCCTGTCCCCCAACTCGAAGCCTCGGCCGAGGGCCGTTATGCCACGCCGGCGGGCCAGCGGCATGCGGCGAGGTCGACGCGCCCGTCCGGGAGGAACGCGATCCCTTCGGCTTCCAGGAGCGCGCGCTGAGCTTCCTGCCCGCCGAACGCGAATCCCTCGGCGAGGCGGCCGTCGGCAAACACGATGCGGTGGCAGGGAATCGCTCCCGGCCGCGGGTTGACATGCAGGGCGTAGCCGACGTAGCGCGCCCGACGCGGCGCGCCCACGAGCGCGGCGATCTGCCCATAGGTCGCCACCATGCCGCAGGGCACTTGCTCGACCATGTCGTATACGCTTTCGAAAAAGCCCTCGCGCCCCGTATCCGCCATAGTGCTCCTTTCGCCAGGATGTGCGCATTGAATTCGATGATATCGCCCGCGCCCCCGCATGCGGTCGCCGATCTTCCTCGCAGGTCTAAACACGACGGGACCCGCTGCCGCAATTGGCAACGGGTCCCGTCGAGGTACACCTTGAAATCGCGCAGAGGGGAGGGGACGCGATTTTCGAGCAACCCGGTCTCTCTAAGTTCGCCTGCGACCGTTTTGCTGTTAGCGGTACTATAGCAAAGAGTTAGCCATGGCAAACCAAACTGTCAGGGGAACACAGGGTCTCCACAAGTTAACTATGGCATACTTTAGCGTCTTGCTCGGCGTCCGCCCCGCTTCACGCGACGGATCTCGCTGGGACCCGCATACGGCGTCAGGCCTCGTTCGCCGCGGGCTCTAGATACCGCTCGACCAGCTCCTCGAACGCGCCCGCCATACCCGTGGTCTCCAGCACGGCATCGCAGAAGGGGCGCACGTCGTCGGTAACGTTGGCGACGCCCACGCCCAGGCCCGCCGCTTTGATCATCGCGAGGTCGTTTGCCGAATCTCCCACGCCCACGCATTGCTCGAGCGGAATCTCCAACAGCGCTGCCAGGCGGCGCAAGCCCGCGCCCTTGTCGACGCCGGCGGGCATGAACTCGAGGTAGCGTCCAGAGGAGTAGGTTGTCTCCAAGCCCAGGTCGCGCGCCGCGCCGTCGAGCTCGCCGCCCACGCGTTTGAGTTCGGCGAAATCCTCGCTCATGAATATCACCTTCACCACGTTTGTCCCTGCGAGGAACGAGAGCGTCGGATGGGCGTTCGATTCGAAGAAGCGCACGAAGGAGAGGCTCGCGAGGTAGCGATGCTCGCCGTCGGGGGCATCGCAGGCGTAGACGTCGCCGCCCTCGGTATAGATGTGAACGCAGAGGCCGCGCTCGAGCCCCAGGCGGTAGAGCGCCTCGGCCGCCTGGGGTGTGATGCCGCATCGCGTGAGCGGCTCGGGATCGCCGTAGCGGTTGATGAAGCCTCCGTTGTACGAAACGATATAGAGGTCTTCGAGCAGATGGGGCGGCAGGGCCGCCAGGTTGTCCGCGATGGAGGCATAGGGGCGGCCCGAGGACGGAGCGAAGCGGATGCCCAGCTCATGCATGCGCTCGAGCGCGCGGACGTTCGCTGCGGGGATGCGATGGTGCTCGTCGAGAAACGTCTCGTCCATATCGCTCACCACGAGTCTGTACATACGGGATCCTTCCGTTGGATACAAGAAACGGGAGCGCGAAACCGTGCGCTCCCGTTTGAGAATAAGCTGGTCGAAGCGTCCGTGCGCCGCCGCCATCGGACGCCGCGGTGCACGGCGCGCCTGGGCGGTCTTAGTAGACCATGCCCATCGCCTCGCGAACCTCGGCGAGCGTGGCCTCGGCCACCTCGTTGGCGCGGCGGTTGCCCTCGCGCAGCACGTCCTTGACGTAGTCCATGTCCTGGACGAGCTCCTCGCGGCGGGCACGGATGGGGGCGAAGTACTCGTTCACGCTCTCGGTGACGT
>URKM01000027.1 GCA_900548365.1 uncultured Collinsella sp. | reverse complement strand
ATGGCGGCAAAGATGGCCTTGCCCTGCTTGGTGTTCTTGACGCCGATACCGAAGGTGAAGCAGCAGGCGGCCGGGATCAGCAGCAGGCTGGTCATCTCGATGATGTTGGTGAAGGCACTGGGGTTCTCATACGGATGGGCGGAGTTCACGCCGAAGAAGCCGCCGCCGTTGGTGCCGGACTGCTTGATGGCAACCTGAGGAGCCGCGGGGCCCTGGGGCAGGAACTGCTCGGTGACCACGCGTGCGCCCTCGACGACCTTGCCATCGACCTTGACCGTGTCGCCCTCGATCTGGGCGCCGTCGATGACGCTCCAGCCGCCGTCTGCATTAGGCTGGACGGCGACGGGCTCTACGAGCTCAGCCTTCTGAGCCGGCTGGAAGTTGGAGATGACGCCACCGGCAGCCAGACAGATGCCGAACACGAGGTTCAGCGGGATGAGCACATACAGGACGGTGCGGGTGAGGTCGACCCAGAAGGAACCCAGACCCTGCTCCTTGACCTGACGGAAGCCGCGGATCAGTGCGAACATGACCGCGATGCCGGTACCGGCGGAAACGAAGTTCTGCACGGTGAGGCCCATGAACTGCACAAGGTAGGACAGGGCAGTCTCGCCGGAATAGGACTGCCAGTTGGTATTGGTAATAAAGGAGGCAGCCGTGTTAAACGACAGGTCCCACGACACGCCCGGCAGGTGCTGCGGGTTGCCAGGCAGAACAGCCTGGAGCATCTGGAGCGCGACGAGCACCACGAGCCCGATACCCGAGAAGGCAAGGACGCTCACCAGGTAGCGCTTCCAGCCCATCTGCTCGACATCATCGATGCACAGCAGACGGTAGATGCCGCGCTCGACCGGACCGAGCACGGGAGAGAGAAACGTATGCCCGCCGTCCATGACACGGGCCATGAACCGCCCGAGCGGAACGGCCAGGACGACGAGCACGGCGAAGTACAGCACGTACTGAATCACAGCATTCATAATGGTTACGAATCGCTCCTCATGAGAATGTAGATGTAGTAGATCAAGAGCCCGATACAGGCAATTCCGATAATCGGGATGAGGACGTTCATTCACCGCTCCCTTCACGCGCGGTCCGATCACTTTGGCGCCCGTCCCTGCAAGCGCCTGGGGACAGTAAACCCCTTTGGGGATTAAAGCGGCGTTAGGGTTGGCGTCCATGACCTTAAGATGGCGTAAAGATGCAGGTAGAGAGCCTCCTTGCGCCCGCCAAGCGTCTATACTCGACCCCGCGGCACATCCGCGGGGCCCCGCCGCGGATGTGCCGCGGGCAGCACGTTCAAGAAAGGTCAGACCATGACACGCGACGCAACGGACACCCGCGCCAACCCCGATCTCCTCCTCAAGGCGATCGAGCACGATGGATCGCCCCACGGGGATCGAGGCGGACGCGGCCACCTCAAGATCTTCTTCGGCTACGCCGCGGGCGTGGGCAAGACCTACGCGATGCTGCAAGCCGCCCATGCCGCCAAGCGACGCGGCGTCGACGTCGTCGCGGGCTACATCGAGCCGCACGAGCGCCCGGCGACCGCCCGCCTCGCGAAGGGAATCGAGAGCGTGCCCCCCGAGCTCGTCGAACACAACGGCATCACGCTCGCCGAATTCGACCTCGATGCGGCCATCATGCGCGCCCCGCAGCTCATCCTCGTCGACGAGCTCGCCCATACGAACGCACCGGGGTGCCGTCATGAGAAGCGCTATCAAGATGTCGAGGAGCTCCTGCGCGCGGGCATCGACGTCTACACGACCGTGAACGTGCAGCATATCGAGAGCTTGAACGACATGGTCGCCTCCATCACCGGGGTCGTCGTGAGCGAACGGATCCCCGACCGCGTCTTCGATGACGCCGACCAGGTCGAGCTCGTCGACATCGAGCCCGAGGACCTGCTCGAACGCCTTCGCGCGGGACTCGTCTACCGCCCCGTCCAAGCAGACCGGGCGCAGCAGCACTTCTTCACCGTGGAGAACCTCACCGCGCTCCGCGAGGTCGCCCTGCGCCGCTGCGCCGACCGCACCGGCCGCCTCACGGACGCCGCACGAGTTCTGGGAAACCGCGACTACTACACCAGCGAGCGCATCCTGGTCTGCATCTCCCCGGCACCGACCAATCCCCGCATCGTCCGAACCGCCGCGCGCATGGCGAAGGCGTTTCGCGGCGAGCTCGTCGCCCTGTTCGTCGAGAGCCCGCGCACACAGGCCATGAACGATGAAGAGCGATCCAGGCTCGCATCGAACATCGCCCTGGCCAAGCAGCTCGGAGCCCATATGGAGACGGTCTACGGCGATGACGTTGCGTTTCAGATCTCCGAATTCGCGCGCTTGTCGGGAATCTCGAAGATCGTCATGGGCCGCACGGGCGAGCGCGGCGGCGTCCGCGCGACCATCCTCGGGCGCAAATCGCTCGTCGAACAGCTCATCGCGTTCGCCCCGAACCTCGATATCTACATCATCCCCGATCAGGCAACGCCGCCCTCGCGACCGGCGGAGCAGCGAAGGCGCTCTGCGCCGCAGCTACCCAGCGGCCGAGACGTCCTCCGCACGCTGGGACTCTCTCTTCTCGCCACGGCGATCGGCACGACCTTCCGACACTTGGGGTTCGCCGACTCCAGCATCATCTCGCTCTACATCCTCACCGCCCTGCTCACCGCCGTCACCACGACGGGGCGCCTGTGCACGATCTTCTCCAGCGTCCTTTCCGTCGTGCTCTACAACTTCTGCTTCGTCACGCCCCTCTTCTCACTCGACAGCTACGACCGGAGCTATCTCGTCACGTTCACGATCATGTTCGCGACCGCCATGGTCGCCGGAGAGCTCACCGCGCGCATCGCCGACAACGCCCGCGCCTCAGCGGAGAACGCGTACAGGACGCGCGTGCTCCTCGAAACGAACCAGCTCTTGCAGCAGGCCCATGGCGCCGACGCGCGGGCGCGCGTCACCATGAACCAGCTCACCAAGCTCTTGAAGCACGACGTGGTCTTCTATCCCGCCGAGCGCGACCTTCTCGGCGACGCGCTCTACGAACCCGCCGGCACCAAGGACCGATCCGCCTCGTTGCTCACGGACTACGAGCGCGCGGTCGCGACCTGGACCTACGCCAACAACAAGCATGCCGGCGCGAGCACGCGCACCCTACCCGAGGCCCGCTGCCTCTACCTTGCGGTGCGCACCGGCGACGAGGTGTTCGGGGTCATGGGCATCGCTCTGGAAGGGCGCGAGCTCGAGGCTTTCGTGCATTCGATCGTCTTGTCCATCATCGGAGAATGCGCCCTGGCACTCGAGAGCGACAGGGCCGCGCAGGAACGCGAGGAGGCGGCGGTGCTCGCCAAGAACGAGCAGCTGCGCGCCAACCTGCTGCGCTCAATCGGGCATGACCTGAGAACGCCCCTCACGGCTATCTCAGGATCCGCGGCGGTCCTTCAGGAGAACGACGAGCAGCTCTCTTCCGAGCAGCGGCGCGATCTTGCCAACGCCATCTACGATGACTCCCTCTGGCTGATCGACACCGTCGAGAACCTGCTCGCCATCACCCGCGTCGAGGACGGCAGCATACGCCTCAACCTCACGACCGAGCTCGTCGACGAAGTCGTCGCGGGAGCCCTCGGCCATGTCGCAAGGGCATCGCGCGGGCATGTCGTCACCGTCGCGCACACCGACGACATCCTGCTCGTGCGCATCGACGTCAACCTCATCATGCAGGTGCTTACCAACCTCATCATGAACGCCTTCAAGTACACGCCCGAGGGTTCGACGATCACCATCGACGCGCATCGCGAAGGCGGATTCGCCGTGGTGGAAGTCGCCGACGACGGCCCCGGCGTAGCGGACTGCGATAAGCCCTATGTCTTCGACCGCTTCTTCACCTCGCGCACGACCCAGCCCGTTGATTCGCACCGCAGCTTCGGCCTCGGGCTGGCGCTATGCCGTTCCATCATCGAAGCGCACGGCGGTATCATCGAAGTGCGCGACAACCATCCCCGTGGAGCCATATTCCGCTTCACCCTACCCGCCGAGGAGATCGAGATCCATGAATGATGCCCCAGGACAACGCGTTCTCCTGGTCGAAGACGACCTTGCCGTCCAGAACCTTGTATCGACCGCGCTCGAGCTCCATGGTTATAGCGTCGACAAGGTTTGCGACGGCCAGGCGGCCATCATGGAGGCGGCGTCTCACAACCCCAGCCTCATCATGCTCGACCTCGGCCTTCCGGACATCGACGGCGTCGAGGTCATCACCAAGATTCGAAGCTGGTCGGCGGTTCCCATCATCGTCATCTCGGCGCGCACCGAAGACTCCGACAAGATCGGTGCGCTCGACGCCGGAGCGGACGACTACCTCACCAAGCCCTTCTCGGTGGAAGAGCTGCTCGCCCGCGTGCGCGCGAGCTTAAGGCGCTCTTCGATGGCCGCGAGCGAACCCGCCGAGGCGAGCACCTTCGACAACGGTCCGTTGCACATCGACTACGCCGCGGGATACGCCACGATCGAAGGGCGCGAGCTCTCGCTCACCCCAACCGAATACAAGCTGCTCGTTCTTTTGGCGAGAAACGTCGACAAGGTGCTCACGCATACCTATATCACGCATGAGATCTGGGGCACGAGCTGGGATAGCGACATCGCGAGCCTGCGCGTCTTCATGCGGACCCTGCGCAAGAAGGTCGAAGCCGATCCCTCGCATCCAAGCATGATCCAAACGCACGTAGGCGTTGGCTACCGCATGCAGCGCCTCTAGCCCCTCTCAAAAAGGGGACAGACACTTTTTTGAGAGGGGCGCGGAGCCGCGGAGGAGCGCGACCTTCAGCCGCCGTCCCCTTCGTCCAGACCTCGAAAAGGGGACAGGCACTTTTTTGAGGTCGAGGCCGTGAAGACGTCACGGGCTGCGTCCGCCGCCCCCTTCGTCCAAAGCCCCGTCCACCTCAAGAAAGTGCCTGTCCCCAATCTGAGACTGCCCCCAGTCTGAGGCTGCCCGCCTCAGAAAAGTGCCTGTCCCCAATCTGAGGTCCCCAATCTGAGGTTCCCAATCGAGGTCACTCGCTGCGCAGGGCCTCGACGGGATCGCGGCGGGCGGCGGAACGACTCGGGATGAGGCCCGCCACCACCGTGAGCAGCACGGAGATGAGGATCAGCCCCAGCGCAGACGCTACCGGCAGCTGCATCACGTTCTCCACCTGGTGCTCGGCGAGCGCCCAGGCGTTGACGGGGAACGAGACGGCAACCACCACGGCGATGGCGAGCACGCCCGAGATCAGGCCCTCGATGAAGGTCTCGGCGTTGAATACGTTGGCGACGTTGCGCTTGGAGGCGCCCATCGCGCGCAGGATGCCGATCTCCTTCTTGCGCTCGAGCACGCTGATGTAGGTAATGATGCCGATCATGATCGAGCTCACCACGAGCGAAATGCTCACGAAGGCGATGAGCACGAGCGAGATCATGTTGACGATGCTCGTCACGCTGCCCATGAGTACGCCCATGTAGTCGGTGTAGACGATTGTCTTATCCTCCTGCCCGGAGTCGCGCATCTCCTGGTTGTAGCGGTCGATCGCGGAAAGCACCGCGTCCTTCGCCTGGAAATCAACCGGATAGATGCTCACCGCCTGCGGATCGGACGGATCGGCGTAGCCGAGCGTCGACAGGTTGTTCGCATACGTCAGCTTGCCCGCGTTGGCGTAGCTCGCCATGAGCGACGCCAGGTCCTCGGCATCCATGTTGAAATGGATCGCGTTCGCGAACGCGGCGCCGTCCACCGAGAACGCGCTCTGCATATTCGCAGCGAGGCGCTGGGCGAACTGCGGGGCCATGGCCGCCATTGCGCGCCCGAGCCCCTCTTGGAGCTGGGCGCCGATAGCCGCGGAAAGCTGCGCGCCCACCTGCTCGGCCACGCCTTGAAGCGCCGTCGCCATATAGGGAGCGAGGTCGCTCTCCACGTAGGCGCGCACGAGCTGCTCCAGACGCTCCGACACGGGCTTGCCCGCAACCTCGCCCACCTGCTCGAGCAGCGCGGCGCCGCCCTCCGGCGCATCGCTCGTCGCATACGCGGCGAACTGCTCCACCAGCTTCTTGCCGAAATCGGGGTCGGTGGGGCGAAGCCCCTCGCCATACGCGGGCAGCCATGCCGCCAGGAACCGCTGGACGAACTGGCCCGAAAGGTCCACCGCCTGCTCGAGCTGGGTCTTGTCGAGCAACGGGTCGTCCTGCAAATCGCCTAGGATCCCCTCGAGATCGGGCATCGGGGCGCCGGCGAGAACGGAGGACAGGTCGATCGACCCCAGGGCGCCGGAGACATCGATGTCGATACCGCCCAGGTCGACGCCTGCCAGGTTGAAGCCCGATAGGTCGAGGCCCGCCGCCAGCTTCGATGCATCGACCTTGAAGGCGCTGCGCAGGCCGGATTCATCCACCGTGAAGAGGCTCGCCAGATCGACGCCCTGCTTCGCCTCCTCCTGCAGGATAGCGAAAGGTTTGCCGGTGAAGACGTCGACCTCTGGATCGGCGAGCTGCTGGCGCACGATCTCGGAGTTCGCGGCGCGCGCCATGAGCTCCTCGGTGAGCCCGTGCGTGTAGGCGATGCCCTGCGAGAGCGCGGCGGACTTCGCCGTGGGGCTCGGCTGCACCACGCCCACCACCTTGAGGTCCAGACCGTTCGCGACCTGCTGCGCCATGAACGCGGCGTCGTCGGACATATCGGTCCAGCCGCCGGTCTCGGCGTTCCTGCGATAGGAGTCCGACGGGCTCAGGACCTTGAAGTTCGTGCCCAGCGCGTCGTCGTAGGTGAAATCGGCCTTGACCACAGGCACGTCGATCTCGCCGGACCCGCTCATGGTGCTGTCCACCATGCGGTTCAGCTCCGCGGGATCGAGCGCACCGATGCTGTAGAGGGTGAAATCGGAGATCTTCCCGCGTGCGGAGAGCACGAGCACGCATTCATCCGCCGCCTCGGCCCAACGGCCCGCCACGACGTCGTACTGTTCGTCGAGTAACTCGGGGTTGTCGATCATCTCGTTGAACGCCGTGGTGCCACCCATCATGGTCCCCGCCATGGCCCCGCTCGAAGCGCCGCCGGACATGGCGGTCGACATTGCGTTGGGCGAGAGGCGAACCGGTCCGTCCACGGTATTCAAGCGGTACACGAGCGGCGTGATGCCGTAGTCGTATTGGATAGCGGAGACCTCGCCGTCGAGCTCCCTGGCATCCTCGTCGAGAAACGCCTTGAAGCTCGCCATGTCGTTGGACTTCACGCTCGCGAACATGTCCGAGAGCATCGTGAACACCGGAATGGGCTTCTTCAGGTCCACCTTCTCGGACTTCTCCCCGCCCTCGCCCCGCACCGCGTCGCCGTCGGCAACGGATGCGTTCGAATCGCCGTCATCCCCCGTGCCGTCCGCGCCGGCATCGCCCGTCATCATGCTCGTGAGGTCATAGCTCTGGCGCGCGATGGTGAGCGGATAGCTGGACAGCGTGTCCTGCTCGACCTTCGCGATGTAGCCGTTCACGCCGTTGGACAGCGCCAGAATCGCCGCGATGCCGATGATGCCGATGGACCCCGCGAAGGCCGTCATGATGGTGCGGCCCTTCTTGGTCATGAGGTTGTTGAACGACAGGGACAGCGCGGTGAGCAGTCCCATCGAGGAGCGGTGCGCCGGGCCCTCGTCGGGTCGTGCGATCCGGGCGGCGCGCGCGGCGGCGAGCTCGCCGGCCGTCACCGGATTGCTGTCGCCGACCACATGGCCGTCCTGGATCCGCACGATGCGCGTGGCGTAGTCCTCGGCGAGCTGGGGGTTGTGCGTGACCATGATCACGAGCCGCTCGCGCGCGACCTCGGCGAGCAGGTCCATTACCTGGATGCCCGTCTCGGTGTCGAGGGCGCCGGTGGGCTCGTCGGCCAGCACGATCTCGGGGTCGTTCACCAAGGCACGGGCGATGGCCACGCGCTGCATCTGGCCGCCGGAGAGCTGCGAGGGGCGCTTGTTCACGTGCGCGCCCAGCCCCACGCGCTCGAGGGCGCCGGTCGCGCGGCGGGTGCGCTCGGCGCGGTCCACGCCCGCCAGCGTGAGGGCGAGCTCTACGTTGGCGAGCACCGTCTGGTGCGGAATGAGGTTGTAGCTCTGGAAGATGAAGCCCACGCGGTGGTTGCGGTAGGTGTCCCATTCGGCATCGCCGTAATCGCGCGTCGAGATGCCGTTCACCACGATGTCGCCCGAGTCCGCATGGTCGAAGCCGCCCAGGATGTTGAGGAACGTGGTCTTGCCCGAGCCCGAGGGCCCCAGCACCGCCACGAACTCGTTCTCGCGAAACGTCACCGAGACGCCGTCCAGCGCGCGCTGGACCAGGCCACCCGTCGTATACGTCTTTGTGATATCGCGAATCTCGATCATACTCGTCCCTCTTCACCGCGCCCTATACGGGGCGCCGCCGCGCAGAGAGCTGCACGACGGCGGGTTTTCATCTCTAGCACTGGTACCCATATTTCCCGTACGCAGCGCATCTATACTCGTTTCGCGCGAGGAGCTATCCCTCAAGCCGCTCGCTCGCCTCGAGCCATGCCATCTCGAGCTCATCGAGCTCTTCGCGGGCGGCGGCGATGGCATCCTGCTGCCCCGAGAGCGCGGCGAAATCGGTGGGATCTATGTCGAACATCCCCTGCTCGAGCTGCTCGATCTTGGAACGCCTCGTCCCCATCTTGCGCTCGAGCGAGGCGACCTCCTTCTTAAGCTTCTGGCGTTCGGCGTTGGACATGCCCGTCTCCCGCTTCTCCGCCGCGGAAGGATCGGACGGCGACGGCGCGTCGAAGCCGGGCGCCTGCGGACGGGCCGCCTTCCCTGCCTCGTTACGGGCGACGAGCTGCAGATACTGGTCGACGCCACCGGGAACATGGCGGAACGTGCCGTCGATGATCGCCCACTGCTGGTCGGTGACGCGTTCCATAAGGTAGCGGTCGTGCGTCACGAGGATGAGCGTGCCCGGCCAGCCGTCGAGCAGGTCCTCCACGATGGCGAGCATATCGGTATCGAGATCGTTGCCGGGCTCGTCGAGGATGAGCACGTTGGGCTCGGAGAGGATCGTAAGCAGCAGCGAGAGCCGACGGCGCTGGCCGCCGGACAGGTCGCAGATGCGGCTCCACATCTGTTGCGTGGTGAAGCCGAGGCGCTCGCAGAGCTTTTCGGGACTCGTCTCCTTGCCATCGATGATGTAATGGTGCTTGCAGGTCTTCAAGACCTCGCGGATGGTCTCGTTCATATGCGGGGCGAGCTCGTCGAGCTGCTGGGACAGCACGCCGAACTTCACCGTGGCGCCGATCTTCACGCGCCCGCGCGCGGGCGCGATCTTGCCTTGGATCACCTTGAGCAGCGTCGACTTGCCGGCGCCGTTTTCGCCCAGCAGGCCGTAGCGGTCGCCCGCGCCGATCAGCCAGGTCACATCCGAGAGCACGGGCCTCGACGCGGCCTCGCCCTCCCCTGCATACCCGGCGTCCACGTCGACCACGTCGATGACCTGCTTGCCCAGGCGGCTCACCGCCAAGCGCTTGAGCTCGAGCTCGTCGCGCACGGGCGGAACGTCGGCGATGAGCTCGCGCGCGGCCTCGACGCGGAACTTCGGCTTCGTGCTGCGCGCCTGCGCGCCGCGGGAAAGCCAGGCAAGCTCCTTGCGCGCCATATTGCGCCGTCGCTCCTCGGTCACGGCGGCCATGCGGTCGCGCTCGACCCGCTGCAGGATATAGGCGGAGTAGCCGCCCTCGAACGGATCCACGCGCCCGTCGTGCACCTCCCACATCGAGGTACACACCTCGTCGAGGAACCAGCGGTCGTGCGTCACCACCAGCAGCGCGCCCGCGCTCGCGTTCCAGCGCTCCTTGAGGTGTGCAGCCAGCCAGCTGATGGTGCGCATATCGAGATGGTTCGTGGGCTCGTCGAGCATGAGCACGTCGAAGTCCCCGATGAGCAGGCGCGCGAGGTCGACGCGACGGCGCTGGCCGCCCGACAGCTCCCCCACCATGCCTTCCCAGGGCACGTCGGCGATGAGGCCGTCGAGCACCTGGCGCACGCGCGGGGACGCCGCCCATTCGTACTCGGGCGCGTCGCCCACCACCGCGCGGTGGACCGTGTCGGAATCGTCGAGCGCATCGCGCTGGCCCAAGACCCCCACGGTTACATCGCGTCGATGGGTCACGCGCCCGCAATCGGGCTCGACGGCGCCGGAGAGCACGGACAGCAGCGTCGACTTGCCATCGCCGTTCTTGCCCACGATGCCGATGCGATCGCCCTCGTTCACCCCGAGCGTCACCGAATCGAAGATGTGCTTCGTGGGAAACTCGAGCCCCACGGAATCGCAGCCTAGCAGAATTGCCATGTACGCGCTCCTTGCCACGTTCGTATCTCACAGCATCCCATCGTAGCACGCGCACCCATCCGGGACGGGGTTCTTTACCCGCCCGTCCCGGCATGAATCATGCACGGCATCCCGCCAATCCCGGGATGCCGTGCATGAGGAATCCGCAATGCGAGGCGCGCGTTGGACGCAGGCGCCTCGCATTGGGCTATGGGAGCGTTCCGGACTAGGAGAACGCTCCGGTGAGGTAGTCGTTCAAGCGCTGGTCGCGCGGACGGGTGAAGATCTGCTCGGTTTCGCCGTACTCAACCATATCGCCCATGTAAAAGAAAGCAGTCCGGTTGGATACGCGCGATGCCTGCTCCATGTTGTGCGTGACGATGATGATCGCGCGCTCCTCGGCCAGCGTGTTCATCAGGTCCTCGATCGCCAGCGTCGAGATGGGGTCGAGCGCGGAGCACGGCTCGTCGAACAGGATGACGTCGGGCTTGAGCGCCAGCGTGCGCGCGATGCACAGGCGCTGCTGCTGGCCGCCGGACAGCGCGAAGGCGCTCTTGTCGAGCTTATCCTTCACCTCATCCCACAGGGCGGCGCCGCGCAGGCTCTCCTCCACCAGCCGGTCGAGCTCGGCCTTGCCCGTCACGCCGTGGCGCTTCGGGGCGAACACGATGTTCTCGTAAATCGACTTGCGGAACGGGTTGGGCTGCTGGAACACCATGCCGATAGAGCGGCGCAGCTCGTAGAGGTTCTCCTTCGGCGTGTTGATGTCGCGTCCCTGGTACATGATCTCGCCGGTCACGCGGCAGCCGCGGATCTCGCGGTTCATCAGGTTCAGGCTGCGCAGGAAGGTGGACTTACCGCAGCCGGACGGTCCGATGAGCGCGGTGATCTCGCCCTTATGGAAATCGAGCGTGGTCCCGTGCAGCGCATGGTGCTCGCCGTAGTAGACGTTCACGTCGTTCGCCGCGATCACCGTCTCGCCCGCGGTGGCGCGCCCGCGCGAGGCCTTGCCGGTGCGCTCGCTCGTGGCCACGCTGTCCATGAAGCTCGTTACATCGTTACTCATTCGGCGGTCATCCTCTTCGCAAGCACTTTGCCCACCACGCGGGCGATGATGTTGAACATGAGCACGCATACCATCAGCAGCGCGGCGGTGCCCCATACGATCTCCTGCGCCTGCGGACTGCCCTCGCCGTAGATCTTGTAGATGTGCACGGCCAGCGACTCGCCGGGGCGGAACACGTTCCACGCGCACGTGGGGCTCGAGAAGTTGAGGGACAGGAAGTTCAGGCGCACGGGGCTGGACATGCCCGAGGTGAACAGGAGCGCCGCCGCCTCGCCGAACACACGGCCCGCGGACAGCACGATGCCGGTCACGATAGCGGGCATCGCCGCGGGGATCAGCACGTGGATCGTCGCCTCCCAGCGCGTGAGGCCCATAGCCAGGCACGCATCGCGCTGCGACTGCGGCACGTCTTCGAGCGCCTGCTGGATCACGCGTACCAGAATTGGGATGTTGAACATCGTCAGCGCGACGGCGCCGGAGATGATCGAGTACTTCCACCCGAGGTTGACCGAGAACACCAGGAAGCCGAACATGCCCACGACGATGGAGGGCAGCGAGGACAGCGTCTCGATCGCGGTGGACGCGATGCTGGTGATAGGACCGTCCGGCGCGTACTCGACCAAGAACACCGCGCCGCCCAGGCTGATGGGCACCGAGATCACCAGGGTGAGGAACAGCATGTAGAACGAGTCGAACAGCTGGTAGGCGACGCCGCCCTGCGTACCGTTGGCCCGCGACGCCTCGGTGAGGAAGCCGGGGCGGAACAGCATCCCGATTCCCTGGTAGAGGATGTAGGCGACCATCGATACCACGAGGAGCATCACGAGCGCCACGATGGCGGTGAGCACGAACGTCGCGATACGGTCCTGGGTGCTCGCGCGCTTGATATGCGCCGTGCGCTTGGCCTCGGCCTCGCGCTGGTCCGCGCTGTCCGCTTCCCGTCGAAGCGGCTCTTGAGCCGAGAGGCTCGCTTCCGTACTAAGCACGCTCGGTCGCCCCCTTCCTGCCGATGAGATGGATGATGAGGATGAAGATGAGCGACATGCCCATCAGGAGCAGGGCGAGCGACCACAGCACGTCGTTCTGGACGGAGCCGTCGGCGTACACCGCCATGCTGGTGGTAAGCGTCGTGGTGATGGTGGACGCCGCATCGAGCAGGCCGTTCGGCATGGTCTCGATGCCGCCGATGACCATGCGCACGGCGAGCGTCTCGCCGAAAGCACGGGTCATGCCCAAGATCACGGCCGTCATGAGCGAGGGCAGCGCGCTGCGCAGGACCACGTGCCAGATCGTCTGCCAGCGCGTGTACCCCAGCGCCAGCGAGCCCTGGCGGTAGCCGTCCGGCACGGCGCGCAGCGCATCGATCGCCAACGTGGTGATCGTCGGCAGGATCATGATGGCGAGCACCAGCGAGCCGGGCAGGATGCCCAGGCCCGTGGGCACATGGAAGATCGCCTTCATGGCGCCCACGATCACGTAGAAGCCGATGAGGCCGAAGACCACCGACGGAATACCCACGAGCAGCTCGATGAGCGGTTGGAAGACCTTCTGGCCGAATTTAGGCTGAATCTCGACGGCGAAGATCGCAGAGCCGATGGCGATTGGAAGGGCGATGGCGGTCGAGAGCACCATCACCGAGAACGACGTCACGATCAACGGAAGCGCACCGGTGAACGGCATGCCCTCCGCGTTGGCGTTGTGCAGGTCCCACGTGGTGCCGGTGAAGAACTCCACCACGTTCACGCCGTCTTTGAAGAACGACGACAGGCCTTTCTGAGCGACCATGAAAATCAGCGCGCAGACGACGAGTGTCACGAGCGCGACGCACGCACCCGTGACACCCATGCCCACCTTTTCAAGGTCGCGCTTTGGCAGATGCGAAGCCATAGCGCACCCCTTCTAGTCCTTAGGGCTACTTATTTACTTCGTTAGATGTTGGAAACCTTGCCGGAGGCGTCCTTCTTGACCTTCATCTCGGAAACGGGGATGAAGCCCTGCTCCTCGACGAGGGAGCCCTGGACGTCGTCGGACAGCATGAACTCGAGGAAGGCCTTGGTCGCCTCGTCGGCGTCCTTGGCGCAGTACATATGCTCGGTCGCCCAGATCGGGAAGGAGTTATCGTACACGTTCTCGCTCTTGGGCTCGACGCCGCCCACCTTGATGGCGTTGAACTTCGAATCGTCGAAGTGGGAGAAGTCGAGGTAGGAGATCGCGTTGTCGGTCGCGGCGATCTGGGTCTGGACGTCACCGGACTTGTCGAGCTCGGCATCGCCCTTGAAGGTGTTCTCCTCGCCGGCGAAGACGGCGGACTCGAAGGTGGCGCGGGTGCCGGAACCGGCCTTGCGGTTGAGGACGACGATCTTGGCGTCCTCGCCACCGACCTCGGACCAGTTGGTGATGGCACCGGAGAAGATGCCCTTGAGCTGCTCGAGGGTCAGGTCGTCGACGGTCACGTTCTTGGAGACGACCGGACCCATGCCCACGACGGCGACCTCATGGTCGACGAGCTTCTCGGCATCGGCGGCCTCGAGCTTCTCCTCGGCGAACACATCGGAGTTGCCGATGGTGACGGTACCGGCAGCAACGGCGGTCAGGCCGGTGCCGGATCCGTTACCGGAGCCGGAGACGGAGACGTCGGGGTTCTCGTCCATGAACTTCTCGGCAGCGGCCTCGACGAGCGCCTGGAACGAGGATGCTCCGTCGTAGGTCACCTCGCCGGTGAGGGCGGAAGCGGCGGCGTCCTCGGTGGAACCGGCGGCGGGGGCTGCAGAGTTACCGCAACCGGCGAGGCCGAGACCGGCGACGGCGGCGAGGCCGCCCGCGAAACCGAGGAACTGACGACGGGAGCAGTTATATTCGAACATGGTTCTCCTTCCGAGAATGAACGGCGCTGACGCGCGTCTGCGAATCCAGGCGGCCCCATGCCGCCCGCTCGCTCTTCGAGTCAGTACAATATCGTTCGCTCACGGAGGAAAAGCGCACGTTCACAGGCCATTACCGGCCTTTGATGAATCATTACGCGCTTCATGCCGCGCGCTTACACGGCGCTTACATGCACCGCTTCCCGCGATGGGCGCGCTTAACATACGGCCGCAGCGGCAGAGAGGGAAACGCCGTCGCGATGCAGGGCGCGCCGCCTCGAAGGGCGGCGCGCCGAAAGGGATGCGCCATGTCGAAACGCTTGGCGCTATTCGTCGTAATCGAGCTCCATGAGCCTCAGAATCGCGAGGATATACATCTTCAAGGCCTCGCGCAGGAGCTGCTCACTCGCCGCCTCATTGGGGCCGTGCATGGTTCCCGCCCATTCGGGCAGCTCCATACCGTTGTCCTCGGGACCGAAGGAGACGGCGCTCTTGAAGTTTCGCGCGTACGTGCCGCCGCCCATCGCGAAGGGTTTCGCGTCGCGGCCCGTAGTCTGGTTGTAGATATCGATGAGCGCCCGCACCTGCGGAGAGGTCGCATCGACGGAAAACGGAGGCTTCGTGCGATCGACCTCGACCGCACCGCCGAACCGCTTCGCCAACGCGGAGCACGCCGCCGCGAGCTCCCCCTCGGTGATGCTGTCGGGGAAGCGTACGTCGATCGTCTGCTCGAGCGCGCCGTCATCGGTGAGCGCGATGGTGCCGGCGTTGCAGGTGAGCGGCCCGAACGCAGGGCTTTGCGTCGCGATGCCGATAGCCGATCCCGCGGTATCGGCATGAATCCGCTCGAGAAGGTCGAGCGCCGGCACGGCGCCGGCGCCCAGAATCCCGCTTTCGCGCAGATAGCCGACGATGAGCGCGATGGCGTTCACCGTCCCGTCGGGCAGCGAGGCGTGACCGCCGATGCCGTGGGCCACGATACGGCTCGCACCCGGCTCGATCGCCTCGATGGCGAGGCGGTCGGCGTTGGCTACGGGAGCGGGCAGCTCGGATGCATCGAGCGCGAGCTCGAGCACGGATTCTCCCGGAATGGCGTTCGTCGCCTCGGCACCGCTCCACGAGCGGATGAGCCCGCCCGGGATCGCCGCCGTCCTGAAGGTGGCGCCGAAGCAGCCCTTCTCCGCATTGCAGACCGGAAATTCGGCGTCGGGCGTGAAGAGGAACAGCGGGTCATCATGGCGCTCGAGGTAATGGTGGACGTCGCTCATCCCGACTTCCTCGTCGCAGCCGAGCAGCGCGCGGAAGGTGTAGCGCGGAACGATGCCCTCGCGCAGCAGGAAGGCGCCGGCATAGAGCGACAGGACCGCGGGCCCCTTGTCGTCGATCACACCGCGGCCGAGCAGCCAGCCCTCGCGTCGCGTCATCTTGAACGGATCGGTGGCCCAACCGGGACCGGCGGGGACGACATCGACGTGCGCGATCGTGGCGATCTGCTTCTCGGACTCACCGGGGATGTCGGCATAACCGACATATCCTTCGTCATCGCCCACCTGGTAGCCTAGGCGCTCGGCGATGCGCAGCGCATCATCGAGGGCGGCGCGAACGCTCGCGCCGAACGGCGCGCCGGGTACGCCGGCGGCTGCGTCGGCCATCGACGGATGGGATACCAGGGTGGCAATATCGGAGACGACGCCTTCCCAGACCTCGTCGATATAAGCGTCGACGCGCGCATGCAGCTCTGAGCTCATACGGACCTCGCTTTCATTCTTAGCAGCTTGCGATACGGTCGAACGACCGCACCTTATCTTACAACCCGAGCAGCGAGGCAAGCTCGGGGACGGAACGGCACGTCGCCACGGCGCCCGCGTCCTCCAGCTCGCCGGGATGGGCCGCTCCGGAATAGAATCCGATGCAGGGAATCTCCCAATCCGCCGCGCCGATTACATCGTGCATCCGGTCGCCCACCATCACGGTATCGTGAGCAGACGCGCGCAGCGCCATCAGCGCGCCCTCGATCGACTCGGCTTTCGAGTAGCGCACGCCGTGCACCCGCCCCACCACGGCCTCGAATTGATCAAGCCCCAGCGCCTCGACCATGGCTCGCGCCGAATCCTCCATGCGGGACGTCGCGACCGCGACGCGGCGGCCTGATGCGACGAGCCCGTCGAGAAGCTCGCGCATACCGGGCATCAAGGGGAATTCATCGGGGGTCACCGTGGCGTGGAAGAGCTCGCGGTACTCCTCTGCGCACTGCAGCGCCTCCTCGGACCCCATGGCGCTCACGAGCGAGAAGCCCTCCTCGAGCGGCGGGCCGATCATCAGGCGCATGCGCTCGGGATCGCACTCGTATCCATGTTTGCGCAATACGTCCTGCGCGCATCGAAAGATCGCGGGCTGCGTATCCGCCACGGTCCCATCGAAATCGAAGAGCACGACCGGGTAGTCGGGTAACGGGCGCGCAACCGAGCGCGCCCCGTTGAAAACAGGCATATATCCCCTTCCATCCATGCCGAACATGCGGCGGCAGACAGGTCAAGTTTGGCGATTCTACCCAACAGGGCGGCTGTCAACCAGATGGAGCACCCGTCCTCCGAACGTTCAAGGGATGCAACGATCGACATGAAAAGGCCCCCGGGCAATGCCCAGGGGCCAGCGCGCGTAATGTGTGTGAGGAATCGAGCTTAAACGCTACTCGGCGTCAGCAGCCTCTGCCTCGTCGTCCTTCTTCTCGGAGGGAAGCGGAGCGACCTCGATCTCGACGCCGAGGGTCTCGGCGGCGGACTTCATGGACAGGGAGATGCGACGACGGTCGAGGTCGATCTCCATGACCTTCACCTGGACGGTGTCGCCCACGTGGGTAACCTGGCTGGGCTGGTCGACGTGCTTGTTCGCCATCTCGGAGATGTGAACCAGGCCCTCGATGCCGTCGCCCAGGTCGACGAAGGCGCCGAAGGGAACGAGCTTGGTGACGGAGCCCTCGACGATGGCGCCCACGGGGTACTTCTTAACGAGAGCACGCCACGGATCCTCGGTGGTCTGCTTGAGACCGAGGGAGATGCGCTCGCGGTTGAGGTCGACATCCAGAACCTCGACCTCGACCTCCTGGCCGACCTTGACGACCTCGGAGGGGTGGTTGACGTGGTTCCAAGAGAGCTCGGAGATGTGGATGAGGCCGTCGATGCCGCCCAGATCCACGAAGGCGCCGAAGTCCACGATGGAGGAAACGGTGCCCTTGAGACGCATGCCGCTCTTGAGCTTGGAGAGGATCTCGGAGCGCTCGGCCTTGCGGGACTCCTCGAGCACCACGCGGCGGGACAGAACGACGTTGTTGCGGTTGCGATCCATCTCGATGACGCGAGCCTCGATGGAGGTGCCCATGTAGGAGGTGAGGTCCTTCACGCGGCGCAGGTCGACGAGGGAGGCGGGCAGGAAGCCGCGCAGGCCGATGTCGAGGATGAGACCGCCCTTGACGACCTCGATGACCTCGCCCTCGACGTTCTCGCCGGCGTTGAACTTCTCCTCGATGCGGTTCCAAGCACGCTCGTACTCAGCACGCTTCTTGGAGAGGACCAGACGACCGTCCTTGTCCTCCTTCTGGAGAACGAGGGCCTCGATGGGATCGCCGATAGCGACGATGTCTGCAGGGTTAGCATCCTTGCGGATGGAGAGCTCGCGCACGGGAATGACGCCCTCGGACTTGAATCCGATGTCAACGAGCACCTCGTCGCGCTCGATCTTCACGACAGTGCCGCTTACGAGATCGCCCTCATCGAAGTCGGTGATGCTACCGTCGATAAGGCTGTTCATCTCCTCTTCGTTTACATCGTCGAGGGAGAAGATGGACGAGTTCTGAATCTCACTCAAAGGTGGACCCCTTTCGAACTACGGGGCCCCGATTTGCTAGACCTGCAGATGAACGCCTGCATGGGGCGGAGCGCCCTGGCGCATTTGCTCACTGTTTGGAACATACTCGGGGGCCGACAGATACTGATGTGAAGCATATGCATTCACGGAACAGTAGATTACGTGGAAACGAGCTCCTTTTCAAGCGTCAACCGCAAATTTCTCCCCTATGGCTACAATACGTTCGCCAGGCGGTCGGCCGCGCGGAACGGTTCGGAGATTCCCGCCGCGCCCGCGCCCTACGGCGATCGGCTCGGCACCGCGGCCCGTTGCGACCGAGGCCCCGTTACATAAACGTAAGGCGATCTTTTACCGTCCGCGATGACGCGCGGCGGCTCTTTGGGCATAATTGACATCTACAAGGCAACCCGGCACTGAGGAGGCGCCCGTGGCAGAGCTTAAAGCCGTACTCTTCGATATGGACGACACGCTGCTCAGCATCAACCTGAGCGCCTTCATCGCCGTCCTCGCGAGGGACCTCTCCTCGATGCTCGCGCAGATCGGTCGGAAGAACCAGCTCGCCATGTTCGCGCTGTACGGTTCGGCCATGCTCGAGCTCAACAATCCGGACCGCACCGACCAGGACCTGAGCAACCGCGAGTTCTTCGAGGACTTCATCCTGCGCCGCTGCGGCATTCCGCTGAACGACCCCGTGATCCTCGACGTCTTCCGCTACTACGAGCACGAGGTCCTCCCCAAGCGCAACGACGCCATCATCAACGCCCGCCCCCGCAAGGGCGCGCGCGAGGCCATGGACGCGGTCGTCTCGCGCGGCCTGCGCACCGCGCTGTTCACCAACCCCAGCTTCAGCGAGACCTGCATCCGCTGCCGCATGGGCTGGGGCGACATGCTCGACATGCCGTTCGAGCTCATCACCACCATGGAGAACTCCTACAGCTGCAAGCCCGCCGCGAGCTACTACCTCGCGGGGCTCGAGGCCCTTGGGCTCCAGCCCGATGAGGTCCTCATGGTGGGCAACGACCCCAAACGCGACTTCCCCACCCCCGATTGCGGCATCCAGACCGCCTACGTGGGATCCGGCACGCACGCGCGCGCGACCTGGTCGGGCTCGATGGCAGATTTCGCCGGCAGCTTCGACGAGATCGTCGAGCGCTTCCACGCGCGTCAAGGCGCCCGCACGAGCTAGCTTCGCCCCCGAGCCGCAGCAAAGCGCCCCGTCTCCCCTTTCGCAAGCCGCCTCCCCTTTCGCATCGCCCGCGAAAAGGGAGGCGGCTCGCGTTTGCGAACGGCGGGGCGCGCCGGGTTTCGGCGGCGGCGCGGTAGAGGCTAGCAGGCCTCGACCTCGGTCTCTCCCGTCATGATCTTCAGGATCTCGACATCGGTATCCTTCATGCCCACGCGGCCGACGTAACCCATCGCGGCGATGGTCTCCTCGACCGTATCCTGCACCACGCCCTCGCCGGCGCGGAAGCCCCGGCCCGCGAGCGCCATGTCGCAGCCCAGGATGGCTGCGTCGACGGCGGCGGATATCTTCGCCGCGCAGCTCGCCTTCGCGCCGTCGCACACGATGCCGCCCACGTTGCCCAGGGTGTTCACGATCGTCGCGCCGATCTGCTCGCGCATACCGCCGCGCATCCACGCGATGGCGGCGCCCGCCCCGCACGCCGCGCAGACCACGCCGCAGAACGCGGAGAGCGCGCCGATGTAGCTCTTGGTATGGATGGCGACGAGGTCTGCCAGCGCGAGCGCGCGCACCAGCCTGTCCTCGGATACGCCCAGCTCCTCGCCGTACGTCAGCACCGGCAGGGCGCAGGTGATGCCCTGGTTTCCCGAGCCGCATACGATGGCGACCGGAAGGGCGCAGCCGCTCATGCGGGCATCGGACCCCGCGGCGGCGCGGGCGCGGGCGCGGCATGCGACGTCGTCGCCGCGCGTCGCGAGCAGCGTGCGACCAACCTCGGCTCCCCAGGCGCTGCGCAGGCCCTCGTCCGAGATCTCCCGGTTGAGCCTCAGCTGGCGCAGGAGCGCGTCGCGGGCGCCGTCGATGTCGCCCCTCTCGGCGAAGTCGAGGATGGCGTCTAGGGAAAGCCCCTCGATCGGCTTGGCCGCCGGCGCCTCGTCGGCAACCTCGCCGCCCGCGATGCTCATGAGCGCGCACGTACCGGAGCAGGCGTCTTCGACATCCCCTCCGCGCGCGGCGGGGCACAGCTGGTTGGCGGGCACGCCGTCGCGCGTGCAGCGGACCACGTTCGTATGATGCTCGGAGATGGCGACCTCCGCCACATGGCCCAGCGCCTCGGCGCGCACCTCGATATACAGGTTGGGAACGCCCTCGATGAGCGTCACCTCGCAATAGCCCTCATCCCCGAGCAGCTCCCCGGCCCGGACGCGATGGGCATCCGTGACGCCCTCGAGCACCTCGAGCGCCGCCGACGCGTCGCCGCCGACGACGCCCAGGACCGCCGCCGCCTCGACGCCGCGCAGACCACCCGAATTGGGCACGGTCACGCTCTTCACGTTCTTGATGATGTTTCCCGAGCACCCCACGGACAGCGCCTCGGGCTCGCAACCCAGAACCAGGCGCGCGAGCGCCGCCGCGTAGGCCACGGCGATGGGCTCCGTGCATCCCAGCGCGCAGATCAGCTCCCCGTTCAACAGGTCGCACAGCGCCCGGTCGCTACCTGCCGAGGCCGCGGCGGCCCCGTCCTTCTCCATGGTGTTGTCTCCCACGACTGCCTCCTCATAGTAGAAACTCGCTCCCATTGTACGAGTTTCCCCCTCATGAATAAAACCGCCCCGCTGCCGAATCTGAACTGCCTCCCATTTCTTGGACAAGGAAATAGAAGTCCGAGAGATGGGAGGCC
>URKM01000026.1 GCA_900548365.1 uncultured Collinsella sp. | reverse complement strand
GGCCCGTTCGTCTAGCGGTTCAGGACGCCGCCCTCTCAAGGCGGAGATCACCGGTTCGAATCCGGTACGGGCTACCATGAGTTCTCGGGACACTCGAACGTCCCTTACATATATGGCCCGTTCGTCTAGCGGTTCAGGACGCCGCCCTCTCAAGGCGGAGATCACCGGTTCGAATCCGGTACGGGCTACCAACTGTTCAATCCCAGGTTTCACTCCTGGGATTTTTCTTTACCGATACCTTGCTTCCGGATACGCTGCACCCCCCATCCTGCCGAGCACGCGAGGTCGCGGCGCATCCGATTGGGTATCGCGCCGCCCGATCACAGCCCCGACATTGGTGCGGCGGGGCGCCCGAACGGCGCGCGAGCGCTACACCAATGTCAGCACGTCGGTTGCAACGCGATCAACCAGCGCGGGCGAATGCGAAACGAACAAGAGCCCCATGTGCTCCAGCTGGATTGTATCCATCAGAGCGCGCATCAGCGAGGCCTGGGTGACGGCGTCGAGCATGGCGGTCACCTCATCGGCGATGAGGTATCGCGGTCGAACCATCAGGGCGCGCACCACGCAGCAGCGCATCAGCTCGCCCCCGGAGAGCTCCCCGGGGAAACGGGAGAGCCATGCAGGATTCACCGAGAACCGGTCGAGCAGCTCGCAGGCGCGCTCGCCCCTCACATCCCCCGCCTCGCCCAGGGAGCGCGCCATGCGCACCCGTGGATCGACAGCCTGCTCGGGATGCTGCCAGAGCAGCTGAACGGCTTGGGACCCGCCGATACGAACCGGATCGCCATCGAGGGTGATGTCACCAGAAGATGGGGTCTCAAATCCGCTTAGGATGCGGCAGAGGGTGCTTTTGCCCCTGCCGGATGGAGCGCACAACGCGACGCGCTCCCCCGGCGATAGGGAAAGCGCGACATCCTCGAAAAGCGGCCGGCAGCCCGGGTACGCGAAGGCGACCCCCCGTGCATCGAGACTCATGCCCATCTCCCCCTTCGCGCGGCGGCGCAATCGACGACCGCTTCGCTCGCCACCTGAAATCCATGCTCCGGAAGCGCGTGCCACAAAGCGCGACTGAACGGATCGCGCAGCAAGGACGGATCCGAGAAGCTTTCGACGGAAGTCTCCTCCACGACCGTGCCCCCGTTGAAGATCGCCACGCGGTCGCACACCCCCAAGGCGAGCTCGATATCATGCGTGATGAGCAGGACGCCGCCGCCCGCATCGGCGAAGGCACGCAGATCGCCCAGCGCCTGCAGGGCGAGGTCGACGTCGAGGCCGGGAGTGGGCTCGTCGGCGATGATGAGCTTGGGCTGCTCCATGAGGGCGCACATCAGCAGAATACGCCGCGCCATGCCGCCGGAAAGCTGATGCGGATAGAGGCGCGCGGTCGTCTCGTCGAACCCGTAGCGTTCAAACAGCTCTCGCTGACGTTGCTCCCGACGCCGGGCATCGGCAGCGCGCTCCCTCCTCGTCGCGCCCGAAGGGACGCCGCGAACCTGACGACCGACCCGCATCAGCGGATCGAGGTTCGTAACGCCTTGCGGCACGTGGGAGATCCCGCGGCCGCGCAGCGAGAGCAGCGAAGAGGCGTCGACCAGGGCGCCATCGAACCAGATGCGGCCCGTGACGGAGGCGTTCGGCTCGAATCTTCCCATGAGGGCATCGGCCACGACCGACTTGCCCGAGCCGCTCGCACCCACCAACGCGCAGATCTCGCCCTGATGAACCGAAAGCGATACGTCATGGACGACCTTGGATTCCACAAGCTCGGCGGAGAAGAAGGATGCCGACGGATCGTACATCTCGAAGGAGACGGCAAGGTCCTCGACCGTCAGCAGATGATGGCTGCCCGTATGACGGGACGCAGCAGCATGGCTGTGATGATGGTGGAACTCGTCCGCTCCATGCGCCCCATGCGATACCAGATGCTCGCGAACGCATGTCATCGCTGCACCTCCGCTCCGGCGACGAGGCTGCGCAGCGAGGACGCCACCGCATCGAAGAGCAGCACGACGAGCAGCAGGGCGAGGCCGGGGAAGACCGCCAGCCACCACGAACCGCTCGATAGATACCCCATGGCCTCGGAGAGGATGACGCCCACAGCGGGCTGCTCGGGAGAAAGGCCGAACCCCAGGAACGTGATCGAAGCCTCATGGAGGATGGCATGAGGAAACATGAGCGTGAGGCCCACGAGATATTGTGGGAGCAAGGCGGGCAGCACATGGTTGAGCACCATGTGCATGCGGCCGACGCCGAGGGCGCGCGAGCACGCCATGAAGGGCTCCTGGCGCAGCTGCATCATCTCAGCCCGCAGCACGCGTGCGAGGCTCGGCCAATGGGTCAGGGCGATGCCCGCCAAAACGCCCACGGCTCCGCGGCCCAGGGCATAGGATATGAGAATGAGCAGCACGATGTGCGGCACGCCCATCACGATATCGATGAGCCAGTCAACGAAGCCGTCGAGCACCGGACCGCCTACCACGGCGACCGCGGCGAGCAGGAACGCGATGAGCGAGGAGACGAACGCCGCGATCAGGCCGACGCCGAGGGAAGTCGATAAGCCGGCGAGCGTTCGGGCCAGCATGTCCCTTCCCATCCAATCGGTCCCGAAGACATGCGCAAGAGAGGGCGCGAGGTTCTTCCGCGTGAAATCGACGGCTGACGCCTTATCGATCACGAGAGCCCCCGCGATGCCGACGGCGACCAACACGAGGACGGAGGCGCACAGGGCAAGAAGCAGCAAGCGCCGCCGCGAGCCCGCGAAGAGCCGGCGCGGCGCATGGTAGACGACGGCCTCGCTCGCGATCTCCACGCCGTCGCGCCGACCGCCCGTCGCACGGTTGCGGTGGCGGCCACAACGGCCGCGGTCCTCGCCAGCTCCCCCGTCTGCGGGCATCATCCCCGACAGCGCGGCGCGGAGCCTAACCACGGCGCGCCCCCTTCCGCATGCGGGGGTCCATCAGCATCGCCAGCGCATCGGCGAGCACGTTTCCTGAAAACACCAGCAAGGCGGATGCGAGCGCGATACCCACCAGCAGCGGCGCGTCACCACCCAAGCCGGCGGTCACCGCCGCCTGGCCAAGACCGGGATAGGAGAATACCTGTTCGATCAATATGGAACCTCCGAAGATCTCGCTGAGCGAGGCCAGATGCAGCATGACGGCCGGGAGCGCGATGTTGCGCAATCCGTGACGGCACAGCACCTGCCGGCGCGACTCGCCCCTGCTTTCCGCGAATCGCATGTAATCGCCTTGCATGACATCGATGCATTTCTCACGCGTATGCAGCGCGATGGGCGCCACGCCCGTCAAGGCAAGGGTCAGAGCCGGCAGCACGATATGGTGCAGCTTGTCCGCGATCCCGACATCATGCGCGGCGACTCCGATCGGAGCGGAGAAGCCGATGGGAAACCATCCCAGATAGACGGCGAACACCATGAGCGCGAGCAACGCGATCCAGAACGCAGGGGTAGCACACAGCAGGTAGCAGCATGATTTTATGAGCCGGTCGACCCAGGACCCGCGACGGGAACCCGCCAGCAGCCCTAGGAGGAATCCGAGCGCCCCCGAGAGCAACCATGCCGTGATCAGCAACAGCGAGGAAGCCGCGAAGCGCTCCCCCACCACCTCGACAACGGGAGCGTTGAACCGAAGGCTGTATCCCAAATCCCCGTGAAGCGCTGCCGAAAGCCACCGCGCGAAGCGCTCGGCGATCGGCTCCCCGACGCCCCAGTATTCCGCGAGGGCGGCGCGCTTCTCGGCGCTCATGGCAAGCAGGGCCGATTGCCCCACATTTGCCTGAACCGGATCGATGGGGGACACCCCCACGAGGAAGAAGGTCACCGCGCTCACCGCGAGCAGCAGCGCCGCGCAGCGCAGCGGAATCCAAAGCCACCAGGGAACGCCGCGTGCAACCTCGCGCGCGCGGCGAGCGGTCCGCGCGAGAACCCCGTTCGACCGAGAGGGACGACCCGGCCCGAATCCCATAGCTACCGCCTTTCCGCGGGCGAAGGCGCCGCCCGCCCGGCTCGAAGGGACATGCGACACGCTCCGGTTACTTCCACGACCATGCATCGACGTTGTTCACCAGCGACCAGCCGTGCCCATGGGGATGCGGCTTCTGCTCGGCGACATCGAGGCCGTCGCGCTTCCAGTAGAGATGGTCGACGTTGGCCATCCAGCACCAAGTCGAGGCGCCCTGCGGGGCGACGCCCTCCTCGCCATCCCACATGGCCTTCTTCCAGTACGGATATGAGGCCTCCAGGTCGGTCTGGGCGAGCGCCTGGTCGAGATAGGCATCCACCATGGCGCTCTCGTAGCAAGGATAGTTCCCCCAACCAGAGGAGTAGTACAGCTCGTACACCTCGACGGGCGCGTTCGACCCCCAGCCCCAGAGCACGGGGCTCTCGAATTGATGGAGGTAGATCTCATCCCAGCTGCCTCCGCGAGGCGTTGCGTCGAGACCCAGATCGCGAAGCTGGTTGCAGAACTCGTTGGCCATAGCCTGTCGAGAGGAATCATCAGAGGAATACCAGACGTCGAAGGCCGCGCGAACGCCGTCCTTCACACGGATGCCTTCGGCTCCCGCAGCCCATCCGCCCTCTTCGAGCAGGGCGAGCGCTCCGGCGCGATCGAATTCCACGGCCATATCCTCGCTCGACCACGGCATGCCGTCTCCCACGCTGTACGCGACACGGCCATAGCCGTTGAGCACGTGCTCGATGATGGCCTCGCGGTCGATGCCCATGTTGATGGCACGGCGCATGACGACATCGCAGGTCACATCGTTACCCATGGCATACGCCATATCGCCGTCGACGACCTTCGTTCCGCCCGCGGGAACCGCGGGCAGAGAGATGCCGCGCGAATCGACGGTGCGATAGCTCACGAGTTCATAGCCATCTACGGACTGGTCGGAATGGGTCGGATAGGTAAAGGCGATATCGACGTTGCCGGAGCGGACGGCGGCAAGCGCAGCGTCCTCCTCCATGAACACGACGACGACGCGTTCCATCGAGGGGGCGTCGCCATAGTAGCGGGGATTGGCGGCGAAGATCACCTGCTGGCCCTTGTCCCACTGCTCGAGCAGATAGCGGCCGGAGCCGATGGGATGGGCGCCGTAGTCCTCGCCGTAGCCTTTCTCGGGAACGATGCCGAGGACCGCGAGCGTGTAGAGCAGCGCGTTATACGGCTTGGTAAGGTGAATCTCGAATGAATGCTCGCCGGTCGCCACCGCCTCCTCGACCATGGAGAGATCGGCTTCGGATGTAGCTCCCTTCGCAACCGCGTTGATGGTGAACACGGCGTCCCGGGCCGTGAGAGGCTCCCCGTCGGAGAACACGACGTCGTCACGCAAGTCGAACGCCCAAACGAGGCCGTCGGAAGAGCAGGTGAACGCTGTGGCCAGATCGCCCGTGACGCGCATCTCCTCATCGGTCGTGACGAGCGTCGACTGGATCAAGGGCTCGTGGACGTGCTCGCCGCAGCCCCAGGCAACGAGGGGGTCGAAGCCCGCAGCGGGTTCGCTGCTCGTATTCATGGCGATGGTCACGGTTTTTTTGGAATCGATCTTCCCCGAACCACGTGAATCATCGTGCTCCGACGTGCGACCGCAGCCGACGAGGGACCCGGCCGCGCCGGCACCGCATGCCGCGGCGACGAGCGACAAAACCGAGCGGCGGGTTACCGACGTTTGCATGATATCTGCCATGGACACTCCAATCGTGTTACGTGATGCTCGTTTCGTGTTACGAACAGTGTGAATTATCCTACCCTTCTTCACACGAGCAGGCAATAACACATGGTGGCGCTATCTGTAAACGCGAACCCGCACAGCAAGGCGGCTTGAACCTATAGCAGGCCGAGAAACGCGAGGAGACGAGGCGCATCGTTTGGCACGCGGCCGTCCATCACCGCCTGAAGGGCTCGACGCAGCAGCTCCCCGATTCGAGGACCGGGACGAACGCCCGCCGCGATGAGGTCGCCACCCGTCAACGCTAGCGTTTTCAGGCTGTACGCCTCCCCGTTGGCGAGCAGCTCCCGGACCATCTCCCTCATGCGCTCGATCTCCTCGACGTAATAGAAGCACGATGGCGCCTTACCGAGGGTGTCTGCACGCTTGAGGTCGAACAGCTCGCCCATCAGGCGCGGGACGTCGCAACCGGCCTGGTCAAACAGGTTCATCGCATTCAGAAGGCTCGTCCGCTCCGCCTCCAGCGGCATGTCGTGGTAGCGGATGAGCGCGCAGGCGTCGGATACCAGGGAATCGTTCAGACCGAGTCGACGCATGATCGCCCGCGCGCGACGGGCGCCCGCCTCGGGATGGCCGTAGAAATGCCCGCGTCCCGACTCGTCTTGGGTAAAGCACGCAGGTTTCGCGACGTCGTGGAGCAGCGCCGCCCACATAAGCGAGAGAGAGGCCTCGCTGTCCGGGTCGCCGCCGTCGATACGGAAACGCGAGAGCTCGCCAGCCACCGTGAGCACGCGGGCTATATGATCGTAGACATTGAACGCATGATAGGGGCTGAGCTGGTCGAACCCCCTGCTCTCGGCAAGCTCGGGAATGGCCGCGCATATCAACTCGGGATAGCGGAGCATCGCGTCGCCGCCACGACGCGTGGCGAGTATGCCGTTCATCTCGATACCGACGCGCTCGCGCGCCACCGCATCGAGCAACGGTGCGCAGGCGGCGAGGGCCTCGGCGGTGCGCGGCTCGATAACGAAATCGAGACGGCAGGCGAACCTCACGGCACGCAGCATGCGCAGCGCATCCTCGCGGAAACGAACGGACGGCTCCCCCACGGCGCGCACCACGCCGCTCTCGATATCCTCGCGTCCGCCAAACAGGTCGAGCAGGCCTCGGGCGGGATGCCATGCCATAGCGTTGACGGTGAAGTCGCGCCGAGCAAGATCCTCCTTGATCGTACCCGCCTGGACCACCTCGTCGGGATGGCGGCCGTCGGTATAGAAGCCGTCGAGCCGGTAGGTCGTCACCTCGATGCGCTCGCCATCCGCGATCGCCGTGATCCCGCCGAACTTGATGCCGCTTCGCACGACATCGATGCCGGAGGAAACCAAAGCGCGCTCGGATTCCTCCCAGGTACCGGAACAGCACATATCGACATCATGGCTCTGGGAACCCATGAGGGCGTCGCGAACCCAGCCGCCGACATACCACGCCTCGAAGCCGGCGCGCTCGAGCGCGCCGAGCACCCGAAGAGACGAGGCGCTCGGACAAGCACCGTTAAGCTGCGCTGAACTCAAGTCCTGTTGCACGTTCACTCCACTCCCGATCCTGTCATCGTCGGTCTAGTATACCCCCTAGCAATGCCGGCCCGCCGCCGAGAGCACCTTATGCCGCTTGGCAGCGGAGCGCGGCGAGGCCGCCGCCGACAAGAAAAAGGCCGTCGGAGTCATGCCCCGACGGCCTTCGAAAAGCAAGATGCCTACACAGCCTGACGCAGAAGCTTCCTACTGGCGAGGGAGCTTGCGGACGGTGATGCGCTTGCTGTACTCCTCGACGTTGGCGAAGTCGCCCAAGCCGACGCTCTCGGCGACGTTGGCGCCGGTAGCCAGCGCGAGCTTGAGCGCCTCCTCGACGTTGTCGCGATCGTCGTACCACTTGTGCAGGAACGCTGCGAGCGTGGAGTCGCCGGCGCAAACAGAGGACACGAGCTTGATGTTGAACTGGCGCTGGGCATACCAGATGTCCTCGCCGTTGGAGAAGTACGCGGAGCCGCGGCTACCCATGGTGAGCAGAACGTTCTGGATGCCGATCTCATGCGCCATGGCCAGGGCGCGGCGGGCGTCGTCGTCGGTATCGATCTGGACGCCGAAGATCTCGCGCATCTCGTGGTGGTTGGGCTTGATAAGGAGCGGCTTCTTGGCGGCGAGCTCCTTGAGCTTGGTGCTGGAGAGGTCCAGGACGACGTCGGCGCCGCGGGCTTGCGCATGGTCCATGACCTTATCGAGGAAGTCCTTGGAGGCGCGGGGAGGAACGGAGCCGGAGACGACCAGGCAATCCAGGTTGCCGGCGGTATCCAGAATCTTGAAGAGCTCGTGCTCATGCTGCGGCGTGATGGGCGCGCCGGGGTTCAGCACGCCGTACTCATTCTCGCCATCGTTGATGTAGGCGCAGATACGGGTGATACCATCGACCCAGACCGGGCGGCACAGGCAACCCATGTTCATGGTCTCCTCGACGATGAACTTACCCGTGAAGCCGGCGAAGAAGCCCAGCGCGACGGAGTCGACGCCGAACTTCTTGAAGGCATAGGACACGTCCAGGCCCTTGCCGTTGGGCGTGTAGCTCGCGGAACCGGAGCGAACGTTCTCGCCCGGGATCAGACCGTTGCAAGAAACGGTCATATCGACTGCAGGATTTGCGGTCAGCGTGTAAAACATAAAGCCCCCTTTTTAGAAAGGACCGCGGCCTCGCAACCATGGGGCAGCGGTCCTTCATGCAGATTACCTACGAATGAGGCAGCCCATTAACGGGCAGCCTCCTCGAGAAGTGCCTTGACCTCGGCGGAAGTCGAAAGCGCGAGCGCGCGCTCGGCGAGTTCGTCGCACTCGGCCTTGGACCACTGGGAGATGGTCTTGCGGGCGCGCAGGATGCTCGGAGCGGACATGGAGAACTCCTCCAGGCCGAAGGAGATCAGCAGCGGCTCGAGCAGCGGATCGGCTGCAGCCTCGCCGCACATACCGACCATGATGCCGGCCTTGACGCCGCTCTCGATGATGTTCTTGATCGAGCGAAGGACCGCCGGATAGTACACGTTGTACAGGTTGGAGATGCGGTCGTTGCCGCGGTCGGCGCACATGGTGTAACCGATCAGGTCGTTCGTGCCGATGGAGAAGAAGTCGGCCTCCTCGGCGAGCTTGTCGGCGATAAGGGACGCAGCCGGGGTCTCCATCATGACGCCGACCTCGGTGTCCGGGTTGTACTTGAAGCCCTCCTGGTCGAGCTCTTCCTTGCAGACCTCGACGAGCTCCTTCACAGCGCGGACCTCCTCGACGCAGGTGACCAGCGGAATCATGATCTTGATGTCGCCGAAGGCGCTGGCGCGCAGCAGAGCGCGCAGCTGGACCTTGTACTGGTCGGCGTTGTCGAGGCAATAGCGAACGGCGCGGTAACCCATGAACGGGTTCTCTTCCTTCTCCATGTTGAGATAAGGAATCTCCTTGTCGCCGCCCACATCAAGCGTGCGGATGATGACGGGAGCGCCCTTGAGCGCGGTAGCGACCTTGCGATAAGCCTGGAACTGCTCCTCCTCGGAGGGGAGCTCGGTGGCGTCCATGAACAGGAACTCGGAACGGAACAGACCGATGGCCTCGGCGTCGTGGTCGAGCGCGTTCGCGACGTCATCCGGGCTGCCGATGTTGCAGGCGAGGATCTTCTTGATGCCGTCTGCAGTGACGGTCTCCTTGCCGCGGAAGGCCTCGAGGGCGGCCTTCTCGGCAGCAAACTCCTCGGCGCGGGCGGTGTACTCGGCGAGGACGGCCTCGTCGGGATCGGCGACGACGACGCCCTTGGAGCCGTCGACGATGGCGGTCATGCCGTTGCGCAGCGCAGAGCAGCTGTTCGCGACGGAAAGGACCGCGGGGATCTCGAGGGCGCGGGCGATGATCGCGGAGTGGGAGGTGCGGCCGCCGGTCTCGGTCACGATGCCGGCGACGTTCTTCTTATCGATGGTCGCGGTCATGGACGGCGTCAGGTCGTGAACGACGACGACGGTGCTCTCGGGAAGGACGGAGAGGTCGACGACCTCGACGCCCAGCAGCTCGGCGAGGATGCCGGTGCGGATATCGGCGATATCGGCAGCACGCAGGCGGAACATCTCGTCGTCCATGGACAGGAACATGTTCTCGAACATGGTGCTGGTGTCGACGAGGGCCTGCTCGGCGCAGGCGCCGCCGTCGATGGCGCCGTTGATGCCATCGGTCATGCCCGGATCCTGCGCGAGGACGATGTGACCGAGCATGATCTCGGCCTCGGCCTCGCCCACGGCGACCTTCATATGATCGGCCTGAGCCTGGGTCTTCTCGCAGAAAACGGCGAGCGCGGCCTGATAGCGCTCCTTCTCTGCGGCAGCGTCGGTTACCTCATGGGGTTCAAAAGTCAGGTCGGGATCGACGGCGACCATGACGGTGCCGATACCGATGCCCTCAGAAGCGTTGACTCCCTGGTACATTCCCATTTCCTCTCTCCGTGCGACCGCCATCTCAAGATGCAGTCGCTACAAAAAGCAGGCGTCCACGGGTGTAGACGCCTGCGCACATTGCTATGAACTTACCTGTTCAATGGTCAAGCCCGCGGGCGAGTTACTCGCCGAGACCGCTCTTGATGAGCTCGATAGCCTGGGCCAGAGCCTCGGCCTCGTCTGCGCCGTCGCACTTAACCTCGACCTCGGTGCCGCAGGGGATGCCAGCAGCCATCAGAGCCATGGGGCTCTTGCCGTTGACCTCCTTGTCGGGGGTGACGACGGTCACGTCGCAGGCGAACTTGCCCATGGTGGAGGCGAAGAGACCGGCGGGACGCATGTGCAGACCCTGGGGATTGACGAGGGTGGCCTTCTCAGAAACCATAACTGACTCCTTTTCAACATGCCTTACGGCTGGATGCCCTAGGCACGATATAAGACTGCTTCATTCTAGCGCATAGACGCACGAAAACCATTCACAACGCCCGATTCGTCCATTTATAACCAACGAGGTGGCAGTCTTACTGTGAAATATATGGGAAAACGGGCACGGAGAGACGGGGCGCGCCTCAGATCGGAATGTTACAGAAGGCGCGCGTTGATGATGCCTGCTAGCTGTGCGGCGCCGTCGGCGGACAGCAAGTCTGCTCGGAATCGATCATCCATCAACGCCTCGGCAACCTTGGAAAGGACCATGAGATGCGCGGTGTCCACCGGCTTTTCGGGGATGAGCAGCGCGATGGCGATGAGGACGGGCAGACCGTCCATGGTGCCCCATCCGGAAACGCCCTGTTCGTCTTTCAGAACGAGCACCGAGGCGGTAGAGACGGAGGGGCTCTTCGCGTGCGGGATCGCAAATCCCTCCAGCATGCCGGTAGCGCCATCGCCCTCACGCCTGATGAACGCTTCAAAAAGCTCATCGGCATCGGTCGCGACGCCGAGCTCGACCGCCTTGTCCGCGATGAATCGCAGCGCGCGATCGCGCGAACCGAGATTCGAAGCGAACAGAACGTCGTCCGGGCTTACGAAATGCTGGAGAGCCTGGCGGCTCATAACCTCATCTCCGGCCACGTCGCCGGCTACCATGGAATCTTGATTGCCAAACATGTATTGCCTTCCCCTACTCGCATATACGCTCAACCCGGCCTGATCAATCGGCCGCAAGGGACCCGATCGCCCAATCACATAACGCTTACGTCCATATCGTAAGAATATAGCACGGACAAACAGCGCGGCAACGCGCGGCACGCGGTACGCGCATGGCGGTCCGGCGCAGGCGGTGCACGGCATGGCAATCCGGCGCACGCGGTACGCGGCATGGCGGCTCGGCGCAGGCGCTAATTCAATGTGCTCGAAAAACAGCCGATGCCTCGATAGGTTCCAGCAATGATATGAAGCTCGACGGCAATCGGCGGGTCGAAAGCTACAGCACCATGCATAAGCATGACCCAGCTTTGCAAAAAGGTCGAACCCGCCCGAACGCGAGGTCGAGCGAGTTCGTACATCCTACGAATGGTGCGCCGTATAGGATTCGAACCTACGACCTTGGGATTAGAAGTCCCCTGCTCTATCCAGCTGAGCTAACGGCGCATGTGGATGATTATAGACCAAAGCAGCACCGGGGCACCGCCGAGAATATCGGAATCGCCATCGCTCTGGCCTTCGACACACGAAACGTCCCATACCCCGGAAGCCAAGCGAGTACGTGGCATGGCAAACTACATGCATATATATGCGGCATTCGAACTGCCGACAGCTGCGATGACCGATTTTGGCTGCACTTGCAGCAACTGTCTCGCGCGATGGCAGAGTACATCGACACATAGGCAGCACGCTCAACGCAGGGATATGCTATCCGGCCCACGCGTATACATTTGCAACACAGCGGCGCGCATACCGTTGCAAATGTATACGCATACTTCAAGTAGCATTTCTAACGATGATTCGAAGCCTCGCATGCCTTTGCGAACCGCCACTCCGCAAAGGCATTCGGCGCGAAACATCACGGCAGATCACGATCCCCCCAGAGGGGCGTCGCACCTCAGTTCGAAATGGCACATGAGCCCAAGCCCATATTTACGTGCAAGGGGCAACTGTTTAACACCTCTACGGGTTGCGTGAAAAACGCGTGAACAACAGCATCGCCCGCCCCGAAAGATCAAGGCCGCCTTAGCATGCAAGGTTGCAATACAGGCATCGGGAGGAGATCCTATGACCCAGCACAACCCGCGTCCCGCATGCGTAAGCAGGCGCGCCTTCCTCGCAAGCAGCACGGTGCTTGCCGCCGTGGCCCCGCCGCGCATGGCAAGCGCAGCGCAACCGGCGACGAACATCCCGGCCCCGAACACGTATGACGAGTATGTAGCATGGGCGGATGCGAACTACCAGCCCGATCCGCTCGACTACGGCTCCTCAGACGCGAATGCCCTTGCGTATCGCGGATGGCGCGACCACGAGTGGAAGGAAACCGTTTCGGGCAAGGCGTTCTACGATGGCAACGGCAAGCTGTTCGCCTCCCCCGCCGTGAAGGTGATCGACGTATCCGAGCACCAGCGCACCATAGACTGGGACGACGTCAAAAAATCCGGAGTGGATGCCGCGATCTTGCGCTGCGGCTACGGCATCGGCAACGAGGACGCCAAGTTCGCACGCAACGTGGCAGAATGCGAGCGTATCGGCATGCCCTACGGCATATACCTCTATAGCTACGCCTACGACGCCGATTTCGCCGCTCAGGAAGGCGGTTGGACGGCAGAGCTGCTCAAGCGCTACGACGCGCACCCCACCCTGCCCGTATATTACGATCTCGAGACTTGGAGCTGGACGGGGCACCAGCCGCCGACCGAGCCCAAGGTCTACGAGCAGATCGTGGACGCCTATTTCGGCGCGCTCCAAAAAGCGGGCTGCACGAACGTCTCGATCTACAGCTACGCCGGGCTGCTCAAGGGCGCGCTCAATAGCCCGGCCATCTGGAAGCGCACGAGCTGGGTCGCGCAATATGCCGCCGAGCTGCAGTTCGATTTCAGCACCTACGCCCCCGCATGCTACGGATGGCAATATACGGATGTCGGACAGGTGGACGGCATAGCGGGAAACGTCGATATCAATGCCTTTACGCCCTTCAAGCTCTATGGATTCGAAGACGTCACCCCCGCCACGCCCCATCATGAGGACATCGGATGGCTGAAAGAACGAGGAATTACCGAGGGATTTCCCGACGGGACCTTCCGTGGAGGCGCAAGCATAGCAAGGCAGGACATGGCGGCCATGCTTTACCGGACCGCGGGATCCCCCGCCTACGAGCCGAGCAAGATCGACCGCCAGCGGTTTGCCGACATCACGCCCGACACATCGCATTTCAAGGAGATCTGCTGGGCGGGATCGGAGGGCATCGCCCAAGGTTGGAACGACAAGACCTTCAGGGGGCTCGAATCAGTGGCGCGTCAGGATATGGCGGCGTTCCTCTATCGCCTTGCGGGCTCGCCGTCCTATGTACCGGGAGCCTCCGACGCGCAGCGATTCGCCGACGTCACGGCAGCGACGCCGCACGCCAAGGAGATCTGGTGGCTTGCCGACGCCGGCATCACCGAGGGATTCTCCGATGGAACCTTCCGCGGGCTCGCACCCGTTGCCCGGCAGGATATGGCGGCCTTCCTCCATCGTCTTCACATTTTCATGAATGGAACGTTTCCGTTTTAACGACGGCAGCGGGCGAGCCCATGTAGGTCGTGCCCGCAGGTATATCCCCGCGTAGGCGGCAGCGCCACCATGACGCGCGCCGCCTGCCGCTACGGCGAGCCCTCAACCCCTTGCGATGCAACCGTCATGGCGAGCCCCCTGGCTCACAGCCGCTCGCGAACCGCTTCGAGAGCGCGCTTGAGCCCGCGTTTCTCGAGATAGTAGCGAACGGCCAGAACACTGCGCCTCACATGGCCGACGGCAGCGCTTGAAAGCGACGCGCGAATAATCGCTCGCCCAGACGGCGAGCAACCGGCAACCCCATCGGCAGCAAGGGAGCCGTCGAGCAATGGTCGCAACGCCGCGCATACCAGCCGCCAAGAGCGATCGTCGAGCGAAAGCGAATCGTACAGCACGAACTCCACCACCCAGGAGAGCATGTTCGCCGCGTGCTTGCGTAACAGCGAGGTACCGTCATCGTCCATCAGATGAGACCAATCATCGAACACGCGCCGAACGATATCGACGTGCTCGAGCATCATGGAGCACGGATCCTTCCGACGTCTATCCATCAGCGATCCGGAACGCGAAACGCGATACTCGTACAGCTTGTCGGAGATGAGGACTGTCTTGGCGGAGCGCGGGTAGATGGCGAAATCGAACACTTGGTCCTCACCGAATGCAAGCGTTTCGTCGAACGAGACGCCGGTGCGCGACAGGAAGTCGCGCGAGCACACGGTCCGCCAAGAGAACGGCCGCGATGCCTCCTCGAACAACAGCGCGGGGTGGAACTCGTCGTAGACGACATCGCGAGGGCTGAGAACCAGATCGAGCCACTTCGTCCCCGCATCGCGCGGATACGGATGAGCCCCGAACGTGAGCACGTCCGCCTTGGTCGAATCCATAACCGCGACGATGCGCTCGCACGCTTGCGGCACGAACCGATCGTCAGCATCCAGGAAGGCGACGTAGGGCGACGTCGCTGCCCGCAGGCCCGTGTTGCGCGCGGCAGACAGGCCGCCGTTCTCACGGTCGATGATCGAGATGCGTCCATCTCGTTGAGCACAGCGCGCGAGAACGTCGCGTGAGCCATCGGTTGCCCCGTCGTTCACGCAGATGATCTCGATATCGCCCATCGTTTGCACTCGCAGCGAATCCAGGCACCACTCGAGGCAATCCTCGACGTTGTATACGGGAACGATAACGCTTAGCTTAGCCACGGCTCTCCCCTACGCCCGGCTCGACGTGCCGAACAGGATCGAGCAGACGAGCGGCGCGCCGCCCAATGCGTAGAAGTGCCGCAACGTCGAGAGCTTGTCTTTGCCAACAGGCCAACGCTGCGACCGCTCGAACGCCTGCGGCCTTTCGACCACGGCGTGAAGCGTGGCGGCGGCCCACGGCTCGAACAGATTCATGTCCACGATCCCGCGATCGAGGTCGCGAGCGAATTCTTCGCTGAAACGCGGGAGGAACTCGGCGCGGAGCTCGGGTGACAGACGGTCGTAATTCCATGAATAGGTATCGAACTTCATGCGCTCGAGCACCCCCTGCAGCTTCTCGCGCAGATCGTCGCGGCCATCGAGGAACCGCTGCATCTCCTCGTACTCGTCGCAGACGCAGAACACCTTCGAGGGCGAGTTGACCGAGGACGACTCGTTATCCTGGCGGTACGACAGCAGCGCCTTACGCGTGCACGCGATGCGCCGGGCGCATGCCCAGACCTTGAAGTTGAAGCCGGCATCCTGATAGGACGCCCCGGGCGTCTCGAGAAACTCGATCTCGTTTTCCATAAGGAAGGAGCGGCGATACAGAGCCGACCAGATCGACGGCTTCCGATAGAACACCTGCGGAACGTCAAGCGGATGCACCGCACCCCGATTCATGTCCCCATCGACGAACTCGAAAAGCTCGCGGTGCTCGGCCGGCGTCGACCAATAGAACCAGAAATTCCCCTTTGCGACATCCGCTTCCTCGCGTGCCGCGAGATCATGCAGGGTCGCCAACGCGTCGGGCTCGAAGAAATCATCAGATTCCAAGATGGCAACGAACTCGCCGCGCGCGGCGCGGAGCCCCTGGTTCATCGACGCCCCGTAACCGGAGTTCTCCTTATCGATCACGCGAAAGCGAGCATCCGCCTGGAGATAGCGCTGGACGATGGACCGCGAGCCGTCCGTCGATCCATCGTTGATGCAGATGGCCTCGAAATCCTCGAAAGACTGGGAGACGATCGAATCGAGGCACTGCTCGAGGTAGCGCTCAACGTTATAGATGGGAACCAGAATGGAGATCTGGGGAGCTGCAATCATGGAAGGCAAGTCCTAACAACACGGAGGGCCGAAGCGGCCTTTATAACGGATTGGTCTTGGAATATCCCATTATAGAGCAGCGCGGTACCCAGGGGACGCGCCTCGCAAAAGCCGGGTAGGTCCACGCATCGCCCACGGCGCGGAGGAGCAGCCCGCGAGGACGGCAAGGAGTAGAATCGAAATAGCGATCCTATATCAATTCGGCACGTCGAAGAGAAAGGAGCTCGAATCCATGAGCGTCACCCAATCGATACGGAGGCGCGCGCTCGCAGCGACACTGATCGCCCTGCTCGCCTGCGCACTCGCGCCCGTCTGCGCCCTCGGCGCGAGCTTCACCGATGTGCATGAGAACACCCCTCATGCGCAGGACATCCAGTGGCTCGCGCAAACCGGCGTGTCGACCGGCTACCAAGACGGAACCTTCCGCCCGCTGGTCGACGTCTATCGTCAGGACATGGCCGCGCTCCTCTACCGCCTGGCTGGCGAGCCCGCCTACACGCCCAGCGCGTCAGATATGAAGCGGTTCGACGACGTGACCTCGGCAACGCCGCACGCGAAGGCCATCTGGTGGCTCGCCTCGACCGGTATCTCGACCGGCTACCCCGACGGCACCTTCCGCCCCATGAGCGTGGTCGTCCGCCAGGACATGGCAGCGTTCCTTCGGCGCCTCGCGACCGTGATGGGCGACCGCGAAGCGACCGCATGGAAACCGGTGGGCACGGGCAACTTCATCGATGTCGTCGATACCACGGACCACCGAGAGGACATCCTGTGGCTCGATGCGATGGCGGTCTCGAAGGGCTACCCCGACAAGACGTTCAGGCCGCTCTTTACCGTTGTGCGCCAGGATATGGCAGCGTTCCTACACAGACTCAACGACCACGTCGCGTCGCATGAGCAGGAAAGGCCAACGGACGCATACGAGTTCGGTGAGGCCGACGGCTTCAAATACATCCTCATCACGGATGGCTCCGGCTATGAGATCTTCGACCGAGTCTGGACGACGCCGGAGGGCATGCCCATCAACTACTTTGGAGAGGGGCTCTACATCTACAGCAGCTCCAATACGGAAAGCACGTTGAAGATTCCCGCCCGGCTCGATGGCCACGATGTCAAGGTGGTGAAGTTTGGAACGGGCGTGCTTCCCGACCGCGTCACAAGCATCGATGCCACCGGGGCGCCCAATCTGAGCGTCTTTTTCGATGACAGCGACAACGTCCGAACAATCAAGCTCGACGGCCTATCGAAGCTGGAGCGCGTCAACGTGGGCAGCCCCCAGCTCGCCAGCATCACGCTTTCTAACTGCACCGAGCTCTTCGAGATCCTCATCAGCTACACCGCGCTCGAGCACCTCGACGTGAGCACGGTGCCAAACCTGCTATGGCTCCAGGTGCAAGACAACGAACTCGCCTCGCTCGACATCTCCCGCAATCCCAAGCTCGAGCTCCTTGCCTGCGAGCGCAACCGCATCCAAGACACCACCGCACTTGAAGCCTGGCTCGCGCAAGACGGCCACACGGGAAGCGTCCTGCCGCAGAAGCAGGATGTCACGGACCCTGTCGAAGGAACATGGATGGGATGCCGCATCATCAAGGCGCCCGCCTCATGCGGCTGCGAGCTCGGCCAAGTCATCGGCTACACCGACGCAGGGGAAGAGATAACCTACGAGGACCCCGGAGTCTACATCGCCTCGGTTCCCTCGCATATGACGACGCTTGTCGTTCCCGAGCAGATAGAAGGCCTGCCGGTGATCGGCGTGCACCTTGGAGAGGACCCAACCGCCGAAAGCCCGCAGCTGCACGCCATCGATGCCCGCGCGGCACGGCATCTGCAAACACTGAGCACGACGCAGCATCGATTGAGCGACGTGCGCGTCGACGGCCTCGCGCAGCTCGAGAACCTCTTCGTAAAGAAATGTCCCCTGAAGAGCATCGACCTGACCGGCTGCGGGGAGCTGCGCAACCTGTTTCTCGATAACACGCTCGTGCGATCGCTCGACTTGACGCCCTGCCCGAAGCTTTGGACACTCGGTTGCACGAACTCGCTCCTCACGCAGCTTGATATCACCCCCTGTGAGCAGCTCACCAACCTCGCCTGCAGCGGCAACTACATCCAGGACACATCGGCGCTGGACGATTGGCTGAAGCGGCCCAACCACTCGGGTTATACGAAGCCGCAGTGCACGGTCCACGAACGGGCCCGCATCGAAGCGCATGACGGGTACACCTACGTCGTCGTGGACGACAACAGCGGCATTAGCTGGGGGACCATAGTTGCGAGGACGAAAAATGGAACCAGCGTCTACTACCGGGGAAACGGCGCGTACATCCTAGAGGCGACCGACGCGAAAAGCATAACCATCCCGCAGAACATCGACGGCCACGTGGTTCGCGGTGTGGTCCTCGGGGCTGCATATGGAACCATCACAAGCGTGGATGCGACGCAAGCGAAGGGCATCGGCCACATCGATCTCGCATGCCCCAACCTGGAAGCTTTGAACATCACGGGGTTGGGCTCCCTTTCAACCGCCGGCGTCCGCGAAACGAAGCTGTCTTCGCTCGACCTATCCGGATGCTCGCGACTTACAAGCCTGATCGCCTCGCATAACCGGCTGGGCGAGATCGACCTGAGCAAAGCGAGCAACCTCAGTTTCCTGGCAATCGACCACAACCGCTTGAAGGCCCTCGATATCAGCGGCTGCCCCACGCTGTCGCATCTGTCCTGCGAGCACAACCAAATCGCCGACGTAGACACCCTCCAGGCATGGCTCGCTCAGGACGGACATTTCGGCACCTGCCTGCCGCAGGACATCTAACACCGTACGGAAGATACCCCGCTCGATGCCGCGAGGCGAGCGGCTTCCGCACTCAGGCCGCCTCCGATCGGGAGGCGGCCTATATTTGTTGAATGCGGATGCCGCGGGCAGGGAGATTCCATGCAGCCGGCTTGCAGCCGCGCCATGGCACGCGACGGATACCTCGGAGCAAGGAGACGCATCCTCATATCATCCTTTAATGCGCGCTTCGACCCAAGGCGCTAGCCTAGCAGCAACAAACGATGCCCCGAGCGGCGGAGCATCCTGGAGAAAGGGAGGGCATACCATGGGTCGAAGAGCACGAACAACCAGCTTACGGAGACTTCGCGGCGCAAGCGTGCTTGCGATGGCGGTCGCCATCGTCGTCCTGTGCCTCGCATGCGCGCCGATGGCGAGCGCGGCGGGCGCGGGTGCGGGTGCGAAGAGGACATTCCCCGATGTCAACGCGTCTACGCCACATGCCGAGGATATCACATGGCTGGCCGAGTCCGGCATCTCGACTGGCTTCCCCGACGGCACTTTCCGAGGTGGCGACGCGGTGACGCGACAAGACATGGCCGCGTTCCTGCGCCGCCTCGCTCGCCTCATGGGCGATGAAAGCGCTGCCGAGGACAAAACATATACATGCAGCTTCAAGGACGTCACGAACGCGACGCCCCACGCCGACGACATCGCGTGGCTGGCCGAGACCGGCATCTCCACCGGATACCCCGACAACACGTTTCGCGGCATGGCGGCGGTGTGCCGCCAGGACATGGCCGCGTTCCTGCGCCGCCTGGCAGCGCGCGTGGGCGTTGGGGGCGCAGCGAGCTGGGACGGCGAGCCCGGCGGCTTCCCCGATGTGGGCGCGACAGCCGATCACGCCGCCGACATAGCGTGGCTCGCGGCAACGGGCGTCTCAACGGGCTACCCCGACGGCACCTTCCGCGGCATGGCGGCCGTAGCGCGCCAGGATATGGCAGCGTTCCTGCATCGCCTGCACAAACTTCCCCAGGACGGCCCGGGCAAAGCGCCTTCCTATGCCGAATGGGCAGCCCGCATGGTGAACGCGCTGGAAAATAGCGATGCCTCACCAGACGTATCTGAGGAAAACCTGGCACATGCCTGGAACGAAGCGAAGCGCATCGGCATCATCCCCTTCGGCGTCGAAAACCGCAACGCTGTCGCAAGCAGAGATTTCGCACTCTGCTGTGCTGCACTGGCCTGCGGGTTCACCGACGAAGGCATCGAAAGCGACGCCCCCGACGCAAGCGCGTCGCAGCATCCCGCACTCATCGACGCCGCCATCAAAGCGGGCATCGGCGAAGCGGATCCGGACGGAAAGGTCCGCCCGGGCGACGCCATCACCGGAAGCGAAGCCGATGCAGCCGAGGCGCGCGTGCAGGAGCTGCTCGCCACGCCCGCAACGTCGGAGCCGACGTCGGATTGGAAGCCCTCGCCGGGCGTCGAAGAGATCGCCGACGCCGTAGCGGACGGCGAGCGTTATATCGTCCCGGTGCCAGCCAGCGATATCAAGACGGGCGACAAGGTCATCCTCGAGCCGAGCGACGCGATGCCGCTGGGCGCCGCCGGCACCGTTCAATCCGTCGAGGATGCTGGCGCTGGCAACGCCCGCATCGCGATCAAGCAGGCGGCCTCGCTCGATGAAGTGTTCGACGAGGTCCATGTTGAAGCGATAAACGTACCCCTGGAGCTGGGCGTCGCCGCACGGGCTGCAGGCCTCGACGAGCGCTCGAACGAGCGCATCTCGGGTGCCTACGAGATTCCATTCTCGTACCATCCTTCCGAAGAGGTATCGATTGACGGCAACATCACAGTGTCAGCAACCCTCAAGATCGACTGGAAGAAGGGCCTTGCCCCCTCTCGGGTGACCGCCGTGCTCTCCCCCAGCGCATCTCTTAAGGTGAAAGCCTTACTCGAACAGCATTTCGATGGTGTAGAGATATCGCTGTTGCCCGTAGATCTTTCTATTCCGCTCGGCATCACCGGCGCGAGCATCGACTTCAACGCAACCCTCGAACCTTCGCTGAGCGGACACTTATCCTTGAGCACGTCGGCGCACTTCTCTGCTGGCGTAGACTACTTCGACGGACATTTCCGCGCCGTACGTGATGCAAGCATCGATATGCCCGAGCTTGAAGGAGAGCTCACGTTCGACCTCGGTCCCAACGCTGGCTTCGCATTCTTCGGCATCGACATAGCCTCCATCCAACCGAAGATCATCCCCGGTATCTGGGGGCGGATGGATTTCCGCGAGACCGGTATGACGTGCTCCGATGTGGCGGCGTATGTCGGGGTTGGAATAACCGGCAAACTCGACATCCTCGATCCGTTTAGCGCGTTTATAAACAATACGTTCGATTTCGTGCAAATCGGACGCGAAGAAACCCCGCTCAAGTGGGACCTGCACTGGGAGAACGGCCGTCTCGTGCCGGAATGCACTTACCTACCAGGAGGCAAACCCGAGAACAACAAGGAAAATGAAGCAGCCCACGCAGCATTCGGACGCGTTCTCGATGATTACAGGCAGCTGTTCGCTCAATACGCGAACGCCATCGCATCTGCGGGGCAATCCGGAATCATGCTTCCAAACGATCGGCCATTAGCATGGACAGGTGATTACTCCTTTTCACCAAGCGTTAAGGGTGTTAAGTATGCCTATGTTGACCTGAATCACGACGAGATCGATGAGCTGGTGATAACCCTGGATGATGCCCGATTCGTCGATGACGTCCATGACGCCAACATCGTTTTATGCGCTTTTGGATACTCCGATGGCAGCATCGTAAGATTTGCCGAGTCGATCGTTCGCGGCTCTTATTGGCTCAACAAAGCCGGGACTATTGGGAGGTACGGCTCGGGAGGATTCGATACCGGAGCCATTACGATTCAACGATGGGATGGAAGGAAGCTGAAAGTCGACTCGTCTATGAACTGGACGTATGCGAATCCCGAAGACCGAGGAGATCCAACGAGCCCCTACCAGCTGAAAACCCTCAAGGACGGTAAGGAGCAACAGGAGATTGTGACTTATAAGGAATGCGTGAAACGAGTGGATGCATTTCTCGCCAAACACCGTGACTACGCGAAGGTTGAGTGGAAGGCCCTGAACGCATAATCGCACGGCTTGATGTCGCCATCGATCAGCTTGCAACAATATAAGACACGTTGGCATAATCCGTTCCAGAGCTCAGCCGCCCCGGGGAGCCTCGGAGTTTCTTCCGAGGCTCCCC
>URKM01000025.1 GCA_900548365.1 uncultured Collinsella sp. | reverse complement strand
AGCTCCGCGGACGGCCGGGCCGGTTTTGCCTCTTGACAATGTTCAACTCATATTAGAGGGACAGCTTGATGATGTTATCCGTTTCGCTGGCCGCCATGAGCATCACTCCCGGTCTTCGTCGCGCGCGGCATGTTCGCCCGGACCGCCCCGTACCCATATGCCGGACGGCTCCATACATGGACTCCATCGTATCAAAGCACGGCGGCGGAACCGGGATGACTCGGCGGACGGGTCCGCGCGGCGCGAACGGCAGCGCGCGACGCCCCATCGATGTGCCGAACCGTGGCACGCCGTCGATATGTCGAGTCGCGGAACCCCATCGATGTGTTGAGCTGATGCCGCGAGCGCGTGGCGAGACCGCGCGGCGCCACGCCCCGCCGCGCCTTTGCTATGCTTGCAGCACACGTTTCAACCGATTACCGCGCCCGGCCTCCCGACGAAGCGCGCGACAGGAAGCACACCCAGGTGAACAGCAAGCATTTCCGCCCCGAAGCGGGCGCACATCGCGACAAGCACGCGCACGGCGGCCCCGCTCGCGCCGGCGGCCCCGCGCACCGCGGCAAGCGCCGGTCCGGCACCGACGCGCATCCCGACAAGCGCTCCCGTAGCGCCGCGGCGCACCGCACTGCCCCGACGCGACGCGGCAAGCAGGCTCCAAGCGTCCCCGCGCGCTCCGACGGACCCTGCCCCGTCATGAACGCCTGCGGCGGCTGCGCCTGGCTCAACCTGCCCTATCGCAAGCAGCTCGCCCGCAAGCAGGCAGCCATGGAAGAGCTTTTCGCACCACTGCTGAACGCCTTTGCCGGAGAGGTCGCGGTCGACCCCATCCGCGGCATGGGCGGAACCTGCGAAGACGGCAAGCTCCCCGCGCCGCGCGCGTTTCGCTACAAGGCGGCGACCCCCTTCGCCCCCGGCCCGGACGGCAGTGTGGCGTGCGGGCTCTTCGCCCGCGGCACCCACGATATCGTCGCGGTGCCCGCCTGCGTGGTCGAAGCCCCCGGCGCGCGGGAGATCCTCAACGGCGTCGCCGCCGCGGCGCAGGAGCTCGGCATCCCCGCGTACAACGAGGATACGCACCAGGGCATCTTGCGCTACGCCGTGCTGCGTCTGGGATGGAAGACCGACGAGGGCATCCTCACCCTGGTTACCAGCAAGCGCGATATTCCTCAAATCGAGACGCTGGCCGAACGCATCCAGCAGCTCGACCCCCGCATCACCACCGTGGCGCAGAACATCAACCCCCGCGTCACCAACGCGATCCTGGGAGGCGAGACGCGCATCCTGCGAGCCCCGCAGCATATGACCGACGAGCTGCTCGGATGCACCTTCTGCATCTCGCCCACCGCGTTCTACCAGACCAATCCCCAGCAAACCGAGCTGCTCTACCAGCTTGCCATCGACGGTATGGCGCTCCACGACGGCGACGTGCTCATGGACGCCTACTGCGGCAGCGGCACGATCGGCCTGTGCGCCGCGGCCGGCGCGCGCGAGGCAGGGCGCGCCATCAAGCTGCTCGGCGTCGAGCGCAACCCCGCCGGCATCGCGGACGCCCGGCGAAATGCCAAGCTGAACGGGTTGGACGATGCCGCCGAGTTCATCGCGCAGGATGCCACGGCGTACATGCGCGACGCCGCCGCCCGGGGCGAGCGAGTCGACGTCCTATCCATCGATCCGCCGCGCGCGGGCTCCACGCCCGAGTTCCTCGACGCCGCCATCGCCTTGGCGCCGCGGCGCATCGTCTACGTCAGCTGCAATCCCGAGACGCAGGTTCGCGACCTCGAGCAGCTCCTCTCCAACGGATACGGCCTGGAGAGCATCACGCCGGTGGACATGTTCCCGCACACGACGCACGTCGAGACGGTCGCCGTCCTCGAACGCCGCGGCTAGCGGCGGCCCCTGCGGCGGCGCGCATCGCAGGCAATGCGCCATGCGGCGGCGCGCGTCACAGGTGGTGCGCCATGCGGCGACGAGTGCGACCTACAGGCTCGGCAGCGCCTCCATCCAAGCGATGTACACGCTCGGATAGTGGCCGAGCAGGATGCGCGCAGGGTTGATGCGCAGCGCGCAGGCGGCGGCTACCGATGCGACGCCGCGGGGCGTCAGCAGGTCGCTCGAGGTCGGCACCGAGACCGAGAGCTCGCGGACGGCCGCATCGATCGCGAGCTTCGTCTCGGGGTCGTATGCATCCTCCTGCCCGGTGAGCTCGGTAAACGCGGCCAGCATCGAGGCATGGAGCTCACTGAAGCCCGCGTCATCCACCGCCGGCAGCGGCTTGTCGACACCGTAGCGCACGTAGCCCCAGCTCTCCAACGGCACGCTCGTCACCATGTCGGCAGGGTTCACGATGTTGAAGATGTTGCCGTACCGGACGTCGTTGCTCCGAGTGTTCAGCGTCGTGCGCGGCGATGCGAACGTATAGGCGAACACGCGCGGCGCCGAGGCAGCCGCGTCCGTGGCGTCCGCGGCGGAGGCGGCGTCCGTGCCGGTGGCGTCCGCGGCGGCGGCGTCCACGGCGGCGTCGGCGCGGCTTGCAGCGCGGTCATCCAACATGGACGCCAGCAAACCCGCTACCGCACCGCCGCGGCTATGACCGGTCAAGAGGATGGAAACCTCCGACCCCCGCGATTCGGCCTCATCAACCCATTCATCGAGATGGGCGAGGATATCCAGGGCGGCGATCTGATAGCCCGTATGATCGTGCGAGCGCTCGTCCGCCAGCGCCTCGGCAGCGGCGGCCGCCTCACCTTCACCCAAGTTGAAGTTGCTCAACCACTCCGATCCGTAGCTGCCGCGCACCGATACCGCGATGAGCTCCCGGCGGACGCCGTCGCTCTCGCCAAGATCCTTATGCGCGAGCGCGTACGCCACCCCGTCGGACTGCTGCGTCATGACGTCGAGAACCTCGTCGACCACCTCGCTGCGATAGCGGTACGATTCCGTCTCCACTTTGTCGAACCCCAGGTCATACAAGGCGTTTTCCATATAGGGAGGGGTGTCCGAACCGCTTTGGTAGTAGCCCGACTCGGCATAGGCCAATGCCGAGATCACCGAGCAAGCGCGCGCGAGCTCATGGTTGTAGGTAAACGAATCCTGCGAGAACCACGCGTCATCCCAAAGCACGCTCGACGACACCTCGCCGTCGCCCGAAACTCCGTAGCAGGTATAGGCGACGTTTGCCTCGAAACGGCCCTGACGCGGCAGCTCACCCGCATACGCCGTTTCGAGCACGGCGGGCGCCTCGATGGCCCCATGGCCCCGGAGCTCTTGCCCATGCCGGACCGCGAGCACGGTCATGCCCGCCAGCGCCGTCGAACCAAGTAGCAGCAACGCGACCGCGCACACTCGGTGCACGCCCACGCCCAGCAGCCTCTTGATCATCCGCCCGTCGCCCAAATCCGTCATCCTTTCCGCGACTCGTGTACCCGAGGATAGCGGGACATCGTGAAGGCGCGATGATGGCCGACTTACATTTTCATAAGAAACGCGGACGCGGCGCGGGGACGGGCGGCAGGCCGGAGCGGGGCGCAAGGTGCGACGGCCGAGGTCGATCCGGCGGGTGGCGGGGCGGTTGGTGGCGGGCGAGGTTGACCCGGCGGGGTGGCGGGGCGGCGGGGGCGACGAGAAGGCAGCCGGGGTCAACCCGGCGGGTGACCGGGGCGGCGAAATGACGGCCGGGGTCGACCCTGCGGGCGATTTTTCGTGCAGAAAAAGGCAGCAAAGCGATTTGGAGCATCTTCCGACAGCTAAAACCAACGAAACCCGCTGCTCGCTGCCTCCATGTGCTCCAAAATCTGCTCGCTGCCTTCAAATGCACCAAAATGACGCCATGAAACAAGATGCCGGCGGCATCCGACACGCGGCCCCGTCCCGCACGCCGCTCGCTGCCTCCATGTGCTCCAAAATCTGCTCACTGCCTCCAAATGCACCAAAATGACGCCATGGGGCAAGACGCCCTCTCCCGGCCCCGGCCCTCTCCCGGCCCCGGCCCGCTCCCGCACGCGGCCCGCGCCGCCCGACACGCGGCCCGTCCCGCCACGCAGCCCGCAGCAGCCTGCTTTCGCTACACGCCGGCGGCGATTTGCTCGGCGCTCAACTCGGCGCCCTCCACGTAGTAGACGCGCTCGCCCGCGCAGCGCTTGCAGAACACGTGCCCGTCACGCTCCACGCCCCGTCCATCGTGCACGCGCTCGCCGCACGCCTCGCAGATCTGCGTCTTGCGCGGTTTGCCAGGCAGGTCGTACTCCATGAAGCCGGGCAGTTCCACCTCGTGCACGTGGAACAGCTCGGCATCGCTGAACTGGTTGAAGAACGCCACCGCGTCCTCGCCCTTGGGGCAGCGCGGAACATCCTGGCGCTGCGAGATGCGAATCGCCTTATCGCTCGCGATATCGTAGAAACTCGCCGACATGATGCCGTAGTCATACCACTTCAAGCGGCGCTTCCCCAGATGGCAGTGGCTTACCGAGATCACCGCGTCCGCCAGGCACCGGTCGCATTCCACGAACGCGATGAGGTCGCGATATGTATCGGGATCCTCGATATGGAAGTACTCGAGCGCAAGGCGCGCCATACGCGTGCCGATCATCTGACCGCCGCACAGATGACCGTGGAAGGCGACGGCCCTGTCGAGATCCTCCTGCAACGTGCGCTTCAACATCGCATAGTCCTTTCGCCGACTGCGTTACAACCCCGTCGATGCTACGCGAGCAGGCGCGACGGCGCAAGCGCAACGGTCACCGCGAGGCGCTCGGCGGCGGTCATCCGCGGCGGAAACGGGAGATCGGTCGGCGCTCGGCGGCGGCACCGCACAAACGATGTCAAGCCGCCCGCTCCGCCCCCGTCAAAGCGCGAGCGCGGTCAGGTCGCACACGCCCGCCGCCGCCATCTCATCCAGGAACGCCGCCGCGCTTCGATTCATCACCAGCTCCTCGGGAAAATCGACCGACGCGAGCAGCTCCGCGGCCGTGGGCATCTCGCCGATATCGCACGCGATATGCGCATCGGTCGAGACTGTGATGCCCACGCCCAGCTCGGCGCAGCGCCGCGCGATCTCGCGGCACGTCTTGAACGTCCGGCTCTGCGGACCGCGTTGCAGGCTGTGCTCGTTGATCTCGATGAGCTTGTGGGCATCGCGCGCCGCCGTAAGCACCGCATCCACGTCGAACGGCACCCCGGAGCGGCCCACATGCCCCAAGATGAACACCTTGGGCTCGGCGAGCACGTTCAGATACATCCGCGTCGCGTCCTCGATCGACGCGCCCCGGGCGAAGTCACCGTTGTGCACGCTGGCAACCAGGTAATCCAGGTTATCGGACACGCGCTCGAAGAGCGTCTTCTCCTCCTGGTACGCCCGGCCCACGATACTCGAGCTCACCACGACATCCTGACCGTACAGCCCGCCGTCCAGGCCAACGATGTCGGCCTCGGCACCGCGCAGCAGCACGACGCCGTCGTACACGCGCGGCCAAACGTCCATATTCAGGAAATACTGGAAATTCCTGATATGCGCCGTTGGAAACAGCATGCTGCTGAAGTGGTCCGCCGATCCCAGCAACTCGAGGCCGGCGTTGCGCGCGGCCTGGAGATTCTCCGTGATGGTCGAATACGCATGGCGCGAGTACAGGGTATGCGTATGCGCATCGCAGCGAAACTCGTATGCCATCTAGCGCTCGCCTCCTTCCGCGGCATCGGCTCCCGCGTCGGGCGCGGGGCCGCCGTCACCGGTGAAATCAGCCTCGGGCGCGGGGCCGCCGTCACCGGTGGAATCAGCCTCGGGCGCGGGGCCGCCGCCACCGACAGCGGACGACCCGGCTGATGCCTCCGCTCGATAGCGCTCCGCCATCGCCTTCCATGCGGGAAGCGAGCGCAGGATCGTCTCGTAGCTCACGCAATACCCCACGCGCAGCCAGCCCTCCACGCCGAAGCTGTTCGAGGGCACGGGCAGCAACTCGAATTCGCGCGCGCGGGCGCAGAACTCCTCCGCATCTCCTCCCAGCGCGCGTATCCACAGGTAGAATGCACCGTCGGGTTCTACGTACGTGTAGCCGTACTCATCGAGCGCCCGCGTGAGGGCGGCGCGGTTGCGCGCGTACGCCTCGACATCGCACGGCTCGTCCACGCAATCCTGCACCACACGCTGGAACAGCGCCGGCGCGCACACGAATCCCAGGCAGCGCGCGGCGCCCGCGATCGCCGGCATCACCCGCGACGCCAGCGGCATGGTGTTGGGAACAAGCACCCACCCGACGCGCTCGCCGGGCAGCGACAGCGATTTCGAATAGGAATAGCACACCACCGTGTGCGGATAGACCTGCGGCACCCACGGCACCTCGACACCGTAGACGACCTCGCGATACGGCTCGTCGGAGATGAGGAAGATCGGCTGCTCGCGGCCTTCGTTCGCGCGCTCGAGCACGGCGGCGAGCGCCTCGAGGTCCTCGCGCAGATACACCACGCCCGTGGGGTTGTTCGGAGAGTCGATGATGAGCGCCGCCGTCCGCGGGGTGATCGCGCGGGCAACGGCATCGATATCGAGCTGGAAGGTGTCCGCCTGCGCGGGAACCTCGACGCATGACGCCCCCGCGCTCTCGATCCACACGCGGTACTCGGGGAAGAACGGGGCGACGACCATGACCTCCTCGCCAGGGTTCACCAACGCATGGAGCGCACACGAGACCGAGGCTGCAGCGCCCACGGTCATGAACACGTCACCGGCCCCGTATTCGGTGCCGAAGCGGCGGTTCAGCGAAGACGCCACAGCGGCGCGCGCGGAAGGAAGGCCGGCAGCAGGCGTATACCCGTGGAGCTCCTCGGGCGAACAGGTTGCCAGCGAGCGTTCGATCGAGGCGCGCACGGCTCCGGGCGCGGGTACGGACGGATTGCCCAAGCTGAAATCGAACACGTTCTCGGCGCCGACCTGCGCCTTGCGCTCGCACGCATACGAGAAGATCTCGCGGATCACCGAGCTTTCAGCCCCGCGCTCGAACATGGTTTGATTGATCATAGATACCCCCTTGCAAGAAAAGATCCATGCGATGGCGAACCCTCGCGCGAACGAGCCGGCTGGCAGGCGGTCGCTCCGGTAGTCGGGCCGCGGCCAGGCGAACAACCTCGCACGCCGAGCGAACAACCCCGCTTACCGGGCGACTAGCCCCGAACGCTGGGCGAACAGCCTCGCACGCCGGACGACCGCGACCGATCCGCCGCCCGCCCCTCGGCTACGCCTGCTCGCGGGCGCGGGCGCGCCGGACCCGCGGGATGAATCGCGCCGCGAACGAGTTGCTGTCGCGCGTCTTCACATACGCGAAGCCCAGCACGGCGAACACGAGCGCGCCGATGAGATTCACGATGAGGTCGGCCATGGTGTCATGGATACCGATGTCCAGATACCCGCCGGGGATCTGGATAATCTCGCCGGATGCCAGCGTTATCTGAGACGAAACGATATCGTGCACGGGAATCGTCACGTTGGAGCTGGTCGGGTCGAGCCACACCGTGTTGATCGCCTGAACGAGCGTGTCCTTCTGCATGTCCACGCCGATGAAGCAGTCGGCGAAATACTCGAAGATTTCCCAGCACGCACCGATGCACATCGAGAACGCTACGGCGGAGATCGCCATGTAGAGCGGCGTCAGCTTGATCTTCGACGAATCGCTGCGATTCAGGATATCGAACAGCGCGAAACCGATTCCCGCGCACAAGAAACCCCAGGTGGTATGCAGGATGGTGTCCCAGAAGGGGATGCGGATATAGAAGGCGTCGATCTCGCCGAGTATCTCCGCCGCGAAGATGAACAGCAAGATGATGGATTCGAGCAGGTCGGGCAACTCGATATCGAGCGTATGCTCGATGAGCGACGGCAGGAGGAGGAGCACCAACGTGAGGACGCAGAGCATCATGTGCTCGTAGTGCCCCAGGAACGCCGAGCGTATCAGCGTGATGAGGACGAGGGCACGGAGCAGGAAATACAGCATGAAGACCTTGGGTTCCTCGACCCGTTTCCTATGCATGACTTCCTTTGCACGCGATATGAATCCAGCCACGGCGGTCCTCCTCGATGACGATGATCAACAACGGCGCATCCCCGCGCGCCCGTCGGGCCCCGGCGGAGCATGGCGGCGAGCCATGACGGCGCAGTGACTTCACACTATACCTGCACCCCCGCCCCCGCACGGACAGCCGAGGAGAAAATGCGCACAAGTTAACGGCGCGGCGCGCTCCGCCGCGCGCCGCAAAAAAGGGATCCCGCCCAGCTGAGCGGAATCCCTCCTAGCGGATTATGGTAACGGGCCACGGAACCCGCGTGCGGCGAAAACGCGGCGCGACGCGCGGCGCGGCCGGGGCCTGGCTTACGCTTCGGTCCTGGCGTCCCCGTCGGCCCCTGCGTTCTCGACGGGCTCGTTGCCCGCCGCCTCACCGGCATCGCGGCCGGCGGCCTCCTCGCCATCGCGGGCGGCCTCGGCATCGCGCTCGACCTCGGCTGCCACGGCCGCCTCGGCGTACGCGGCGGCATCGGCGGCGATCTCCTCGTCGCTCTGCCTGGGCTTGCGCGCGGCAGCTGCGTTGCGCTCCTCCTTGGCGGCGCGGATGTCGACCTCGCGCTCCAGGTAGCTCTCCCATTCGTTGTCGAGCAGCGCCGTCACGGCGTCGCCCTCGACCGTCTCGCGCTCAAGCAGCACCTGCGCCATGAGGTCGAGCTGATCGCGACGGGCATTCAGGATGCGCTCGGCGCGCTCGTGGGCCTCGCGCATGATGCGCTGGACCTCGATATCGATGCGGCGCGCCGTCTCCTCGGAGTAATCCTGGTGGTCGGCATAGTCGCGCCCCAGGAACACCTGGTGCTGCGCCTCGCCGAACACCATGGTGCCCAGCTCGTCGCTCATGCCCAGGCGCGTGACCATCTCGCGCGCCATCTTGGTCGCGCGCTCCAGGTCGTTGCTCGCACCCGACGTGATGTCGTCGCACATGAGCTCCTCGGCCACGCGGCCGCCCAGGAAGACGGCCAGCTCGTCGAGCATCTCGTTGCGCGTCTTGAGGAAATGGTCCTCGGCCGGCAGCTGCAGCGTGTAGCCGAGTGCCTGCCCGCGGCTGATGATCGAGATCTTGTGCACCGGGTCGGCGTTGTCCAGGACGTGGCCGACCAGGGCGTGACCGCTCTCGTGGTACGCGATGGTGGTGCGCTCGCGCTCGCTCATCACGCGGCCCTTGCGCTCGGGTCCGGCGATCACGCGCTCCATCGACTCCTCGATCTCGTCCATCGAGATGAGGCTGCGATTGCGACGCGCCGCCAGCAGCGCGGACTCGTTGAGCAGGTTGGCCAGGTCGGCGCCGGTGAAGCCCACCGTGAGCTGCGCCAGCTTCTCGAACTTCACGTCCTCGTCCAGCGGCTTGTTCTGGGCGTGCACGCGCAGGATCTGCTCGCGGCCCTTCACGTCGGGACGGTCCACCGTAACCTGGCGATCGAAGCGGCCCGGGCGCAGCAGCGCCGGGTCCAGCACGTCGGGGCGGTTGGTGGCGGCGATCAGGATCACGTTCTCGGAATCCTCGAAGCCGTCCATCTCGACCAGCAGCTGGTTGAGCGTCTGCTCGCGCTCGTCATGGCCGCCGCCCAGGCCGGCGCCGCGCTGGCGGCCCACGGCATCGATCTCATCGATGAAGATGATCGACGGCGACTGCTCCTTGGCGTTCTTGAACAGGTCGCGCACGCGGCTCGCGCCGACACCCACGAACATCTCGACGAAGTCGGAGCCGGAGATGCTGAAGAACGGAACGCCCGCCTCGCCGGCGACGGCCTTGGCGAGCAGCGTCTTACCGGTTCCCGGAGGGCCCACCAGCAGCACGCCGCGCGGAATCTTGGCGCCCAGCTTGCGGAAGCGCTCGGGCTCGGACAGGAAGTCGCGGATCTCCTCGAGCTCCTCGACGGCCTCGTCGATGCCCGCCACGTCCTTGAACTTCACCTTGGGACGCGTGGCGGCGGTGGTCTTCGCATCCGTCTTGCCGAACTGCATCGCCTTGTTGTTCGCGCCCGTCATCTGCCGCATGAAATAGAACATGAGGCCCACGAGCACCAGCGTGGGAAGCAGCCCCAGCAACAGGTCCATGAAGACGTTGGGATCCTTGGTGTCGACCTCGTACTTGGTCTCGGGATGCTCGGCCATGAGCTCGGACAGCGAATCGTTGCCCACGTACGTCGAGATGAAGGCGACGGCCTTCCCCTCATCGCCCACATCCTTCTTGTCTTCCCAGAACGAACCGCTGAGCTTGCCGTCCATCACGGTATAGACCGCGCTCTCCACGCGCCCATCCTCCACGGCGGAGACGAACTCGCTCGTGGGCAGCTCGACCGTGCCCTTGTTGGCGCTCATGTTGCTGCCCATATTGAAGAAGACGTACGCGAGCAGCGCGCAGGCGACAAGGAAGTAGAGCCAGTTCGCGCGCGACGGCCCGCCGCCGCGGCGATTCGGACCACCCGAGCGGCCGTTGCGGCCGTCACCCATCATCATGCGGTCGAAGGTGCCGAACACCCCGCCTCCGGATGCGTCTCCCGAGCCGGACCCGGCGGACCCAGCCTGATCGGAACCGCGGCCGGCTTCACGATCGGCGCCCGGTGCGGCGTCGCCCTCGGACTCGGGACCGCCGGATCGCTCCGCGGCCCCGCGGTCCCCCTGCTCCTTCAGTTCATCGTCCTGCGCGCTCAACGCAAGACCCCGGTTCGCTCGATTGAACGATAACGACATATTACGAATAGACCTCCGGCTTGAGCACGCCCACGTACGGGAGGTTGCGGTAGCGCTCGGCATAGTCGAGGCCGTAGCCCACCACGAACGCGTCGGGGCAGTGCGTTCCTACATACTTCGGCTCGACAGCCGTGGTGCGGCCCTCGACATCCTTCCACAGGAAGGTGGCGACCTCGAGGGAGGCGGGATGGCGGCTGGCGAGGTTCTTCATGAGATACTTCAGGGTGAGGCCCGAATCGAGGATGTCCTCGACGATCAGGACGTCGCGGCCCTTGATGTCGATGTCGAGGTCCTTCACGATGCGGACGATACCCGACGACTTCGCGCCGTCGCCGTAGCTCGACACGGCCATGAAGTCGATGGCGAGCGGAGCGTCGATCGCGCGCATGAGGTCGCCCATGAAGACGACGGCGCCGCGGAGCACCGCGATCAACACGAGGTCCTTGCCCTCGTAATCACGGCTGATCTCTTCGCCCATGCGCTTGACCATCGCGGCGATGTCCTCGCGGGAGAACAGTACTTCCTCAACGTCCGGATGCTGTGCTTCCATGGCAACCCTTTCCTATATGGTGAATCTTTCCGGCTTGACGCCTCGCGCCTCAGCGCTCCTACGCGCAACAACGGTAGCGTAATTGCACTATTCTACCAGCATCAATTGAACAATGCCCCAAATTGTCACGGTAGCCTCGAAACGCGTCGGCGCAGCGGGCGGATGAGCGCAGGAGAACCGACACGGCGACCGGACCGGATCCCGCGCGCACCGCCGACGGCGATCGGGCCGGAGCCCGCGCGCCGCCGGCGCCGCGATCGGGCCGGTCCTACGCGATGACGCGGCGCATCTCCAGGCGCAGCGCATACCGCGTGCGCGGCGTGCACTTGAAACGCTCGTCGAGGCGAACGCCCGCCGCCCACACGATCGCGCCCGAAGGCGCCGTGCGCAGCACCGGGACGAGGGGGCGCTCGGCCACGGGGACCTTCGCCGTACCCAGCACGTCCGACAGCTTCTTGCTTCTTCCGCTCATGCCCAGGGGGCACATGACGTCCCCGGCAGACGGGGCATCAACCCACAACCGGGGCCGGTGCGAGACCGGCACCGCGGTGGTCCCGCCGTTCCGCCTGGAGGTGCATAGACCCTCCAGGTCCCGTTCGGCGTACCCGAGGGACTCGGCATCGACCAGGACCACCCGCGGCCGGGCATCGGTCGTCGCCGCGTCGGTCGACGCCGCAGACACCTCGCGCGCGAGCGCCACGGGATCGTCGCCCGCGGGGACAAGCTGCAGCCGCGCCTCGAGCACGCACCCGTTCGCCACGGCAAGCGGCTCGTCCAGCTCGAGCCAGCCGGCGACGAGCTCCTCGCGGGCCGCCCGCGTCCTCAGGGTGAGGGCGCCGAACTCCATGCGCGCGTCGATGCCGTTGGGAAGCGTCGCCGACCCCGCGCCCGCACCCACGAGCGCCAGCACGGTCTCCACGTGCCGCATCTCCAGACGCGCATCGTCATCCAGCATGTCGACCGCCCGGCGCACCATGCGCCGCGCGATGGCTATCTCCGCAGCGGCGAGCTTGCGACCGTCCAGCACCACGAGCCCGTCCTGCCTGCGCACGGTGCACGCGCGCAGCGCCGTCGCGGCGAGCTGCGACATGAACGCGTCCTCATCCCCCAGGATGTCGCACGACGAGCAGACCGCCCGCTCGAGCTGCGCGTTGCACTCCGATGCAAGCGGAACGATGCGGTGGCGGATGAAGTTGCGCAGGTAGGAGGTATCCTGGTTGGACTCGTCCTCCCGCCACTCCAGGCCGCGCACCTCGAGATATCGAACGAGCTGCTCATGGGTGCAGTCGATAAGCGGCCGCACGATCACGTTGCGGCGTCGCGGGATGCTCGAGAGCCCCGCCGGGCCCGAACCCTTGATCGCGTTCATGAAGAACGTCTCGGCCCGGTCGCTCGCGGTGTGCGCCGTCAGGATCCGGGCAGCCGAGCGCGGCGTCCCCGCGGCGCTCGAGAGCTCCCGGACCAGGCGCCGCGCCGCAGCGTAGCGGACCTCGCGCGCCGCGGCCTCCAGGTTCTGTCCGCCGAGCTCGGAAAACGACGCGTGCTCCACGCATAGCGGCACGCCGAGGCGCTCGCACAGCGCGCGGACGAACGCCTCGTCCCCGTCGGACGCCTCCCCGCGCAGATGATGGTTGACGTGCAGCACGTGCAGCCGCTCGCGCGCGATCGGGGCGCACCCGCGCCCGTCGGCGATATCGAGCGACGACGTGCACGCCATCACCAACAGGGCGGTCGAGTCCGCGCCGCCTGATACCATAAGGATTACGGGCGCGCTTCGCTCCGTCCCGCCCGCATGTGCGGGACCGCGCGTCGCGCCCCTTTGTTGAACGTACCGTTGTGCGACCGTTGGCATGCTACCTCCTTGCTTTCGCTGCCATTGTATCCATTAGGAGCCCTATGAACGCTACCGCGCAGCCAAACAACACCGACGCCCCCGGGGCGCTGCAGACCGCCCCGTTCGAACGGGGGCGCCTGCGCCTTCACATCCTCGCAAGCGGCTCGAAGGGTAACTGCGCGCTGGTGGAAAGCGAGCAGGGCATCGTGATGATCGACAACGGCCTGTCGCGCAAGGCGGCGCTCTCGCGCATGGCCGAGCTCGGGGTCGATGCCGGCCGCATCGCCGCCATCGTGCTCACGCACGAGCACACCGACCACGTGAGCGGACTCGGGGTATGGCTGCGCTCGTTCCCCGCCCCGCTGTACGCGAGCCGCGGAACCGTCGCGGCGCGCGCGAGCACCCGCGACCTCGAAGCGCGGGAATTCGATCCCGGCGACTGCCTCGAGATCGCCGGGATGCGGCTGCACACGTTTTCCACCTCGCATGACGTGACGAATCCCGTGGGCTTCCTCATCGAGGGCGCCAACGATGCAGTCGGCTTCATCACCGACACCGGGTACGTGCCGAGCGGTGCCGCGCACGCCCTGCGCGGCGCGCGCATCCTCGCGCTCGAATCCAACCACGACCTGCCCATGCTGCGTCACAGCAGCTATCCGCGATCGGTCCAGGACCGCATCGCGTCCACCGAAGGGCACCTCTCCAACGCCCAGGCCTCGATAGAGGCGCGAACGCTCGTGGATTCCCATACCGAGCACCTCGTCGCGATGCATATCTCGCAGGAGAACAACCGCCCGAGCCTCGCCGTGCGCGGCCTCGCGGGGAGCCTGGGCGCCGCACTCGACGACGACCTCGGCACGTCGGCCACCCTCAGCCGCGCCGACGGCTCCCTCCTGCGCATCTGCGCCGCCGGGCAGAACAGGCCCGTCACCATAGCGTAGCTCGCGCAGCGAACCTCAGATTGGGGACAGGCACCTATCTGAGGCATGAGGTTGCCTCAATTTGGTGCCTGTCTCAATTTGGTGCCTGTCCCCAATCTGAGGCGGCTCATCCGAGGCGAGACGGACAGACTAAAGCCTGCGATCAAAACAAAAGGGCTCCGGCGCCGATGCGCCGGAGCCCCGCTCCAACCTATCTGCCGCGATCGTTTATCCACGACCGACGAGCACGACGCGGCCCTCGTTAGTCGATCGCAACCTTGGTGACGTTCTTCTTCTCGACGAACTTGGGCACGCACACGGTGAGCACGCCGTCGGCATACCGGGCGGTCAGGCCCTCGCACGCCGCATCCTTCAGGTACACGCCGCGCGTCGCGGAGTAGGAGGTGAACTCCTTCTGCAGGAAGTTCTTGTCCTTGTTCTCCTCGGACTCCTCAACGTTCACCGAGATGGACAGGCGCCCCTCGTTGAGCTCGACATCGATGTCATCCTTGCTCACGCCGGTCAGATAGGCCTTCACCTCATAGGCATCGCCCTGGTCCTCGACGTCGATGGGGAACGCCTTGGAGGCGAGGGAGCTGTTGGAGAAGTCCATCATGTCGTCGAACGCGTCGAACAGGGATGCCGGGACAACGGGACGAACGCCGAAAACAGAACGATAAGGAACCATGCTAGCCATAACGTATCACTCCTTCGTGATTGCCGAGCCTCGCTTTGGGGCCCGGTCTTCTTTGGACACAGCTCTTATTCCCCGCTCCCGTACCGATAAACCTAATGATTCAGATTTTCTAAGCGTCATATATTCATCAAATCTAAGTCCATCTAACTAAGATATTTCAAGCTTGTTGGATCACCGTAAGCGCACCCCGTCGTCAACCTGTGATACCGATGTGAAAAGAGGCGTTTTTCCCTGCGAAAAAACGCGCGGCGCGCGCCAGCACGTACAATGGGTGCAGCTACGCCTGTTAGACAAGGGGCATTATGACCACATACGATGAGACGCCGCACCAGCACCGCGAACCGCGAGCGCACGCTCCCGAGAGTGCGCCCTCATCCCCCCGCCCCGCCACACCCGCGCCAGCCGGATTCGATTCGGCCGATAGGCGCCCGAGGGGGCGCCTCCACATGGGAACCGCCACGTCCGACCCCACGTACCTCCCCCTCACACCGCAGGAGCAGGCCCGCGAGCGGGCGCTCGAGCGCGAGCGCATCCAGCAGGAGCGCGCCCAGCATCCGCAAGCGGCAGGCGGAAGGTACAAGGGCCTCCAGCATTCGGTCCGCTATCTCGAGACGCCGAAGCACGGACACGCCATCTTCACCTCGAAATACGAGCGGAAGCGCAAGCGCCATAAGACCGCGGTCGCCGTCGTGGTGCTGCTCGCGCTCATCGCCGTCGCCGTGTGGTTCTTCTTCCTTCGCAAGGGCTAGCCCTCCGATCCCGCGCGTGCGCGCGAGACCGCTTGGCGATCTGAACCGCCCCCGCTCGCGACGGGCCCCATCCCCGCGCGCGGGCGCGCAAGATGCCAAGCGCCCCTGTTCGCATCCAGAAGGAGGAAGCCACGATGCCTACCTCGGCAGAGCCGTATATCTACGCTGACAACGCGGCGACCACGCCGCTGTCTCCCGCGGTGCTCGACGCCATGATGCCCTATCTTACAAACGCGTTCGGCAATCCGAGCGGCATCCATCGCGTCGCCCGCGAGGCTGCCGAAGCCCTCGCCGACGCGCGCGCCCGCATAGCGGGGCTGCTCGATGCGTCCAGCCCCGATGAGATCTACTTCACCAGCGGCGGCTCCGAATCGGACACGTGGATCTTGCAAGGGGCCGCGCGGAGGTTCCGCGATTCCTACGGGGCCGAAGCGCCCGTTCGCATCGTCACCAGCGCCATCGAGCACCATGCCGTCCTGCACGCCTGCGAGGCGCTCGAGCGCGCGGGCGTCGAGATCACCGTGCTCCCCGTCGACGATGAGGGCTTCGTCTCCCCGGATGACCTCGCATGCGTTCTCGCGCAGCTCCAGGCATCGACCGGCGCGGACGAGCATGTGGGCGCGGCGGCCGGGCGCGCGCATTCGATGGGGGTCGTCGGCAACCACGACCGCCCGGACGCGGGGGCGTCCCTTCCGCCCGCGGCGCTCGTCTCCATCATGCTCGCCAACAACGAGGTGGGCAGCATCCAGAACATCGAAGAGCTCGCCCGCATCGCGCACGAGTTCGGCGTGCCGTTCCACACGGACGCCGTGCAGGCGGTCGGGCACATTCCCGTCTCCATCAAAGCGCTGGGCGTGGATGCGCTCTCGCTCTCCGCCCACAAATTCCACGGCCCGCGCGGCACCGGCGCCCTCTATCTCAAGGACGGTTTGTCGATTCCGCCGCTCATCGCGGGCGGTGCTCAGGAGCGCGGCCTGCGCGCCGGAACGGAGAATCTCGCGGGGGCGGTGGGGCTGGCGGCCGCGCTCCAAGAGAACTGCGAGGGGCTCGCCGAGCACGTCGCGCGCATCGGCGCACTCCGGGATGCGTTCACGGACGGCGTACTCGCCTCGTGCGAAAACGTCTTGCCCACCGGCCCGCGCGGGGGCGCGAGGCGCCTGCCGTCCATCGCCTCGTTCATCTGCCGCGACGTCGACAGCGAGCTGCTCGTCATGCTCCTCGATCGCGCCGGGGTGGCCGCCGCAGCCGGATCCGCCTGCTCGACGGGCTCGACCGCACCGTCGCACGTCATCAGCGCGCTGGGGGTGAGCGACCCCGCGTGGGCGCACGGCAGCGTCCGCTTCTCCCTGGCAGACGACGTCACCGAAGCCGATATCGAGCTGCTCCTCGAACGCGTCCCGGCGTGCATCCGGCGCGCGCGGGCGATCAGCTGCATGCGCTAGCAGCGAATACCACGCCAAAATCCGTTCACCCTGGGATACCGACCCCCTGCCGCCGATTTCATACCGCTGGCGGCTATAACTGAACCGTCCGCCGTTCCACCACTCAAACGGTCCCATTTGTCCATCATTATGGAAGGTTGAGCATTCTGCACTGAATGCGTGGGGACCGCCCGGAACGGGCGGATGAACAGATGAGGACAACCGTATGCACCAACTGTTTCACGTGGAGCGGCCTTGGCAGAAAACGGCGCGCGTGCTCGCTATCGCGGGCGCGGCGGGAGCCGTGACCTGCGGCGCGCTCGCGTACCCGTCGGCCGCCATCGCAGCGCCGCAAGCGCTCACGGGGCTGACGGCGAAAGCCGCCTCGGCCTCGGGCCACGACGCCGCGCTCGCTATCGACGGCAACACCGACACCTACTGGCAGTCACCAGGTACGAACTCGATGCAGGACTACCGCCGTTTCATCGACGTGACCTTCGACGGTACGTACCGCATCAGCAGTATCTCGCTGCAGAACGTGCCCGGCTCCTACTACCACTACGAGGTCTACCTGTCCAAAGACGGCAGCACCTTCGATAAGGTGGCTTACAAGGCCAACGACAACCCCGCCACCGCCAACGCCGACCAGCTCGACATCGAGCCCACCGAGGCGTGCGCTGCGCGCATCAGCGTGAGCTACAACTCCGGCTCGCAGCAGGTCAACATCGCCGAGGTCTCCTTCCTGGGCGAGAAGGTCTCCGACACCACCGCCAAGAAGGCGGACATTCAGGTCGAGGACTTCGCCGACAGCAAGTGGGGCAAGGAATGGAACCGCTTCGAGACCGATAAGGTATACGCCGACCAGAAGGTCGTTGCCGAGGCGAGCAACCTGGTCGAGCGCGTCCTGGGCGCCGAGTGGCGCGACAAGTTCGTCTTCGAGCTGCGCGACCAGCTCGACGGCAAGGACGTCTTCGAGATCGCCGACGCCGGCGACGGCCGCATCAAGGTCCGCGGCAACGACGGCATCTCGCTGGCTTCCGGCCTCAATTACTACCTGCGCAACTTCTGCAAGGTCGACTACAACCCGCTCTTCGGCTCGCAGCTCGACATGCCCGCCACCCTCCCCTCGGTGGGCGAGGGCATCCTCAAGTTCACCGACTACGAGTACCGCTACGCGCTCAACTTCTGCACCTACTCCTACACCATGGCGTTCTGGAACTGGGACGAGTACGAGCCCTTCCTCGACTGGTGCGCCATGAACGGCGTGAACCTGGTGCTCGACATCGTGGGCCAGGAGGAGGTCCTGCGCCAGACGCTGCTGCAGTACAACTACACCAACGAGGAGATCCAGGAGTACCTCTCCGGCCCCGCGTACTTCGCCTGGTTCTACATGCAGAACCTCTACTCCGTGGGCGGCCCGCTGCCCGATTCGTGGTTCGAGCAGCGCGTCGAGCTGGCGCGCCGGATCCACGACCGCATGCAGACCTACGGCATCGACCCCGTCATCCAGGGCTTCGGCGGCCAGGTTCCCACGGACTTCCAGCAGAAGAACCCCAACTCCGTCGCCGCGTCCTCTGGCTCGTGGTCGGGCTTCGCGCGCCCCTACATGATCAAGACCTACCTCACCGACGCTGACCGCGCCGCCGGCAAGGAAGATTACTTCCAGAAGGTGGGCACCACGTTCTACGAGGCGCAGGAGCGCATCTTCGGCAAGGTTTCCCACTTCTACGCCGTCGACCCGTTCCACGAGGGCGGCACCGTGCCGCAGGGCTTCAACATCGTGGACATCTACCGCACCGTGCAGCAGAAGATGCTCGACTACGACCCGCAGGCCGTCTGGGTCATGCAGCAGTGGCAGTGGGGCATCGACGAGAACAAGCTCTCCGGCCTCGCCAAGAAGGAGCAGTCGCTCGTCCTCGACCTGCAGAGCGACCTGCGCTCGCAGGCAAGCCCCATGGAGAACCAGCAGGTGCCGTGGGTGTGGAACATGCTGCACAACTTCGGCGGCCGCATGGGCATGGACGGCGTGCCCGAGGTGCTGGCCACCAAGATCCCGCAGGCGTACAACTCCAACAAGTACATGCGCGGCATCGGCATCACGCCCGAGGCCATCGACAACTCCCCCATCGTCTACGAGCTGCTGTTCGACATGACCTGGGAGCAGGACCCCGTGGACTACCGCGCGTGGACGCGCAGCTACATCGAGCGCCGCTACGGGGGCACCGACGCCAAGATCCAGGAAGCCTGGGACATCCTGCTCGACACCGCGTACAAGCACGTGGACGGCGAGTACTACCAGGGCGCCAGCGAGTCCATCATGAACGCGCGCCCGTCCGACAACAAGATTAACTCCGCCTCCACCTGGGGTCACAGCGACATCGACTACGACAAGAAGGAGTTCGAGCGCGCCGCGCAGCTCTTCATCGAGAGCTACGACACGTATAAGGACTCCGAGGCGTTCCGCTACGACTTCGTCGACGTGATGCGCCAGGTGCTGGCCAACGCGTTCCAGGAGTACCAGCCGCTCGCCGGCGACGCCTACAAGCAGCGCGATGCCGAGCGCTTCGAGCTGCTGGCGAACCAGATGCTCGAGATGCTCGACGCCCAGGACCGCATGCTCTCCACCTCGAGCGACTTCATGCTGGGCACGTGGATCGAGAACGCGCGCTCGCTGCTCGAGGACGCCGACGACTGGACGGCCGACCTCTTCGAGCTCAACGCGCGCTCGCTCATCACCACCTGGGGCCTGGAGAAGAACGGCTCGCTGATCGACTACTCGAACCGCCAGTGGTCCGGCCTCACCGGCAGCTATTACAAGCCGCGCTGGGAGTCCTGGGCGAACGCCCGCAAGAAGGCCCTCGAGGACGGCGGTAGCGCGCAGGACCTCAACTGGTTCACCTTTGGCTGGGAATGGGCCAACCGCAAGAGCGACCAGGACGACGACGGCTTCGCCACCGCACCCTCCAGCGAGGATCCCAAGGCGCTTGCCGAGCAGATCATGGAGAACTATTCCGTGACCGCCATGGACGAGATCGTGGGCGATGCCGAGGCCGAAGAGCTGCAGAATATCGCGCGCGGCAAGGTCGTGACGGATGTCGATACAAAGCAGCAGGTCGAGAACCTCACCGATGGCAACACCGACACCGGCTGGACCGCACCCGGCAAGCAGGAGGCCACGCTCGAGATCGACCTGGGCGGCACCTACGCCGTGAAGGGCGCGGGCATCACGCTGCAGCAGATCGCCGCGGACTTCCCGCTGAGCTACGAGATCACCGCGCTGGTGGGCGACGAGTGGGTCAAGGTTGGCGAGAGCACCGCGGACACGGTGAGCTCGAAGAACGAGATCACCTGCGACGTGCTTGCCAGCAAGATGCGCTTCAAGGTGAAGTCGACCAACGGCCAAAACCTCACCGGCATCTACGAGCTGAGCGTCATGGCGGCCAACGCGCCCACCGTGAGCTATAAGAACCTGTCGCGCGGCGCGAAGGCGAGCGCCAAGAGCACCGAGAGCTCCCGCAAGCTCGAAGCCGGCATCGACGGCAACGAGGGCACCCTGTGGGTCGGCAACGGCAGCGATCCTAACTGGTACCAGGTCGACCTGAGCCAGACGCAGCGCGTCGACCGCGTGCGCCTGGTGTTCGAGAGCGCCGGCCGCCAGTTCAAGTTCAAGGTCACCGCGATCCTGCCGGACAACCAGGAAAAGGTCATCATCGACCAGTCCAACAACACCGGCAACCTGGAGAAGGTCTACACCGCCGACCTGGGCTACCAGGTCAAGGCCGTGCGCGTCGACTTCATGGGCTCCGTGGGAGGCACCGCCTGGCCCGCGCTCGCCGAGCTCGAGCTGCTCCAGGAAGAGCGCGAAAGCATGACGGGCACCAACATCGCGGCCACCGCGACCATCACCTCGTCTGATACCAAGCCCGCGCCCGAGGACAAGACCGCGCTGGTAGACGGCAAGGACACCGCCTGGGTTTCCAACAACGGCGCCGTGCCCGCGTGGTTCAACCTGGACCTGCCCGAAGAGCGCTACGTTGACTCCATCCGCCTGTGCTTCGAGAAGGGCCAGAAGGACCGCAGCATGCAGTTCGACCTGGTGGTGACCAACGCCGCCGGCGAGAAGACCACCGTGTACTCCCGCAGCGCCGAGGACCTCAAGAAGGAGCAGGGCATCGAGATCAACGTGCCCGTGGGCCGCGCCGTCACATCCATCCGCATGGATATCAAGGATGCCCGCATCCCGTCTAACAACAGCAAGGCATGGCCGCTCGTCCGCGAGATCGAGGTGTACAGCACGCCCGAGAACGCCGCGTCGCACGCGACCGTGAGCGCCGGCGAAGGCTCCACGCTCGCGCAGGACAAGCTCGACGCGCTGAAGGACGGCAACCCCGCCACCGGCGCCACGCTTTCCGCGGCTGCCGACAAGCAGCTCACCTTCACCTTCGATAAGCCGCGCGACATCAACGCCATCGGCCTTGCCTTCCAACCGCTTGAGCAGCCCCTGCGCTTCACCGTCGAGGGCCTCGTACCCGCACAGGACGGCGGCAAGGGCACCTGGAAGCAGATCATCGACTACTCGAGCAACACGCGCGTTGCTGGCGAGCTGCTGGCGCGCATGAGCGATGCCAAGCTCGTTTCGGCTGTGCGCATCAACGTGCTGAACGACGCGCCCGTGACCCTGAACGAGGTATACCTCTACGAAGCCGACGGCACCACCGAGCTTTCGAGCTACATCGCCAACCTGGAGAAGCAGCTCGGCAAGCTCACGTTCGGCGAGTTTGCCGGCAACTACCGCGTCGAGGCGCGCGACGCCCTCATGGCCAAGGTGAACGAGGCCAAGGCCGCCATCGAGCAGGGCATGAACTCCGCCGAGGCAGGCACCTGGCTCGAGCAACTCAAGGCCGCCGAGCGCACGTTCTGGAACACCGGCTTCGTGACCATCGACCGCGTGCCGTTGTACCGCACCATCGACCGCGCCCAGGCGCTCAAGAGTGCACTCGAGAAGAACGGGCACGACGACCTGGCTGGAACGCTGGGCGATGCCATCACGGCCGCCAAGACCGTAGCCGACCGCTACGGCGATGTGACGCAGGCCCAGCTTGACGAGGCGACCGCCGCGCTCAAGTCTGCACTTGAGAGCGCAAGCAGCTCGCTTGACGCCCGCGACCGCCTGCAGGTTGCCATCGACGCCGCCATCGAGCTGCTCGACGGCGCCACCGTAGGCGAGTTCAACGGCCAGTATCCGCAGGCTGCAGCCGATGCCCTCAAGACGAGCATCGACGCTGCCAAGAAGGCCCTGGCGGACCACGCCAACGACCCGGCAAAGCTGGGCGAGGCTGCCACCGCCCTCGAGGGTGCCACCGAGACGTTCGCCCAGAGCGTCATCGCCATCGACACGGCGGCGTGGGAGGCGAGCGTCGCCCGCGCCCAGACGTTCGAGGAAGCCCGCTACGATGCGAACGCATGGAAGCAGTTCACCAGGGTGCGCGAGTCGGTCGCGAAGGTCGATACGAACAAGATCTCCCAGGCCGACCTCGATAAGAAGGTCGCCGAGCTCGATGCAGCCATGCAGGAACTCGAGCAGCACGTGCTCGACCGCACCGCGCTCGCCGATGCCATCGCTCGAGCTAAGGCGCTCGCACCGGAAGGCTACACCGAGGACAGCTGGAAGAAGCTCGAAGACGCGCTCGCCGACGCCGAGGATGCCCAGGCAGCCAGCTCTATCACGCAGGACGAGCTCGACCAAGCCGCAGAGGCGCTCGCCAAGGCGATCGACGGCCTCGAGAAGGAGTCCACCGACCAGCCCGATCCCGACAAGCCGGGACAGGGCGGTTCCGAGGACGAGGGCCAGGGTGGTTCCGGCAGCGAGTCCGGTAACGGCTCCGACAGCCAGAGCGGCTCGGGCAACGCTGCGGGCTCCGGCAACGGCAAGCCCAGCGGTTCGGGCAGCGGACTTGCCCAGACGGGCGACCCTGCCGCCATCGCCGGCGCACTTGCCGGCGGCGGCTTTATCACCGCGCTGGCCGGCCTCTTCCGCCGTCGCAAGCGCTAACGCTCGCATGCCATCGTAGCAAGCGCTAACGCTCGCATAACACCGCGTAAGGAGCGGTCCTCAGCTCGAGGGCCGCTCCTTTCTTTGACTCAATGGCACGAAATGCGCGGGTAACGTACAATTTTTTGCGCACTTTGACAGCAGAATAGCGTCCAGATAGAAGGGAGGGCACGGCCCGCCTCGGTATGATTCGAGTTG
>URKM01000024.1 GCA_900548365.1 uncultured Collinsella sp. | reverse complement strand
GCGGTACGCGAGCTGGGTTCAGAACGTCGTGAGACAGTTCGGTCCCTATCCTCCGCGGGCGCAGGAGAATCGAGGGAGGCTGCCCCTAGTACGAGAGGACCGGGGTGGACGGACCTCCGGTGAACCGGTTGTCGACCAACGGCATGGCCGGGTAGCCGCGTCCGGCGCGGATAACCGCTGAAGGCATCTAAGCGGGAAGCCGTTCCCGAGATCAGTTCTCCTTTCTGGTAAGGGCCCAGGTAGAACACCTGGTCGATAGGCCGCAGGTGCAAGGTCGGCGACGGCCTCAGCCGAGCGGCACTAATCGCCCGAGCTCTTACCCGCATCCACGCGTGGGCGCCGTAGGGTGTCGCGCGCTCCGAGAGGCCCGCATCGGGTCAGGCGCATGCACCGCTTCAAGGTCTTCCCTCCTCGCTGTGCGGCCCCCAGGGCACGCGGCGCGCGGACAGCGCCCGGATCCACCGAGACGGGTGGGCGGAGCGCCGCCCTCCGGTCAGCGGCCACAGCGTGCGGGGCACGCCCGGTCCCATTCCGAACCCGGAAGCTAAGCCGCACCGCGCCGATGGTACTGCGGGGGAAGCCCGTGGGAGAGCAGGGCGCCGCTGACCGGTGGACGGCACTTCGGTGCCAGGGGGCCTCCCTTCGGGGAGGCCCCCTTTTTTCGTGCCGCGGCGGGGCGGCGGTCCCGGGGCTCGTCCTGCCGGCCCGGGGCTCGTTCGCGGTTCAGCGTTTCAAATCGGGCTCGTCCCGTAGTTTCTTATTTACTTTGGGATCCCTTCCGTTTGACGGGATACAATAAACATTCCTGCATGGTTTTCAGGAGGTGCTATGGGTCCCACAAGTATCGGTGTCGACATCGTTGATATTTCGCGTATGGAGCGGGTGCTTCAGCGTACCCCCTCGTTTGCCGTCCGAGTGTTCACGGATGAAGAGCGAGCATATTGCGATGCCTCCGCTCGACCGGCTGCTCATTATGCATGTCGCTTCGCCGCTCGTGAAGCTGTTCTCAAAGCCCTTGGCACCGGTTTCTCCCAGGGAATAGGCCGCAAGGATGTTTCCGTTTGCAGGGATGAGGCGGGGCGACCTCAAGTTGTTTTGTCAGGGCGTGCGCTTGAAATCGCGCAGTCGAAGGGTATTCTTGAAATCGCGCTGTCGCTCTCATTCACATCTGACGTGGCAGTCGCGAACGCCATGACCATTACCGCCGATGCTCGTCCCAAGCCTAAAGAAGACAAGGAAACCGAGAAGCAGCGGATAGCTCGTTCCTTTCGCGAGGCCCGCTCTGTTCTCGATGAGTTGGAACGTGTGCAAGTCGACGAGTTGGACAGCATGTCCAAACCTTAGGTTTCCGCGCGTTCGCTGTAGTAATCTTGTTTCCGGTACGTCCATGTCAGCAAAAGGGGTATGAGATGCGTCCTGTCTTGGGCACTGAAGAAATTATTCGCCTCGAAGATATGATTGAGAAGGAAGGCACTTCTCGTGCCGAGCTGTTGGAGCTGGCCGGTGAGTTTGTCGCTGGCATCGTTTGGGACCTGCATCCGAAGCGCGTTCTCGTGGTTAACGGATTCGGAAACAACGGCGGCGACGGCTGGGTTGCCGCTGATATCCTGCAACAGAAGGGCGTTCAAGTCGATGTCGTCTCTCCTGTTGAACCCGATGAAATCCCAAGCGCGCTTGCTCGCCATGTCGCTCGCCGCACTGCCGGCCGCGATGTTACCGTTCACGTCGGGCCCTCGCGCGACGAGCTGACGGTGCTGGCTCATGAGGCCGACGTTATCGTTGACGGCATCCTCGGAACTGGATTTCATGGATCGCTCCGTCCTCCCTTTTCGATCTGGATTCCTGCTCTGAACGAATGCGATACCAGGGTGGTCTCCATTGACGTCCCATCGGGCCTCGATTCCCAGACCGGTCATATCGGGGATGCCTGCGTTCGCGCCGATATCACCGCGACCATGCTCGCTCCGAAAATCGGCTTGTATAGCGGAGATGGCCCGGAGTACAGCGGAGAGCTTATCTGCGGTGAGCTCTACGAGGAGATCGATGAGGTCATCGGTGAAGTTGACCACGCCGCCGAAATCGTCGAATCCTCCGACCTTGTCGACTATTTTGCTGAGCTGCCCTCGAATGTAAACAAGTATTCCAGGGGCTCGGTTCTGGTTGTGGCCGGATCGGCGATGTATCCCGGTGCCGCCATGATGGCCGCAAAGGCGGCGGCTCGCGCTGGCGCCGGTTATGTGACCGTCGCGGCGCCTGATGCCTGCGCAAACCTTATCCGCATGTCATTGCCCTCCGTTCCCGTAATTGGCATTCCCTCGGACTCCCGCGGGGCCTTCGGCGCGGCGGCGCGCTCCGTCATCTGCGAGATTGCCGAGAAGTATGACTGCGTGCTGTGCGGCCCCGGTATGACGACGGCGTCTGGATGCATGAAGGTCGTTACGGGTTTGCTCGAGCAGGACGTCCCCCTCATTTTGGATGCCGATGCCCTCAACTGCCTGGCGCGCGCGAGCATCGACGGCATCGACGCGAACCCTGATCTATATCGCCGTGAGGCGGCACTCGTTTTGACCCCCCATTACCGCGAGCTCTCGCGTTTGGCCGACTGCGAGGATATCGCCGATATGGGCGCGGCGATCGATGCTGCTCAGAAGATCGTATGGAGCGCAGGTTCCGACAACCTCGTGGTGGTGGCCAAGGGTCCCTCGACCGCCGTGGTGGGCGTCGACAAGGTCTACGTTCCCATGTCGGGCCCCGCGTCGCTTGCTACCGCGGGGTCGGGCGACGTGCTCGCCGGTATCCTGGCCGGGATCGTGGCTACTTCCCATGATTCGGTGGAGGATTGGGGGCTGTTGACGTCGTATGCGGTCGCCATCCACTCCTATACGGGATACGCTGCGGCCGAGCTTATGGGTCCTCGGAGCGTTATCGCCACGGATCTGATCGACTTGATCGGCAGCGCGATGCAGCTAGTCGAAGACGAGGCGTTTCGCGAGGTGCGCGACGCTGCCGAAAAGGGTGAATAGCTATGGCGTTGAGCAAGGAGCCGGCAACGCGCTGGGCATGGGTCGAGGTGGATCAGGGGGCGCTGCGTAGAAACGTCCGCGCCTTCAAGAACCTCCTTTCTCCCGGTCAGCGTCTGTGCTGCGTCGTGAAGGCCGATGCATATGGACATGGTGCCGCACAATGCGCAAAGATCATGCAGGCAGCGGGTGCGGACATGTTCGCCGTCGCGACGTTGGATGAGGGTATCGAGCTGCGTCGATGCGGCGTCAAGATTCCGATCCTCATGTTGAGCGAGCCTCCCCTTTCCGCTATCGACCTGCTGCTTGAATATCAGGTCATGCCTTCGCTGTATACCGCGGAGTTCGCGCTTGCCTATGGGGAGCGATCTGTTGAGCTCGGTGTGGTGGGTCGCTACCACATGGCTATCGAGACGGGCATGAATCGCATTGGCGTGCATTACGCGGACGTGCTGAATTTTCGCCGCAGCATCGATTTCCATCGTGGAATCGCGTGCGATGGCGTGTTCACCCACTTCGCAACCGCCGATGATCCGGATGGATGGGATTACAAGCTGCAGTGCAAGCGCTTCGAGGAGGCGGTGGCGGCGCTCAAGGGCGCCGGGTACGACTGCGGCATCGTGCACTGTGACAATACGCCCGCTTCCATCTTGGATCCGGCGACGCATTATGACATGATTCGCGCCGGCATCGGGCTGTACGGTCTGCAGCCGTGTGATCGAACCGCGCCCGTGTTTCCGCTCGATCCCGTGATGAGCGTGAGGGCTCGCATCACGCGTGTCACGCATCCCGCGATGGGGGAGGGCGTGGGGTACGGATTCACGTTCCGCGTACCGCGAACCCGCGTGCAGGTGTGCACGCTTCCTATCGGATATGCGGACGGTCTCGCGCGCACGCTGTCCAATCGCATGGAGGTGCTGCATAAGGGGCAGCGGCTTCGCCAGGTAGGCAACATCTGCATGGATCAGTGCATGGTCGCGATTCAGCAGATGACCGCCCGGCCCATCGAGGAAGCCGAGATCGGCGATTTGGTGACGATCGTGGGCCGCGATGGCGACGGGGTCATCACCATGGATGATATGGCATCCCTGCGCGGAACGATCAACTACGAGGTTGCATGCGGCTTCGGCATGCGCTTGGAAAAGGTGTACCTGTAGGGCGTCGGCGTTTCTGCCCTCCAGACGCAACGAGGCAAAGATAGGAGTCCTATGGGCGTCATGCATATCCCCGGCCATGAACATCAGGGGCCGCGCGAGGTGTCGCTGGAAGAGATCCGATCCGTAATGGGCGATTGCCGCCTGTGCCCGCTGTGCGAGACACGGAATACGATCGTGTTCGGCGTTGGCAACCCGCGTGCTCGCGTGATGTTCGTGGGCGAAGCTCCGGGGAAGAACGAGGACCTGCAGGGCGAGCCCTTCGTGGGCCGGGCGGGCGAGAATCTGAACCGCATCCTCTCGCTGGCGGGTTTGGCGCGCGAGGATATCTACATAGCGAACGTGCTGAAGTGCCGGCCCCCGGCGAATCGCAATCCGAAAGCCGACGAGGTCCTGGCATGTTCTCCGTTCTTGCGGGAGCAGATTCGAAGCATCTGGCCCGACATCATCGTGACGCTGGGAAACCCGGCGACCCACTTTGTCCTGAAGACAGAGATCGGCATCACGAAGTTGCGCGGCAGGTTCCACGAGATGGGGCATTTTTTGGTGATGCCGACGCTGCATCCTGCGGCGGCGCTGCGCAATCCGGCATGGCAGGAGCTGCTCGAGGCTGATTTCAGGATGCTCGGAGCGTATCTGGCCGAGCATCCGCAGCGGGAGACGGCCGCCGCCGTCGCCCATTCCGATGCGCTGCCGCAGATGGAGGAGTAGCCATGGCATTGAAACGCGTGGGGCCGTGCTGCTACGTGAGCGAGTCGGTGGATGATACCGTCCTGTTCGGTGAGGTGGTCGCCGGCGCGCTCGCCGAAGGGGACGTGCTGATACTGACTGGTGGCCTGGGTGTGGGCAAGACGCATTTCACCAAGGGCGTGTCGCGCGGCTTAGGGGATGACCATCCTGTTACGAGCCCTACGTTCGCCCTCATGGCGGTGCACGATGGCGGAAGGATCCCGCTGTTCCATTTCGACCTGTACCGTCTCGAGCACGCGTATGAGCTCGAGGACACGGGCATCTTCGACGTCCTGGGGTACGAGGGCGCCTGCCTGTTGGAATGGGGCGAGCAGTTTCAGGGCGAGCTGTGCGACGAGTACCTCTCGGTCGTTCTGGAACGCAGCGAGGAGAGCGTGCGCGCGATTCGGCTCGAGCCGCATGGAAGCCGCGCGAAACAGCTCGCTCGGGATATCGACGCCGCGATGATGCGGCTTTGATACGTTGCCGCGTTTACGCGGCGTTGACGTTGCATCGGCATGGCGCCGCGACGAACGGTGCCATGCCGAACTGTTGGAAAGCGGAGCGGCGTTGCCGCGTTTGGAATACGGTTGACCGTTATGTTAGTTGTTGCCATCGATACCTCGACCGATATGCTCGCCTGCGCGGCGGCGGAGTGGATGCCCGCAGGCGATGGGGCCGGCGCGCATATCGAGCTGCTCGCTCAGCGCGACCATCTCTGCCGCCGTCGCGCCAACGTCGAGTTGGTGGATACGGTGAACGAGGTCCTGCGCGATGCCGGCAAGGGCATTGCGGACGTCGACGCGTTTCTGGTGGGGCGCGGCCCCGGGTCCTTTACCGGCGTGCGCATCGGCATCTCGACGGCGAAGGGCCTGGCTCGCGGTGCGAACGTGCCGCTCTGGGGCATCTCGACGCTTGACGCGACGGCTTGGACGGCGTGGCGGGCGGGTGTTCGCGGTCTGCTCGGCGTCGCTGCCGATGCGATGCGCGGCGAGGTGTATCCTGCGCTCTATATGGTTGACGAGCAGGGCCCGAGCCGCTTGTTCGAGCGCGAGCGCGTGGTGAAGGCGGCTGTCGCCGTCGAGGAGTGGTCGGCCCGTCCCGATGCCGGGAGCCTTCAGCTTACGGGCGACGGATTGGTTCGCTACGCAGCCAAGTTCGATGAGGCGGGCCTGATGTGCCGCGCGCTCGATCGCGAGCTATGGTGGCCGAGCGGCGAGGGGATCTTGCTCGCCGCGGCTGCAGAGGCGCAGCGGATCGCCTGCGATAGCGGCGACCCTGCGCTGGTGCTCCCCATCTATACCCGGCTGTCGGATGCCGAGGAGAACGAGCGGAAGCGCTTGGGCCTGAGCCAGAGCGCCCAGAGCGAGATGACCGGGGTCGCCGACGAGCTGGCGGGCAGGCACCTCCAGTTCCGTCCCATGGGGGCTGCGGATGCCGAGGCAGCCGCAGCCTTGGATGCCGCCTGCTTCGAGCGGGCGAGCCATGCTCCGTGGAGCGAGCAGCTGTTCTTGTCCGAGCTCTCGGAAGACGTGGCGGCGCCCCGGTCGTGGTGGGTGGCGCACGATAACGGCGAGATCGTGGGCGTCGCGGGCGGCATGATGGTCGACGCCGACGTTCAGATACTTGATGTCGCCGTCGCTCCCGGGCGGCGTCGTCAGGGCATAGCGCGCAAGCTGTTATCGCATGTGAGCTACGACGCCCAGATGCTGGGATGCACGTCCGCCTCGCTCGAGGTCGAAGCCGACAACGATGCTGCGATCGCGCTCTACGAGGCACTGGGTTTCGAGCGCTGCGGATTGCGCCGGGGCTATTACGGTCCGGGTGCCGACGCCTGCGTGATGACGGCGGCCCTGCCGCTGGTGCTGCCGGTGGACGCGGCATCCCCCGAACCCACGGCGGCGGCTGCTCGCGCGTGGCCACTGGCCTGCGCGGGACGCAGTGCGGAGGAGCGGGGGCGCATCGAGGAGGCGCAGCTGGTTCTGGCGATCGAGAGCTCGTGCGATGAGACCGCCGTGGCGATCATAGACGCGCGGGGAACGCTGCTCGCGAACCAGGTGTCGACGCAGATCGACTTCCATGCGCGCTTCGGCGGCGTGGTGCCCGAGATCGCCTCGCGCAAGCACGTGGAGGTCATCGTGGGCGTCGTGGATGCGGCGCTGGAGGAGGCGGCACGCGCGCTGGGTCTCGCTGCGCCGATCGCCCCGTCCGAGCTTGCCGCCGTAGGCGTGACGCAGGGGCCCGGCCTGGTGGGCGCGCTGGTGGTAGGCGTGGCATTTGCAAAGGGCTTCGCCTATGCCGCGCAAAAGCCGCTGGTGGCCGTCAACCATCTCGAGGGCCATCTCTATGCGAACAAGCTCACCACGCCCGATCTTGAGCCCCCGTTCATCTTCACGCTGGTGTCGGGTGGTCACACGATGCTCGTCCATGTGCGCGCCTGGGGCGACTACGAGGTGCTGGGCGAGACGCTGGACGATGCCGTGGGCGAGGCGTTCGACAAGGTGGCGAAGGCGCTGGGTCTGGGATACCCCGGCGGACCGATCATATCGCGGCTCGCCGAAACGGGCGACCCGCATGCGATCGATTTCCCGCGCGCCCTGAACAGGAAGGGCGACTACCGCTTCTCGCTTTCCGGCTTGAAGACGGCTGTGACACTGTATATCGAAAACGAGACGAAGGCGGGACGCGCGATCCATCTGCCCGACCTCGCCGCTTCCTTCGAGGCCGCGGTGTTCGATGTGCAGTACAAGAAGGCGAAGAACGCGCTGCGCGAGACCGGGGCGAAGGAGTATTGCATCGGCGGCGGCGTGGCGGCCAATCCGCATCTGCGCCGCATGATGGTCGAGAGGCTGTCGCGCCAGGGTGTCCGCGTGACCGTTCCCCCCATGAACGCGTGCACCGATAACGCGGCGATGATCGCGGTGGTGGCGCGCGAGCGGTATCTGCGCGGCGAGACCGCTTCCTTCGACATCGATGCCGATCCCAATATGACGCTGTAGGCATCTTGCTCAACGATGGAGCCCGCTAGGCGCCCCCGCGCGATCCGGTCCGCGCGCGGGCGCTTTCGTTCGCCTGGATGTAACGAGGCGGTGCCGACGGCGCAAGGGCCGCGAAGCGCGCGGAACAGAATCGAAACAAAGCGATATCACGTTTGACTGCAGCGAGATAAAGCGCGATACTGCAACGCGTTCACTTTACTAGACGGCAGCACGACGTGCGCCGTCGCGATTGGAGAGTTCGAGCCATGCGCCAGTTCCGCCTATCCATTATCTGCATTATTAGCTAGCACGGGTTGGCGTAGATACGGCCGCCCGTGCTTCGTGCAAGGGGGCGGCCGAAACCGAGACGAGGGCCGTCGAAAAGAGTCGACGGCCCTCGTTTTTTATGGCTTGCAAGCTTTCTGGGGGGAGAAGAGAAACATGAACGGTGTTGCATTGATGGTGGTTGCCGCGGTGGTCCTTGCCGCGGGCTATCTGGGCTACGGCAGGTGGCTCGCGAACACCTGGGGCATCGACCGCGATGCCCTGACGCCCGCGCGCCGCATGGAGGACGGGAAGAACTTCACGCCCGCGTCGGCGTTCACGGCGTTCTCGCATCAGTTCAGCTCGATCTGCGGCGCGGGTCCCGTGACGGGAACCATCGTCGCCATGGCGTTCGGCTGGCTGCCCGTCGTGCTGTGGGTCCTCGTGGGCGGCATCTTCTTCGGCGCGGTGCACGACTTCGGCGCCCTGTACGCCTCGATGAAGAACAACGGCAAGTCGCTCGCGCAGCTTATCGAGAAGTACATCGGCAAGACCGGCCGTCGACTGTTCCTGCTGTTCTGCTGGCTGTTCTGCCTGATCGTCATCGCGGCGTTCACCTCCATGGTGGCGGGTACGTTCAAGTTCACGCCCGACGCTGCCGGCGCCGTCGATGTCGCCAAGTCCTATGCCGCGGGCTGCGCGGGCACGATCTCGATCCTGTTCACGTTCGTCGCCATGGCGTTCGGCTGGGCGGTGCGCAAGTTCAACCTGACCGGCGCGAAGGAATTCCTCACGGGCGTCGTTCTCATGGTGCTGATGTTCGCGGTCGGCATGCAGTTCCCGATCTACCTCGATCTCAACGGCTGGATCGCCGTGGTGATGGTGTACCTGGTGTTCGCCGGCGCGATGCCCATCCAGGCGCTCAAGCAGCCGCGCGATTACCTGACGTCCATCATGATGATCGTGATGATCGCCTGCGCGGTGCTGGGTATCGTGGTGCTGGGCGTGAACGGCCAGGCAACGATCACGGCGCCGGTGTTCACCGGGTTCACGTCTGCCTCCGGCATGATGTTCCCCGTTCTGTTCGTGTCCGTCGCCTGCGGTGCGCTCTCCGGTTTTCATAGCCTGGTTTCCTCCGGCACCTCGTCTAAGCAGGTCGAGAACGAGGCAGACGCGGTGAAGGTCGGCTACGGCGCCATGGTCGTCGAGTCTTTCGTGGGCATCCTCGCCATCATCGTCGCGGGCATCATGTTCTCCGATATGAACACGGCCGGTACGGGCGCGCTGAACGCCGGCGTGGCATCGACCCCGTTTGCGATCTTCGCGACCGGCGTCGCCCGCGGCATGCAGGCCTTCGGCGTGGACGGCACCATCGCGACGGTCTTCATGACGATGAACGTCTCGGCACTGGCTCTGACCTCGCTGGATGCCGTTGCGCGCATCGGCCGCACCTCGTTCTCCGAGTTCTTCGCCTCGAGCAACGACGCGCTCGCCGTCGAGAGCGAGCAGACGGGCGCCATGAAGGTGCTGGGCAACCCGTGGTTCGCGACCGTGGTCACCCTGCTGCCCGGTCTGGCGCTCACCTTCGGCGGCTACCTCAACATCTGGCCGCTGTTCGGCGCATCGAACCAGCTGCTCGGCGGCATGACGATGATCACGCTCGCGGTGTTCTGCAAATGCACCGGGCGCAAGGGCTGGATGCTGTATGTACCCGTCGCCTTCCTGCTGGTGTGCACGTTCACGTCGCTGGCGATGAGCATCATGGGCTGCGTGAGCGCGCTGCAGGCGGGCGGCATGGCCGCGATGGCGACGTCCGGCCTGCAGCTGGTGTTCGCCGTGCTGCTGGTGGCGCTCGGCTTGATCGTTGCCGTGAACTGCCTGAAGGAGCTTGTGGGCAAGAACGCCGGCTCCCTGCCCGATGAGGAGCCCGAGTGGTCCGAGATGGGCCGTGCCAACGTCGAGGCGGCGCAGCGCGCTGCGGAATCGGGAGATGCGGAGCCCGCGCGCGCGTAGGCGCGGGCGAAGGATCGCCGAAACGGCCCGGTCATCGCGAGGTGACCGGGCTTTTTGGTGGCGCGGGGCCTTTGCGGCCCCTTGCGCGCTCCGCCGGCAAACGGCTCCGCCGTTTCCCCGGCTCCGCGCCCTCGCGGGTTCGAATCCCCGGGGGCGGCATGGAAAAGCCCGGCTACCGCGAGATAGCCGGGCTGCATTTTAATGGCTGGGGCAGAGGGATTCGAACCCCCGTAACCGGCACCAAAAACCGGGGTCCTGCCGCTGGACGATGCCCCAAGATGGGTTGCCGTTCGAAGCGCGCGGATCGCGTTGCGGGGTACACGCTTCTCAGGCTAGGTAGATAGTGTAGCGCACTTAGTCGCTGAATGCATCACAAAGGCCGTCGAGAAGGCGGACCGCGAGCGTTTGGGCGTCGCTCGAGGTGAAGGTGCCGTAGCGCATCATGTCGGCGAGCTCGAGGCGGATGAACGCCGGGCGCTGCCTGGACGCCATGGCGGCGGTGCGCAGGCGCTGGGCGAGGTTATGGCACTCGGAGAGGACGATCGTCGCCTGAGGTTCGGCATCTTCGGGCAGCTCGCTCGTGGAGAGCGTCAGGATGACGTCCGTGTCCTCGGGCATCTCGCCTTCGAAGAGGACGACGCCGCTGCCCTCGGTGGTTGCAGAGGCGATGTTCCAGATGCGCGATGCGATGTTGCGGGTGAGGGCGTCCTCGCCGCCAACGGCGAGGTGGACCCGCTCGAGCACGCTCGCGGCACGTGCGAATCCCATGCGCGCCTCGGCGTCCGCATCGACGACGGAGGGCTTGTCCTTCCACACGTGGTGCAGGCGATTGATGTAGTTGAACGTGTCCTGGAATGCCATGCCGTCCGCGAACAGGCCCACGTTTTCCTGAAACTGCTTGAGCGCGGCCTCGGTATGCGGGCCGAAGTAGCCGTCGTCTGTTCCGCAAGCGAAGCCGAGCGTGTTGAGGGCCTGCTGCAGGGCGCGCACGTCGGCGCCGTGGAAATTGGGCAGGCGGAGGTACAGGGTGCGGTCGCCCAGCTTGTAGGATGCGTCCACCAGGGCGGACCAGCATGCGGCGTCGACGAAGTCGCCGTCGGGCAGCTGGTGGCCGGTGCGGAAAGCACGCACGGCGGCGCAGGTGCTGGCGTCGAAGCATTGTTGCGAGAGCTCGCTCTCGTCGATGGCGAAACCGAGTGAGACGAGGCGGGTCTGCACGTCGTCCACGGCGGGGCCGGTCATGCCCTGCATGATCGATTCCATCGATTCCCCTTTCGAAATACATCGCGCGCGGGGTGCGTTGCGCACCCATCGTTCGGCGCGAGGTGATTGATAGCTATCCATATCAGTGTAGCAAGAGAGCGCGGCGGCCGCGTGCGGCAAACCGTTGCGCGGCGGAAGGGAAAGAAAGAATCCATCCAGATGCGGCGCGTGTGTAAAGCGCTGGCCGCGTGCGGCGCTGCCGGCATGGGGGGTTGTTCGGTCCCCCGCGATCGGCGACGAGCGGTAAGCGGCGGCGGGTTGTTCGCGCCCAGCGCCGAGCGGAACGATGGATGGTGGTAAAAAAGTAGACAATTGTGACGGATGATTGCGTGTGGATTTGCAACGAATCGGATGGGGGGCTCGAATGGAGGCTGCGGATGTGCGGGAGCGCCACACGATCTTGATCGTGGACGATGAACGCGCCATCGCCTCGATGCTCGCGGATTACTTCTCGATGGAGGGGTATCGGACCGTGACCGCGACGAGCGGCGAGGAGGCGCTTGATCGGGCATCGGGCGAGATCGACGTGGTCCTGCTCGATGTGAACATGCCCGGCATGGACGGCTTCGAGGTCTGCCGGCGGCTGCGCGAGCACATGGCGTGCCCGATCATCTTCCTGACCGCGCGCATCGAGGACGTCGACCAGATCGACGGCTTCGCGGCCGGTGCGGACGACTATGTGCTGAAGCCATTCTCCCTGGAGGTTCTCGGCCGCCGCGTCGCCGCCCATCTGGCGCGCGAGGGGCGCCATCGGGAACGGGAGCAATCGGTGAGGTTCTTTCGCGGGGTCACCGTGGACTACGGCGAGCGCCTGGTGGTCGTGGGCTCCGGGCCGGACGAGCGCCGCGTCGACCTGACGCGCACCGAATTCGACATCGTCGCCCTGTTGAGCAAGAGCCCGGGGCGCGTGTTCGACCGCGACCTCATCTACGAGCGCGTATGGGGGTGGGATGCCGTGGGCGACCCGTCCATCGTCCGCGAGCACGTGCGTCGCGTGCGCAAGAAGCTTGCCGCTGCGGGCGCTTCGCAGGAGTGCATCGAAACGGTCTGGGGCGTGGGGTACCGATGGTCCGCCCGGTGAAGCGCGGGGCGCGGTGGCGCGACCGGCTGCGCGTCGAGGCCGGTCACGCGGCGGACGAGCCCGGTGCGCGCTCGGCGGCCGAGGATGGCGGACGAAGCGCGGCCGGCGACACGGGCCGTGACGGCCGGGGTGCCGGTCCTGTCCAGCGGCCGGTTCCGCCGGGCTGGCGCGCCCGCGCCGCCCGCTGGTGGCGCACGCGGCCCCTGGGCGTCACCTTCGGGGTGTACCTGGCGGTGTATCTCGTCGTCGCGACGGCGCTCACGTTCACTGCAATCAACGTGTTCGACCGCGAGGACATGTACCGTCGCTACACGATCGAGGTCGCCCTCGCCGACGGCTCCACGGTGCGCGGCGTGCCGGATTCGGGCCCCTACATCTACAAGCCCACGACCGGCGAGCTTTTGCCCGCGACCGAGATCATGGTGCCGGGAGAGAGCTCTTACGCGGTGTTCGCGAGCTTCGACGCCGACGCGGTGCCGGCCTCCCGCCCTGCGGAGGACGAAGGCTACCGCGAGGTGTACGCGACGGGCGACGCGCTGCGGCGCGGCCAGGTGGAGCTGTTCGACTGGGGTCTCAACTACAACGAGAGCTATGTGATGACCGAGATTCTCGATTCCGACGAGCGCATCACCGCCAAGAACATCGCGTTCTACGATGCCGCCATGCGCGCGGGCCGGGCGGATGCTGTCGGGGCGTTCGAGCGGGCGACAGGGGTCGACCTGGCCGAGGTGTTCGGTGCGGAGAACGTGTCCAACGTCGCTTACTACGCGGATTCGATTCCCTCCGACGACCCGATCTACCGCATTCGGGTCGTGCTCACGGGAATCTCGCCGTTCGTGGTGTACGGAGGGCTCGCTTGGGTGATGTTCCGCCGGTTCTACCGCGTGCACATCGCCGCGCCGCTGGAGGGCCTCGGGGCTGCGGCGCAGCGCATCGCGGAGCAAGACCTGGATTTTTCCATTGATCCGGTCCAGGGCAAGGAGCTCGGCGCGCTCGGCGCGACTCTCGAAGACATGCGCGCTTCGCTGCTTTCCGCCCAGCGCGAGTTGTGGCGCACGGCGGAGGAGCGCCGTCGGCTCAACGCCGCCTTCGCCCATGACCTGCGCACGCCGGTGACGGTGCTCAAAGGTACGGTCGAGATGGCGCGGCTGAAGGCGGAGCGCGGAGAGCTCGCCGATGCCGCCGCGCTCGATATCCTGGCGGCTCAGGTCGATCGGCTGGAATCATATGCCGCGGCCATGGGCGGCCTTTCCAAACTCGAGGACCGCGCGGTGGAGCGAAGGCCCGTCGGATATAGCCGCGCGTGCGAGGAGCTGTGCGACCGGGTGCGCGAGATCGTCTCCACTCGACGACCCGACCTCGTCGTGGCGTGCGAGGTCGATGGCGCATTCGACGGCGCGGTCTTGCAGCTCGACATGGCGCTCGCCGAGGAGGTCCTGGGCAATATCGTGGGAAATGCCTGCACCCATGCGGTCGGAAGGGTGCTCCTCTCGATTGGCGCGGATGCTTCCGCGACGGATCACATGGCCGATGGGGAGGGGACGCCGCCGACCGCGCCGTCCGAGCAGCCCGTTCGGCTGGTCTTGCGCGTGGCGGACGATGGCCCGGGATTTACGCCCGAGGCGCTGCACCGCGGATGCGACCCCTTTTTCAGCGAGCAGAAATCCGCCGAGCACTTTGGCCTGGGCCTCAACATCTCCGCTACCCTCGCCCATCTTCACGGAGGAATGCTCGAGCTTTCCAACGGCATCGAGGGCGGCGCGTGCGTGGAGGCCGTGTTTGACGCGCGATCCGAATCGGATCTGGTCCCCGCATCGTGATTTTTTGCGTGCGCGGAGATGGCTTGCACCTATGTTGACAAAGAGTTGACAGTCGTTTGAGAAGCTGAGGGGCATGGTAAGAGAAGGGAGATCACCGTGCCTTCAGAAGAGCGAAAGCAGATCTGCGATATGTCCGTCAGCGTCGTCGCCGTCGAGGCGGCGGATCCGGGCGCGTCCGGGGCGGCGGTTGCTGGTCCCCGCGCGCGATCGGTCGCGCGGTCCGGCGCGGGCGCTGCCGCCGTGCACTTCGGCGGGGCGGCGTCGCGCGATGGCGATGCGGTTCGACACGGGCGTGCGATCGCTGGTGAAACGCCGCGAAGCGCCGAGCGCCGCACCGGCCATGTCGGCTCGAGGCGATGGGTCCTCGTCGGCCTGGTGCTCCTGGTCGTGGCTGCGGGCGCAGCCTTCGGCGCGCGGTATCTGCCCGATGTCTACGCTTGGCTCTCGAATCCAGACGCCGTGCACGCGTTCGTCGACGAGCACGCGGTTTTGAGCCGGTTGGCGCTGCTTGCCATCAACACGCTGCAGATCGTGGTGGCGGTTCTGCCGGGCGAGCCCGTCGAGCTCGCCAGCGGGTACGCCTTCGGTTTCTGGGAGGGGACCGCGCTATGCCTCGCGGCGTCGGCGATCGGCTCGACCGTGGTGTTCTGGGCGGTGCGCCGCTGGGACAGGGAGGTCGTGGGGCTGTTCTTCAAGGAGGAGCAGATCGAGCGGTTCGAGTGGATGCGCAATGCGCGCCGCTTGGAGCTCATCATGCTCATCGTGTTCCTGATCCCCGGGACGCCGAAAGACGTTTTAACCTATGTGGCGGGGCTGACGACCATGCGGTTCGGCGCTCTGCTCGCCATCGCCACGCTCGGGCGCATTCCCTCGATCGTCACCTCGACGGTCGCCGCGGCGGCGTTCGGCGCGGGGCAGTACGGCGTCATGGTCGTCTCCATCGTGCTGGCGGGCATTCTGGTTGTTGCCGGCGCGTGGATATACAAGAAGGTGGAGGCGCGGCATCAAAATGAGTAAGATGCCGCCGAACGATGCCTTTTCGCGTCAGCCTGCGAGGTCGATGCCGCAGGCCCATCCCCAGCGGGGTGTGACGGTGTCTCCGTAATACGAGATCCACGAGTCCACGTTGATGCTGCGGATGTAGCCGATGTTGTCCATGACCGTGTTGTCGCCCACATAGATGCCGACGTGGCCGTAGATGCGGCCCGCGGAGGTGTGGCTGTGCGAGGAGACGGCGATGATCATGCCCACCTGCAGGTTGGCTTTGTTGGAGCTGGTGCACCAGGCGTTGTACATATCGTCGGCGTTGCCCGATACGTTGCAGATCCCCGCCCGCTCGAAGACGTCCGATACCCACCAGGCGCACAGGCCCAGGCCGGGAGACGGGGTCTTATGGCACCAGGTGACCACGAGCTGCTGCAGGTCACCTGCGTTGGCGGAACCCTGGCCGTTGCCCGGAATCGACGTGCTGGGGCGCTTGGCCGCCTCTTGGCGCGCCGCCTCTTCGGCCGCCGCAGCTGCGAGAATCTCGGCATCGCGCTTGTTGATGAGGTCCTTGACGTCCTTATCCAGGCTGTCGATGAGCGCTTGGACCTCGTCCTTCTTGGCTTTCATCTGCTCGAGCTGCTCGGTCTGCTCGGCTTTGAGGCCTTCCAGATCCTGTTTTTGCAGCTCCAGCGCGCCCTTGGTCTCGCGCAGCTGGTCCTGGATCTTCTGGACGTCGTCGATAGCGCGCTCGTCGCTGGCGTTCACCTTGCTGATGTAGTAGCCGTTCGAGATGAGCTCGTCGAAGGAGGCGGAGGAGAGCAGGATGTCCAGCGGGTTGTCGCCGCCCTTCTTATAGCTGCTCGCGACGCGCTCGGCGAGGACTTTCTGCTTCTTCTCGAGCTTGCGCTGCTGGGACTCGAGTTCTTTCTGGGTTTCGTCGATATCGCCCTGGACGTCTTCGATCTGGCCGATGACCTTGTCCTGCGCGATGCTGAGCTTCTGGAACTCGTCGGCGAGCTCGTCCATCTGCGCTTGCGCCTCGTCGAAGCGCTGCTGCGCGGCGGCGAGGGCGTCGGTGGTCTCCTTGGTGGCGGAGGCGGCGGAGGCCGGGCGCGGCCTGCCGAAGAGCACCGCGGCGCCGGCGAGCGCGAAGAGCGCCTTCATCGCCTGGCGGCGCGACATCTCTGATTGGTAGGAGACGCACAGGCGCGCATTTTGCGGGGACTGCGCGTCGTGCGAGGTGTTGCGTGGCTGTGACATATGGGCTCCGTCTAATGTCTGTGTATATGTCGAACAAAGTGCCTACGGCAAAGGATACCCTAGACTCCTTGATTCCACGAAATCATAAGGAAGAAAATGCGATGCGCGAGGGCAACTCGGTGATTCGCGCCGGCGCTTCTGCGCAGTTCGTCGATGCGCGCGATGCGGTGGGGTTGGGGGCGGTCGTGCGCTATACTTTTGGCTGCTTATGAATCGAGAGGAGACTTCCATGGCAGATAAGCTTGCTCCGAAGGATACGTGCGTGCTCGTTACCGGCGGCGCCGGATTCATCGGTTCCCATACCGTCGTCGAGCTGCTGGCTCGTGATTACCAGGTCGTCATCGTCGACGACCTGTCCAATTCCAGTCCCGTCGCCATCGATCGCATCAAGCAGATCGCCGGCGAGGAGGCCGCGCGGAACCTGACGTTCTACGAGGCGAACGTCCTCGACCGCGACGCGCTGAATGCGATCTTCGACGCGCACCGCATCGACCGCGTGATTCATTTCGCCGGCTATAAGGCGGTGGGCGAGAGCGTCGCTAAGCCGCTCGAGTATTACCACAACAACATCGAGAACACGCTGGTGCTGTGCGACGTCATGCGCGAGCACGGCTGCAAGTCCATCGTCTTCTCCAGCTCGGCGACCGTCTACGGCGATCCCGACAACCTGCCCGTGAGCGAGGCCGATGAGAAGAAGCCCGCTACCAACCCGTATGGTTGGACGAAATGGATGATCGAGCAGATCCTCACCGACCTGCATACGTCCGATCCCGAGTGGGACGTCGTGCTGCTCCGCTACTTCAACCCCATCGGCGCCCACGCCTCCGGCCTCATCGGCGAGGACCCCAAGGGCATCCCGAACAACCTGGTTCCCTATGTCGCCCAGGTGGCGGTGGGCAAGCTGGAGGCCGTTCAGGTCTTCGGCGATGACTACGACACGCCCGACGGCACCGGTGTGCGCGACTACATCCACGTGGTGGACCTCGCGACCGGCCACGTGGCGGCGCTCGACTGGATGAACGGCAAGACCGGCGTCGAGGTGTTCAACCTCGGTACCGGCGCGGGCACCTCGGTGCTCGAGGTGGTCAAGGCGTTCAGCGCCGCCTGCGGCAAGGACCTGCCGTACAAGATCTGCCCGCGCCGCGAGGGCGACGTCGCCGCCGTGTACGGCGATGCCTCCAAGGCGGAGCGCGAGATGGGCTGGAAGGCCCGCTACGATATCGCGGATATGTGCCGCGACTCGTGGAACTGGCAGTCGCATAATCCCAATGGGTTCGCGACCGAGTAGATGCGTTTTGACGCGGCGCCCGCGCTCGGCCGAGCGGGGCGTCGCGGCGTTATGGTAGGCCCGCGATGCAAAGGATCATGGTTTAGCGTGCAAAGCTTGTTCTCCGGTTTCCTTAACCGGCATTTCGACGAGATCAACGAGTACCTCGCGTCGTTCTTCAGCGACCAAACGGACAGCGCGGATATCGACGCGTATTTGTACGCGCCGCTGGGCCGTTTCTCTGCGAACGCAGGCAAGCGCCATCGCCCGTTGATCTGCATGCTGGCATGCAAGGCGGTGGGCGGCGAGTTCGCGGCTGCGCGCAGCGCCGCCGCGGCGATCGAGCATTTCCAATCGGCGGCGTTGATCCATGACGATATCGCGGACAACGGCCAGCTGCGTCGCGGCAAGCCGTGCATGTACATCACGGAGGGCGAGGGGATCGCCATCAACTGCGGCGACCTGGCGCTCTCCCTGGTGACGGGCACCGTGCTGCGCGACGATACGCTCGACGACCACATGCGCGTGCGCCTCTTGCGCGAGCTGGTCGACATGACGACCAGGACCATCGAGGGCCAGGCGCTCGACCTGGGATGGGTGCGAGACGGGCGCTTCGACTTGACGGTCGAGGACTACCTGCAGATGGCCACGCTCAAGACCGCCTACTACAGCGGGGCGACTCCTCTGGCCTGCGGTGCCATCATGGGCGGCGGAACGACCGAGCAGATCGATGCGCTGCGGTCGTTCGGCCTGCACACCGGCCTTGCGTTCCAGATCCAGGATGACCTGCTCAACCTGGTCGGCAAAAAAGAGGCCAGCAACAAGGACTATCGGACCGACATCACCGAGGGCAAGCGCACGCTCGTGGTCGTGCACGCGCTCGCGCACACCGAGCATCGCGACGAGCTCGTGGGGATCTTGCAGGCCGGAACGAGCGACCCGGCGCTCCTCGCTCGCGCGGTGGAGCTCTTCGAGGAAGCGGGCTCGATCGAGTACGCGCGGTCCTATTCGCTGGAGCTCACGGCTGCCGCCAAGAAGAGCTTGGAGGGCATCGAGCTCGACGAGCATTGCCGCAACCTCTTCATGAGTATGGCGGATTTCTTCATCGATCGCCTGAACTAGGGCGAAGGCCGGGTTTCGCGACGTGCCGGCGCGTTGAATGCGGGCGCGGGCGTCCTTGCGACGCGCCGACGGGGCGGACGCGGGCGCGGGATGCCCGCCGATCAACCGAGCGCGCTTACAGCAGAAGCAGGGCGATGACGTACGCGAGCGCCAGCGCTATAAAGGGCCCGTCCTGCCGCACCGAGAGCTTGAGCTCCCGGTAATGCGTGCGGACGGGTCCGCTCATGTAGCAGCGCGCATCCATGGCGCGGCCGAGGTTGTCGGCGTGGCGCAGCGCGCTTGAGAACAGCGGCACCACCAAGGGGACGCAGGCGCGCGCGTAGGCCAGCGCGCCCTTGCCCTCGAGGTCGGCGCCGCGAGCCGTTTGCGCCGCGATGATGTTTTCGGCTTCCCGCGAGAGCGTGGGCACGAAGCGCAGCGCGATTCCGAGGATGGTGGATGCCTGCCGGATCGGTACGCCGAGCCTCTCCAGGGGCGAGAAGAGGCGCTCGAGCGCGTCGGTCAGCGCCGTGGGCGTGGTGGTGAGCATGAGCAGCGAACCAGCGAGCAGCAGCAGGAAAAACCGTATGGTGTACAGCAACGCGGCTTCGAGGCCCCCGGCATGGAGGCGTATCGGACCCCATGAGGCGAGGACGTCCCCGGTCTGCACGAAGAACAGGTTGACCAGGGATGTGATCACGAGGAAAAGCGCGATGGGCTTGAGCTGGGATAGCAGTCGCCCCAGGGGGACGCGCGCGGAGACGACCGCCGCCAGCACGGCCGTCGCGGCGAGGGCGAGCGTGGCGAGGGAGTGGATGAAGAAGCAGCTGATCATGAAGAGGATCGCGACCGCGACCTTCGCCCGCGGATCGAGCCGATGGATGGGCGATGAAGCGGAATAGTACTGTCCGATGCTAGCACGCAGCGCCATGGGCGAGCACCTCCTCGATGAGCTCGCGCGCGGTGAGCGGACGGCCCAGCTCCGCGCCGTGCTCGCGGGCGAGGACGGCGACCTCGAGGGCGCTCGGAAGGCCGAGCACGTCGATGGCGGCGGCGCGCGGGCCCGCCGTCGGGGCGAAGACGTCGCGCGGCGACCCGTCGGCGACGACGGTGCCGTGGTCGAGCACGATGGCGCGGTCCGCCAGCGCGGCGACGTCGTCCATGGAGTGGGTGACCATGAGCAGCGTCTTGCCCGCCTGCTTGAGCTGCTGAAGCAGGGCGGCGAGGTGCGCGCGCCCTGCGGGGTCGAGCCCCGCCATCGGCTCGTCGAGAACGATGGTGCTCGGCTCCATCGCCAGGACGCCCGCGAGCGCGACGCAGCGCTGCTGGCCCCCTGAAAGGGCGAAGGGCGAACGCTCGAGCAGCGCTTGATCGTGCTGGATGCCGCAGGCGGCGAGGGCGCTGCGGACGCGGCGCCCGACTTCCCGCTCATCGCAGCCGAGGTTGCGGGGTCCGAATGCGATGTCGTCGAAGACGGTTTCCGCGAAGAGCTGGCGCTCGGGCAGCTGGGAGACGTACCCGATGCGCCTGCGCAGCGCGCGCCGCTCGTCGAGCCGCGCGGTGTCGATGCCGTCGACGGATACCGTTCCGGCTGCGGGCACCTTCAGGGCGCAGGCGAGCTCCATGGTCGTGGACTTGCCCGACCCCGTGTGGCCGATGAGCGCGACGGCGCATCCGGGTTCTATGCGGAAGTTCGCCTGCGCAAGGGCGAGGGGGCCGCGATCGGTCGTGCTGCCGCGGAGCGGATGGAAGAGGGAGAGCCGGCTCCGCGCGCGCTTGCGGGGCGACCGGGCGCTCGCATATGAGAACGAGACGTCTTCGAATTCGATGGCGCCGTGCGCCGCGGCGACGGGATTCGGCCGGGCGCCCCCGGCTTCCTCGCGGACATCGGTGCACGTCGCGGGGGGTGCGACGGCATCCGGGCGCCCGCTTCCGCCGACCGCGTCCTTCGGCGTCCGGGTGGGCTTGGGCTGTCGCGGCGAGCGCGGTCGCATGGCCGCGGCGAGCGAGCGGGCGAGCTCGCGAGGGTCGGTGGTGGGCGCGACGTCCACCCCTGCATCGCGGAGCTGCTGGGAGATTTCAAGGTAGACGGGCAGCTCGAGGCCGAGTCGCCGCACGAGGGAGGCGTCTGCGAACGCGTCGCGCGGCGTTCCGTCGAACGCGACGCGGCCGCGGTCCATGATGACGACGCGCTGCGCGCGCAGGGCGTCGTCCATGAAGTGGGTGACGTGCACGATGGTCATGCCGCGCGCGTTGAGCTGCGAGAGCGTGCGCTGGATCATCTGCCGTCCGGCGGTGTCGAGCATCGCGGAGGGCTCGTCGAGCAGGAGCATCTTCGGCTCCATGGCGAGGGCTCCGGCGATGGCGATGCGCTGCTGCTGTCCTCCGGAGAGGTCGGCGGGGTCCGTATCGGCGTAATCGTCCATGCCGACGGCCGCTAGGGCCTCGGTGACGCGCCGTGCGATCTGCTCGGAAGGAACGCCGAGGTTCTCGGGCCCGAACGCGATGTCGTCGGCGACGATGCTCGTGGTCATCTGGTCCTCGGGATGCTGGAAGACCATGGCCGCCTGCCGGCGGATGGCGGCTGCGTTCGCCGGGTCGCAGGCATCGATGCCGAAGATGCGCGCCGCGCCCGAGCCGGGAAGCAGCAGGGCGTTCATGAGCTGGAGCAGGGTCGACTTCCCGGATCCGTTGCCGCCCAGGATGCAGACGTGCTCGCCGGCGCGGATGGTGAGCGAGACGTCGCGCAGCGCGGGGGCGGCCGCCTCATCGGGTCCGTAGCTAAAGCCGATATGGGAGAGGGCGACCTGTTCGTCTCCGGCGGGACGCCGAGGGACCCGCGCCCCGCCGCCCGCCGACCGGTGGACGGATTCGGGAGTGCGGGCCGGCCGCTCCGGTTCAGCGCGATGCACGACGTTTTCCGATGCCATGGCGTCCACGGGCTACGCGCGCCGCGCCGTGCCCGAGGTGCCGGCGCGCATGGGGTCGATGACGTTGAGGCAGGGGCCGAGCAGCGCCTGGCCGGCGATGACGTTGATGGCCATCTTGAGCGCGTTGAACGGCAGCAGGATGGGGAGGATCATGGCGGCGACGTCAGATACGCTGATCGGCGTGTAGAGCGGTGTGACGACGAGGTTCATGGCGCAGGCGACCGCGATGGAGATCCCGGCGCCGACGACCATGCCGACGAGGGATCCCTTGCGCGTCCGTCCGGCGGCGCGGTAGATGAGCGCGGCGGGGACTACGAGCGAGCACGTGGAGATGATGCCCATGGGCGCTCCGAAGGGATCGAGGAAGATGCGCGGAATCCAGGAGATGACGGCCGCCGCCGCTCCCACCTTGGGGCCGAAGGCGAGCGCGGCGATGAGGCAGACGATGCCCGAGGGGTCGTACATGAGCCACGGCGCGGCGGGGAAGATGGGTATCTGGATGAAGCTCAGCGCCAGCGAGGCGGCGGTGAAGAGCGCGGTCAATGCGATTGTCTTGGTGTTGGTGGTGCTGTTCATGGTACAGCCTCCGTTTCTTTCATCCGGACTGTGACCGTCGGCTCCGGAATCGCACCGGATCGGCCGCATGGTTGCGGTTCGCGGGCTTGCAGCGCCTGCTGCTTACCGCCGGTGGGGAATCTCACCCCGCCCTGAAACATATGCAGGCCCACTATACCCGCTTTATGAAGCGGTATGCAAGGTCCGAGGCGCTGGGTATAGTAGGCATGCGTAATTCAAACAAGAACGAGGCGGTGGCCCATGCACGAACACGAAAGCTTCAACCCCGATCTGATCTGCGCCCTCGCGGGCGTCGTGGGCGAGGGCGACGTCCTCATGGTCGAGTCCATGAAGCCCCACACCACCTTCGGCATCGGCGGCCCGGCCGACGTCCTGGTCCGTCCGCATTCGCCCGCGGAGCTGGCGCGCGTCCTGGATACCTGCACGTACGCCGAGGTGCCCGTCACCATCGTGGGCAACGGCTCGGACCTTTTGGTGAGCGACCGGGGCATCCGCGGCGTGGTCGTGCTGCTACGCGAGAACATGCAGAAGGTCTCGGTCGAGGGCAACCGCGTCACCGCGGAGGCGGGCGCGCTGCTGCGCGACGTCGCGATCGCCGCGGCCGATGCCGGGCTGTCAGGCATGGAGCCCCTGTGGGGCATTCCCGCGACGGTGGGCGGCGCGTGCTTCATGAACGCCGGCGCGTACGGCGGCCAGACCTCTGATGTGCTGGAGTCGGTCGAGGTCTACGTGCCCAGCAAGTGCGGCCAGCGCGGTTCGGTGTGCACGCTCGAGGCCGATCAGCTCGCCTTCGGGTATCGCAAGAGCCGCGTGAACGCCGACGGCCTCATCGTGCTGCGCGCGACCTTCGCGCTCACGCCGGACAGCCCCGATGCGATCCGTTTCGCCATGGATGACTTCCAAAGGCGCCGCGAGGAGAAGCAGCCTCTCGAGATGCCCTCGGCGGGCTCGACCTTCAAGCGGCCTGAGGGCTATTTCGCCGGAAAGCTCATCATGGACGCGGGACTGCGCGGCGCCGCGGTGGGCGGCGCCCAGGTCTCCGAGAAGCACTGCGGGTTCGTGGTGAACGCCGGCGGAGCGACCGCTGCCGACGTGTGCGCGCTCATCGAGCACATCCAAAGCGAGGTGAAGCGGCAGTTCGGCGTCGATCTCGAGACCGAGGTGCGCCGCGTGGGCGAGTTCGACGAGTAGGGACGCGGGCGCGTTCCGTCGAAGGGGCGCCGCGCCGGGCTGCCTGCGCTCGGATCGCTGCGCCGCGCGCCGATCCGAGCGCTCTTACGCCTCGAACGAGGTGAGCTCCTGCCATTTGCTGCTTTCAGCCGTCGAACCATCGTCTTTGATGAAGTAGGCGGCTGTTTTTTCATGCGCGTCCGCCAGGGCGGCGCCATCGCGGCTGCCGGCGACGAAGAGCGTGGTGGAGAGCGCGTCGGCCGTCGTCGAGGACGGGCACGCGACGGTGACGCTCACCGTGTCGGTCGCGACCGGCATGCCCGTTCGCGGATCCAGAATGTGCCAATAGGTTTCGCCGTCGAGCTCGAAAGTGCGTTCGTAGAGACCGCTCGTCACCAGCGAGCCGCCGTCGAGATGGGCGGTGCCCACGGTGCGGGATCCGCCCGGGTCGTTGGGGTCGCGGATGCCCGTGTTCCACGGGGTCCCGTCCGGCTTGCTGCCGAAATAAGCGATATTTCCGCCGAGCGAGAGGGCGGCGCCCGTGGCGGTCGTCTCGTCTGCCAGTAGCTTGCACAGGCGGTCGGCGATGAAGCCCTTGGCGATGCCGCCGAGGTCGATCTTGGCGGCGGGGTCGGCCAGGCGCACCGTGGAGGCTTCGACGTCGACGTCGACCAGCTTCCAATCGACGTGCTGCAAGGCGTCCGCTATCGAGTCGTCTGCGGGGCGGATGCCCTTCTCGAAATCCCAGAGCGTCGAGACGGCGCCCACGGTGATATCGAAAAGGCCCCGGGCAGATGCGCAGAACGCGAGCGCTTCCGCGACGAGCTCCGCGGTCTCGCGGTCGACGGCGGTCGCGGCGCCCCCCGCGTCATTGACCCGCGCGATATCGCTTGCAGGGTCGTACAGGTCGAAGAGCTTGTCGTAGCGCGCGCATGCGGCGGAGAGCTTGGCGGGGGCCTCGTCGTCTCCGTATACCGTGAACGTGCAGAAGGTGTCGAAGGCGAAGGTCGAGCCCGTGGTCGCATCGGAGGGGCGGTCCGACGGGGCGGACGATGCCGGGGAGCATCCCGTCAGGGCTGCCGCCCCGCCGATACCGGCGACGGCGGCGGCGATGGCGGAGCGGCGGCTGATGGCGGTCGCGGCCCGCGGCGCTTCCGCATCGTGCGCGGTGCGGCGGCCGGGCGGCGCGGGGGCGCC
>URKM01000023.1 GCA_900548365.1 uncultured Collinsella sp. | reverse complement strand
GACGCCGCCCTCTCAAGGCGGAGATCACCAGTTCGAATCTGGTACGGGCTACCACGCATCTGATACCCGGACTTCCTATGGAAGGCCGGGTTTTTTATTTTCAAACAACCGTCTGCAATTCCCGTTTGAACCAGAGCTTTGCGTTCTGCCTATGGCCCTTACGGGTACAATATCCAAGATATTTTGACTGTTAGAAGGAGTCTCATGACGGAGTCCTCTCAGCATACGTCTAAGCCCCAGGTCGAGGTTGAGGCCTCGGGCGGAGATGACAATAAGAGCGCACGCCGCGGCGCCATCTTTATCGGCGTCGTGCTGGTGGGTTATATCGTCTATCTGGTGGTAACCGGGCAGATGGGGCAGTTCTGGGCCGCTATGTCGAGCGTCCAGGCGTCATGGCTCGTTGTCGCGTGTCTTTGCATGTTCATGTACCTGTTCTTTGGCATTGTGGCCTATGCGATCGCCGTCTGGCTCGATCCCAATTCGCCCGTCGGCATCCGCGACCTGATCTCGGTCGAGGCGAGTGGCATCTTCTTTGGCAACCTGACGCCCATGATGATGGGCTCCACCCCGGCTCAGATCTATCGCCTGACCAAGGCCGGCCAAAACGTGGGCGAGGCCGGCGCCACGCAATTCACGCGTTTTATCGTGTACCAGTTTGGCCTGGTCGCCTGGGGCGCTATCCTGCTGCTCGCCCGTATGCCGTTTTTTGCCGAACGCTACGGCGACATGACGCTGCTGTGCGTCTTTAGCTTTGGTGGACACTGCTGCATCTTGCTTGGCATCTTCGCCGTCGCGCTCATGCCTAAGACCGTCACGCGCGTCGCCCATTGCATCATCAATTGGCTCGAGCGCATTGGTGTCTCGGCCACTAAGATCGAGAGTTGGCGCACGTTTGTCGATGGCGAGATCTACTCCTTCTCCGAGAAGTTCAAGCTTTCGGCCGGACATTTTTCTTCCATGCTGCTCACCGTGTTTATCACCATGCTGCAGCTCGCGTTTTTCTATCTGGTTCCGTATTTCCTGATGCTTGCCTTTGGCCACCACGAGGTCGACTTTTTCTCGGTCATGGCCGCGAGCGCCTTTGTCCAGCTGTTAAGCTCTGCGGTTCCCTTGCCCGGTGGAACTGGTGGCGCTGAGGGCGGCTTTGCATTGTTCTTGGGTCATTTCTTCGGTTCGGCTTCGACCGCCGGCTATCTGCTGTGGCGTCTCATTACGTTTATTGCGCCGACCATTTTGGCTGCGCCCCTGCTGGGACTTAAGAGCGCCCACAACGAGAGCATCCATGCGCGCTGGGATCGCGTGATGCGCAAGCTCGGCCGCACGCCTCAGACGCCCTCTGCGCCCACTAAGCCGCACCCCACGAATGCTGTTACCGTTGATCCCAAGAAGCACGCTCAGAAGGCTCCTGGGACCGCTAAGCCGACTCATAAAACCTATGTGCGCCAGACGGGCGACGGTATTCGCGTATCTCCGTCGGCACTCAATAAGAAGAAGCACCCTAAGTCGCAGTAGGGCAGTCGTGCGTTCTTCATGATGCGGGGTATATTTGTGCTGTTTGAGAGATAATCCTCTTACGTAGATTATCTCTCATCTGTTGATGATTGCTCGTATATCGAAGGGACACGCCCATGGCAACCAGCAAACCGCGCCTTGATCGCCGCATCGTTCGCAGCCGCAATGCCATCCTTTCCGCTTTCGAGCGCCTGCTCATGGAAAAGCCGCTGGCAGACATTACGGTGAGTGCCATCGCGCGCGAGGCCAATGTCGACCGCAAGACCTTTTACGTTCACTTTGGCACGGTTGATGGCCTGCTCGATGCCATTGCCGTCGATGTGGTGGAGATGATTGTCGACTCGGTCGAGAAAACGCTTACTTCCATGGACGGCGACACCAACGAGCGCGCCCTGGGCGCGGCGGCGACCTTCTTTAAAACCGTTAATGAGGCACTGTGCAACAACTTAGTGCTCAATCGTCAGCTGATCGAGAATATTCCGCTCGATGATTTCATGGCTCGTCTTCGTGCGCCGCTCGAACATGAGATTGCCGAGCGCGATCTGCTGCCCCAAGGTCTCAAGGACGAGATGTTCGACTACTATCTGGCGTTTTTGCTGTCGGGTATTATCGGTATCTATCGCACGTGGGCGCTGTCTGACGGCTCGGTTCCTATCGAGCGCGTCTCTGAGGTCGCCAACGATCTGACTCTCAATGGTCTGTCGAGTCTGGAATCTCGCTTGGATTAGGCCTAGTTGGGCTCGTCGGCGTGGAAATTCCTGTTCCTGAGGTTCTCCGGCGCCTTGGAGACCTTGCCGGCGTAGGAGCTGTAGCCTGAGGATCCTTAAAAGAAAGTCCAGTTTATCCTTCCCACTCCAATTTTGGAATCCTCCGATGCGCCTTCGCACGCTCGCATGACCTCGATACCATGCGAGCGTGCGAACTCGACGAGCTCTGCGTTGCGGGCGTTTATGGTGCCGAAGGCGGCGGGGCACACGATAAGACGCGCGCAGTGGACGAGGAGCTCTTTGGCGCGGGCTATGGTTTTATCCCCGATCGGCTCGAAGGCGCGCTCGGCCACGCATTCCGTCGCCAGGTCGCGCGCGAGCTCGCAGTCGATGTCCCCTTCGTGCAGAATGCCCGCGTAGAACGCCTTGCCCTGCCGGATGAGCTGGCGAAACACAGCTGACCCCGTACCTGCGCCGGCGATGACGAACGTGTGCGCATCGCCGTGTGGGCGCCCAATTTCCACGCTGCCGAAGCGCTCGTTGAAGGTGCCATGTTGAAGGCCGTAAAGCTCGCCGATCGTCTCGCGCGTGAATATGTCCTCGGGTGCGCCGGCGCGGAAGACCCGGCCGTCCTTCACGCAAATCACCTTGTCGGCGCTTTTCTGCGCGAGCTCGAGTTCGTGGATGGACATGATGACAGCCACATTCTGCGATTTCGCAAGGTGGCGAAGTATTCGCAGCAGGTCGATCTGGTAGCGGATATCGAGATATGACGTGGGCTCGTCGAGCACGAGCACACGCGGATCCTGCGCGATGGCGCGTGCGAGCATGACGCGCTGGCGTTGCCCGTCGCTTATCTGCATGAAGTCGCGCTCGGCGAGCTTTTCCACATGTGCGGTTTTCATGGCCTCGTCGACCCGACTATGGTCGTCAGGCGAGAGTGTTCCCATTCGCCCGGTGTAGGGATGCCTTCCCGCCTCTACGATATCGCGGCAGGTGAGGAGCTCGGTCCGGGGGCGATCCGTCAGCATAACGGCAAGGTTCCTTGCGAACTCCGCCGTCTTCCATCGGGAAATCTCCCGCCCGTCGAGCTCGACCGCGCCGGCAAGCGGTGCCAGATGGCGTGTGATGGTTTTCAAGATGGTCGACTTGCCTGAGCCGTTCGGCCCGATGAGCGCCACGACGTCGCCCGCGCGAACCTCCAGATCGACGCCTTCGACTACGACCTTCTTGTCGTAGCCCGCCGACAGGTCGCTTATGCGGAAAAGCGGCGCTCCGTCAGCCTGCGTTTTTACCGGGGTTTCGAGGTTCGACTCCCCTCCGAGCGTTTTGGGCCGCGGCACGAATTCCCCCATCTACCTCACCCGCTTCTTCAACATGAGTGCGATAACCACCGGCGCGCCGAAGATGGCGGTGACGGCGCTGATGGAAAGCTCGACGGGGGAAAACAGCGTGCGCGCGATCAAATCGCAGCCCGCGCAGAAGATGGCGCCTCCCAAGAAGCACGCAGGAATCACGCGGATGGGCTTCGACGACTTCAGCGCCGACTTCACGAGATGCGGAACCGCGATGCCTACGAACGACACCGGACCAGCGAACGCGGTCACGCAGGCGGAGAGCATGCTCGCTAGAAGGACGAGCACCACGCGGAAGCGTGCGACGTTCACGCCGACGCTTTTCGCGTAGGCTTCTCCCAGCTGGAAGGCGGAAAGGGGCTTCGATATCGCGAATACGCATGCGCTCACGGTGATCACCACGACCGCGATGACCGCGACGTCGTCCCAGCTCGAACCCGAGAAGCTACCCAAAGACCAGTTGTGCAGGTTCACGATGGACTGGTCGTCGGCGAAGGCGATGAGGAAGTTCGTCGACGCCGAGCAGATGTATCCCACCATGACGCCCGCCACGATGAGCATAGCCATGGAACTTATGCGCCGTGCGATGAGGAGCACGAAGCCGATGGTGATAAGCGAGCCCAGAAACGCTGCGACCACCATGGCCGGCGAGGACATGGCCTGGTTCGCGCCCAGAAGTACGATCATCGTAAGCGCGACGACGAACTTTGCGCCCGAGGAGACGCCCAAGATGAACGGGTCGGCGATGGGGTTGTTGAAAAACGTCTGCAGCAGGAACCCGGAGAGGGAAAGCGCCCCGCCGAGAAGCACGGCTGAAAGCACACGCGGCAGGCGAATCTCCCAGATGACTTGGCTTTCCATGGAATTGGCCGCGCCGCCCGAAAGGATGCCGGGGATGTGGTCTGCGGGCACGAGCACGCTCCCGATGCACAGGTTGGCCCCGACGAGCACGATGAGGGCAACAGCGAGCAGCGCCGTCACGACGCGACACCGCGCGGCGCGCCCCGATTCGTCGTATGTCATGGAAAGTCGGCTTCTCATGGTGCTAGCCGAGCTTCCTCAGATAATGGAAGTCGCTCGCGTCATCGCCGGTGAACGCCCCGTGCAGCTCGTCGATAATGTCGGCGGTAGAAGTCATCTGCTGGTACATGTCGGCGCTTGTGACCCAGACGTTGCCGTTCTTCACGGCTTTGAACTGCGACAATAGCGCGTTTTTGCCTACAAAGTCGTTCAAGGTGGCAACCGATTCGTCGATGGTGCCGTTGTAGACGATGATGTCGGCATCCTTCGCCGTCGCGTAGAAGCGCTCCATTTCGAGCGTTACTGACGAACCTGACGTCGACGCCGTCTGCGCGTCATCGAGCGCGTAGTTGCCGCCTGCAAGCTCGATCATCTGCGCCACGTAGTCGCCCGCCCGCCGCGTGACGGCGGCCCCGTTCGAGTTAATGTAGAAATACGCCACGGTTTTACCTGACGACGCAAGCCTCGACGTTTGCTCGACGCGGGCCTTCTGCTCGTTGAACAGGTGCGCGGCCTCGTCTTCCTTGTCGAACAGGACGCCGAAAAGCTTAATCCACTCGACGCGCCCGAGTGCTTCGGGCTCGCTCGACGACTGTTCGGTGAGCACGACGAGCCCGAGCTTCTGCAGCTTTTCCTTCACATCGGGCGTGTGGTTGATCATGGTGTTCTCGATGGCGAGCGTGCAGCCCGAGGCCGATATTCGCTCGTAGTCGGGCGCGCTGTACTTGCCGCCGTAGGCGATCGCCCCACTTTCGAGCGCGCTTTTGAAGCCCGCGACCGAGCAATCGTCGGCCTTCGTGCCCGACATGAAGATATTGTCGTTCGCATCGAGCGCGTCGACCAGGCACATCGTCGCCGACGACACGAGGTACACCTTGTTGGCGGGACGCCTTATGACCGCGATGTCAGAGCTCAACCCATCAGGTACCTTCGCATCTTGCGGTACCACGAGGAAGCGCTCCCCGTTCGAAATGCAGATAAGCCGCAGGCCGCCTTCGTACTCGTCGACAGTGAAGTGCTCGGCGTATTCAAGCTGAAGCGCCCCCGTCGGCTCCCAGCCGCAGCCCAAATCTGGGTTGTGGAAGTCGGCCGCGGCGCTTGAAGCCGTTCCCGCAGGGGAGCCGCCGCTTGCATCGTCGCCCGATTTCTCCTTCATGGTGGATGAGTCGAAGTGGAGCGTGTAGTCGATGGTGTGCGGCGTCGACATGGCGACGGTCTCGGCCGACACGGCGATGTCCTCGTCGAGCGTGACGGGTATCTCGAACGTGGAGTTGCCGCCGTCGTTTATGGGTGCGTAGTCCACGCCGTCGATGGTCATCTTGTCGTAGTTCGAACTCGACCAGGTGACCGTCGCGGTGTAGGTGTCGCCATCCTTCACAATTGTGGTGGGTGAGGCGATGCTTGCGCGCCCTGACCCGCCGGAAAGCGAGACGCTCACAGTGTATTCCTGAGAGCCCGTCGTGGCACCGGTCGCGTTCGGGCTCGCACTGCACCCCGCGAAGGGAAGCGCGAGCAGGGCGACGAGAACGCAGGCGATCGCGCGCGCCGCGATGCTGTGGCGCTTCCTGTTTTCCCCCTTGGGAAGAATCGACCGCATGGCGTTACTTCAGTGCGTCGGCGCGCAGATCGACGCCGGCGGATTCGAACACGAGCGTGCGGTCGTACCACTGCTCTTTTCTAATACTCCACGCGGCGCAGGCGGTGTCCTCGTCGAGCGCTTCAACGGGCACGTCGTAGGTGTACTTGCCTTCTGCGTTTTCCACATAGGGGATGAAGTCGGCCTCGCTCGCGGCGGCAGCCTCGTCACCCGTGCCCATGAAGAGCTTGCCGTAGCCCGTGCCGGAAAGTGTCATCACGCAGTGCATGGAGCCGTTTTCCACGATGAGCTGGGCGTCCACAATCCTGAACATGTTCGAGCTGGAATCTACGGTGATCGGATAGGTGCCGTCGGCCACCTTGTTGGCGGTGATGGGGGCAGCGCTTGCGCCCTCGGGCGCATCGGCCGCCTGTTCGGTCTTTTCCTGGGAATCGGCATCGCTTGCCTTTGCGCTGTCGATTGAATTTCCGCCGCAGCCGGTGAGCGAGAACGCGAAAAGCGCCGCTGACAGGGCGAAGGCGAGGGTTTTCTTCAACATGGAGGGGGGTTCCTTTCAATCGCTTCGACCGCCCGCGCCGTGCGGTGGGCGGGCGGGATGCGAATGCAACGGGCATGCGCCGTCAGTCGGGGAAGGCGCATGCCCGTTGCACGGGGACGCGACCGGCGCCCCCGTGCGCGGCGAGTTTACAGCTTGGCGATGGCGTCGTCCACGTGCGAGACGTAGATGTCGTCGACCGCGACGTTCTGTCCCAGACCCTGGAGCAGGCACGTCACTTCGAAGCCGGCGGCCACGAACTTCGCAGCCCAGCTGTCGGGGTCGGTCTCGTCTGCCATGTCGTTGTTCGCGTGGTCGCCCGCGACCACCATGAACGGCGCGAGCACGGCCTTCTTGTAGCCTGCGGCGCTCGCGGCGGCGATAACATCCTCGCAGGTCGGTTCAGCCTCGACGGTGCCGACGAAGAACTGCGTCAAGCCCTCGTTCTTGAACACTTCCTGCATCTTGGCATAGTCGGCGTTGGAATCGGCTTCGGTGCCGTGACCCATGAGGCACAGCGCCGTCTTGCCGTCGTCGAAGGACGCCATGTTCTCCTTAATGGCTGCGGCCACCTTCTTGTAGTCGTCGTCGGAGGTGAGCAGCGGGTCGCCGAGCGAGATCTTGTCGAACTTGTCGGCGTACTTGTCGAGCTCGTCTTTCACGTCGGTGTATTCCAGGCCACCCATGAGATGCGTCGGCTGCACGACGATTTCCTTCACGCCGTCTTCCACGCAGCGGTCGAGTGCCTCGGTCATGTTGTCGATCGTGATGCCGTCGCGCTTCTTCAGCTTGTCGATGATGATCTGCGCGGTGAAGGCGCGGCGGATGTCGTAGTCCTGCCAGTACTTCTCGCGGATAGCGTCTTCGATGGCGCCGATGGTGATGTGGCGCGAGTCGTTGTAGCTCGTGCCGAAGCTCGTGACGAGGATGACCGGCTTCACGGCCTTCTCCTTTTCACTCGATTTTTCGGAACTTGCGGAGGTGTTGGAGCAGCCCGCGAGCGCGACTCCGGCGAGCGCGACGGCTCCGGTTGCTGCGGCGCCCATGAAGCCGCGGCGTGACATCTGGTCGGACATGGTTTTTCCTTTCCTCGGTTTGCCGGTCCCCCGGCGACAGTTGCTTGTCGGCACAAGCGAAAGAAAAGCGCACCCCTTGGGGTTCACAAGGAGCTAACGCCACGGCGATGCCGTGAGGAAAAGGCGAAGCAGTCTGGCTTGGGGCGCGAGGCGGTTCGCCCGCGCGTCCTATACAGTAATGTCCCTTGCCCAGGATTCCCACCTGGTTCCCTCCGCAAGCCAGCGCGGGCTGTGCGGGCGCCGCGCCGGTCATTTCCTTTTATCCGATTGTCATATGCTCGTTGCCGAATCTTTTACTATGATAGTGGGCACTTGTGAACGTGTCAAAGCCAGGGCGGGCGGCATTGCGCCTCCTGCCTGCGTATTTGCGCCGATTGCCGCCGCAGGCGCCGTGTTTTGCCCGCTGCGCGAATGGCGGCGTAAACGGTTGCGATGAGAAACGGGAAGGAAGGCTCGGATGATTCATATCGTTGGCGCAGGCTCGGGCGCCGCCGACCTTATCACGCTGCGCGGGGCGCGCCTTCTGCGCGCGGCCGACGTGGTCGTTTGGGCGGGGAGCCTTGTGAACCCCGAGCTGCTCGCTGAGTGCAAGGAATCCTGCGTCGTCTACGACAGCGCGCACATGACCTTGGAGGAAGTGCTCGACGTGATGTGCGCGGCGGATGCACGGGGCGAGGAAGTGGTGCGCCTGCACACGGGCGACCCGTGCCTGTACGGCGCCATCCAGGAGCAGATGGACGCGCTCGACGCGCGCGGCGTGGACTACGAGGTGGTGCCCGGCGTGTCGAGCTTTTGCGGTGCCGCGGCGGCGCTTCGCCAGGAATACACGCTGCCGGGAATCAGCCAGTCGGTCGTGATCACGCGGCTTTCCGGGCGCACCCCCATGCCCGCGGGCGAGGGCATGCGCACCATGGCGGAAAGCGGCTCGACTATGGTCATCTTCCTGAGCTCGGGTATGCTCGCCGAGCTTTCCGCCGAGCTTTTGGCCGCGGGCCGCAGCTCCGATGAGCCGGCGGCGCTCGTGTACAAGGCGACCTGGCCTGAGGAGCGCGTGGTGCGCTGCACAGTGGGCACGCTCGCCGATGCGGGCGCGCGAGAGGGCATCGACCGCACGGCGCTCGTGGTGGTGGGCCGCGTGCTCGGAGCTCGCGGCGGGCTTGCGCATGACGGCGTGCATGCGGAGTCGTACGAGCGCAGCAAGCTTTACGACCCTTCGTTTGCCACGGGGTATCGGAAGGCGAGTAGCTAGCGTGGCCTTCGAGCACTACATATATACTGGGACGACCCGCCTGCGCTGCGGCTACACCACGGGGAGCTGCGCCGCGCTCGCGGCGAAGGCGGCCTGCGAGATGCTCTTGTCACGAAAGCCTGTCGGCCTCGTGTCGATCGTCACCCCCGGCGGGCTGCCCGTCGAGGCGAACGTGGTCGACGCATGCATCGGCGAGGGGTGCGCCCAGTGCGCCGTGCGAAAGGACGCAGGCGACGATGCCGATGTGACCGACGGCGTGCTCGTGTACGCGCGCGTGGAACATGCGGGGTCGGGCACGGGTGCTGCGGGCAGCAAGGACGTGCCCGCGCACGAATCGGAAGTTTCCGTCGATGGCGGCGTGGGCGTGGGGCGCGTGACGTTGCCCGGGCTCGAGCAGCCGGTGGGGGCGGCCGCCATCAACGCGACGCCGCGCGCGATGATCACTTCGGCGGTGCGCGAGGTGTGCGCCGCGCACGGCTTTTCTGGAAACATTGCTGTGACGATTTCGGTACCCGAGGGTGTTGCCCTTGCCGAAAAGACCTTCAACCCGCACCTGGGGATAGAGGACGGCATCTCCATCCTGGGAACGACGGGCATCGTCGAGCCGCGCAGCCTCGCTGCCTTGCGCGACAGCATCGAGCTCGAGATCCGGCAGCATGCGGCTATGGGGCGGCGCGGAGTCGTGCTCACGCCCGGCAACTACGGCGGGCAGTTCATCTCGGGGCATTTCCACTTAAACGGTGCGCCGGTGGTCTTCATCTCCAACTTTGTGGGCGATGCGATTGATTGCTGCGTTCGCGAGGGATTCACCAATGTCCTTCTTGTGGGACACATCGGCAAGCTGGTGAAGGTCGCGGGCGGCATCATGGACACCCATTCGCGTACCGCCGACTGCCGCGCGGAGATTCTGGCCGCCCACGCGGCCTTGGCCAGCGCGGGCGCGAAGACCGTGCGCGAGATCATGTCGTCGGTCACGACCACGGCGGCGCTCGAGGTAATCGAGGCCGCCGGCGTGGGGGACGCTGCGCGCGCCTCGCTCGCTGCGGCAATCGAGGACAGGTTGCGCCGCCGCGCGGCGGGCGCATGCGACATCGCCGCGGTCGTGTTCGACGCCGAGCGCCGCGAGCTTTTCCGCACGTCGGGCGCCGATGCAGTTATCGGGGAATTGGGGGCGACGTATGAGTAAAGGCGTGCTGTACGGCGTGCGCCGCGCAATCGGCTGGCCGGGGACGAAAGTGGTCATGAAGGCGCGCCGCTCGCTTGCGGACACGAAGCGCATTCTTCGCGAGGAGGGCGCCTTTGACGGTGCCGAGCTCGTAGAGGACTGTGGGCTTCCGGGCGAGCGCGTGTACCGTTCGCTCGACGATGTGCCCGATCGGGGCAGCTACTTCTCGACGATGGTGGTGCGCTAGATGAGGGTTTCCTGCATAGCGTTCACTGAGAGGGGGTATGCGTTAGCGGAGCGCACCGCACGCGCGCTTTCCGATTGCGCGCAGACAGGTGAAGATGGCCCTGGCTGGGACGTTTCCGTTTCGCGCGGGTTCGGCGAGGGAAAGGCCGACCTGCGCGCATGGACGGCGCTTGCGTGGGAAGCGTCGGACGCGCTTCTGTTCGTGGGCGCGGCGGGCATCGCCGTGCGGGCGATCGCGCCGCATCTCGCCTCGAAGGTAACCGATTCCGCGGTTGTGGTGATCGACGAGGCGGGGCGCTTTGCCGTCCCGCTTTTGTCGGGGCATTTGGGCGGTGCGAACGAGCTTGCGCAAACTGTGGCACGCGCGGCAGGGGCCATCCCCGTCATAACCACGGCGACCGACGTCCGCGGCGTGTGGGCGGTGGATACGTGGGCGCGCTGTGTGGGGCTCGCCGTTTCGAATCCCGAGGCCATCAAGCGAGTGTCGGCGCGGCTGCTTTCGGGCGGGCGTGTGGCGCTCTATTCCGACATGCCGATTTCGGGACGGCCGCCTGAGGGGGTTGACATTGCGTCCGACCGCGCTCGGGCCGATATCGTCGTGTCGCCGTTTGCTGGCGCGAATGCAGGTGCGTCCGTTCGCGCGGCGGAGACAACGGGCAAGGTCGTGCCCGCCGGTGAGACGTGGAAGCCGGTGGGCGTGCGGGCGCAGGCGCCTGCGCCCGAGCCGCTTCGCCTTGTCGTGCCCTGCATCGTTGCGGGCATAGGGTGCCGTCGCGGTGCGTGCGCCGAAGCCATCGGGGAGGCGTTTCTTCTCGCGTGCGGGCAGGCGGGCATCTCGCCTTCGGCCGTGCGCGAGGCGGCGACGATCGACGTGAAGGCGCACGAGGAGGGTCTGCTCGCCTTCTGCCGCGCGCGCAATATCCCGCTTGCGACGTATTCCGCAGAGGAGTTGTCGCAGGTCGAAGGCAGCGTTTCTCCATCTGATTTCGTGCGCGCGACGGTAGGAGTCGACAACGTGTGCGAGCGCGCGGCGCTCGCGGACGGGGGCAAACTTTTCTTCCCGAAGCTCGCTCACGGCGGCGTGACCGTCGCGTTTTCCAAGGTAACTATCGAACTTTCGTTTAAGGAGCGGTGATGGGAAAGCTCTTCGTGGTGGGGATCGGCCCGGGCGGCCCCGACGGCATGACGATTGCGGCCCGGCGCGCGCTCGAGGCGGCCGACATCGTTGTGGGGTACACGAAATACGTGGAGCTCGCGCTCGCCGCCGTGCCCGACGCGGCGCATCTCGCGACGCCGATGATGCACGAGGTCGAACGGTGCCGCCTTGCGCTTTCGCGCGCGCAGAGTGGAGAAGCCGTGGCGCTCGTGTGCAGCGGCGACGCTGGCGTGTACGGCATGGCGAGCCCCGTGCTGGAGCTTGCGGAGGACTACCCCGATGTAGACGTGGAAGTTATCGCCGGGGCCACCGCGGCTCAGAGCGGGTCGGCGGTGCTCGGCGCCCCGCTTGCCCACGACTTCGCGGTCGTGTCGCTCTCCGACCTGCTCACGCCATGGGAGGTCATCGAGCGCAGGCTCGCCGCCGTGGCGAGCGCCGACTTCTGCATCTGTTTGTACAACCCGCGCAGCAGAAAGCGCGCCGACAGGCTCTCACGCGCGGCGAAGATTATGCTCGAATGGAAGGCCTCCGACACGCTCTGCGGCTGGGTACGCAACATCGGGCGCGAGGGGCAGCAGTCGGGCATGTGCAGGCTCTCCGAGCTGGGGGAGATCGACGCCGACATGTTCACCACCGTGTTCGTCGGCAACGCGGACACGAAGCTCGTAGGCGGCCGTATGGTCACGCCGCGCGGGTATCGGGAGATTCCATGCGAAAGGTAACGATCATCGGGGCGGGGCCCGGAAACCCCGACTTGCTCTCGCGCGCGGCGCTCGACGCGATCGACATCGCCGACGTGGTCATCGGCGCTCATCGCGCGCTTGCCGGCATCGACGTGCCGCCCGACGTGGTGAGATGCGAGCTCGTGAAGACGGCGGACATCGTCGCCGCGCTCACCGATGCGGCGTCGTGGCAGCGCGCCGTGGTCGTGATGACGGGCGATGTGGGGCTGTTCAGCGGCGCGCGCCGCCTGGTGGAGGCGCTCTCCGGCGACGCGCAGGTGGACGTGCGCGTCATTCCCGGCATAAGCTCAGCGTCGTATCTCGCCGCGCGCCTCGCGCGTCCATGGCAGGATTGGCGCTTCGCGAGCGCTCACGGCGTGGCGTGCGACATCGTGGCCGAGGCCGAGCGCGCAGGTGAGCTCTTCCTCGTCACGTCGGGCGGGGAAGATCCCTCGCGGCTTTCGGGCGAGCTTGTGCAGGCGGGCTTCGGGGACGCTTGCGTGACGGTGGCCGAGCGCCTGTCGTACCCCGACGAGCGCATCACCTGCGCGACCGCAAGTGAAATCACAGGTCAGACGTTCGACGACTTGAACGTGATGCTTATCGATTTCGCAGGCGGCGCCGGGTCGCCTGCGGGCTCTAGCGCAGCCTCCGAGGTGCCGGCCGGCGTGTCTGCGCCCGCGGCGGCTTCTTCCGCGGCGGACTCTGCGGGCGCATCCCGCGCCGCGAGTTCCCGCTGGCCGTACGCTTCCTCGGGCATTCCCGACGAGCTCTTCATCCGCGGCGACGTTCCCATGACCAAGCAGGAGGTGCGCGCCGTCGCGCTCGCGAAGCTGCGCCTTACCGCTACCGACACCGTGTGGGACGTCGGCGCCGGCACGGGGAGCGTGTCGATCGAGGCGGCGCTCGTCGCGCGAGCGGGGTCGGTATGGGCGGTTGAGCGCAACGCGGCCGGCGTGCGGCTCATCCGAGAGAACGCGGATGCATTCGGGTGCGGCAACGTACATGCGGTCCCCGGTGTCGCCCCCGAAGCGCTCGCGAAACTGCCCGTCCCCGACGCCGTGTTCGTCGGCGGGAGCGCGGGCGAGCTTCCCTCTATCGTGGAGGCGGCGCTCGAGAAGAACTCGCAGGTTCGCCTGTGCGTGCCATGCGTCACCGTTGAGACGCTCACCGAGGCGTGCGCGCTTCTCTCGGGTTCGCGCTTTAAGGGGTTCGAGGCGTGCCAGGTGTCGGCCGCCCGCGCCGAGGCTGTAGGCTCGCACCATCTTATGAAGGCGCAAAACCCCGTGTTCCTCGTCACCGCGCGTGGTGCGGGCGCGGATGCCGAGGAGCTTGCCGAAGTCGGGGCGTTTGCTGAGTCGCCTGTCGGGGAGGACCTTTCTGCCGAGGGGAACCCATCCGTTGAGGTGGTCTCGCTTGCTAACTGCAACGCCGCGGGTGGGGAAGGCGGCGCCCGGTGATCACGTCCATCCCGCGCTTCATGGTCGCTGCGTCCTCGAGCGGGAGCGGCAAGACGGTCGTCACGTGCGCGCTCCTGCGCGCGCTCGCGCGTCGCGGCCTTGCATGCGCGGCCTTCAAATGCGGCCCCGACTACATTGACCCGCTCTTTCACCGCCGCGTCGTGGGTGCGCGCTCGGGCAACTTAGATGGCTTCTTCACCGACGCCCCGACGCTGCGCGCCCTGCTCGCACGCGGCGCCGCGGGTGCGGATGTCGCGGTGCTCGAGGGGGTCATGGGCTTCTACGACGGCATGGCGCCCGGCGTGGCCGACGCGAGCAGCTACCAGGTTGCGCGCGACACGGAAACGCCGGTCGTTTTAGTGGTGAACGGGCGCGGAGCGTCTTTATCGCTCGCCGCCGTAATCCGCGGCATCGCCGAGTTCCTGCCTTGTGCGAACGTGCGCGGCGTCGTGCTGAACAAGACGAGCACCGCTGCCTGCGCCTACGCGGCGCCTGCGATCGAGAAGCACACGGGCGTCGCGGTTTTGGGGAATATCCCCGCCGACGATGCGTTCTCGCTCGAAAGCCGGCATCTGGGGCTTGTGACCGCCGACGAGGTCGAGCAGCTCTCCGCGCGCATCGACAAGATGGCCGAGCTGGTGGAAAAGAGCGACGACGTCGATCGCTTGCTCGAAATAGCGGCGACGGCACCCGATATCCGCGAGGAACCTTACCGGTTGGAGCCGATCGCGGGAGCGCGGCCCATCGTCGCCGTCGCGCGTGACGAGGCGTTCTCGTTCTACTACGAGGAAAACCTGCGCGCGCTCGAGGACCTGGGTTGCGAGCTGGCCTTTTTCAGCCCCCTGTGTGATAGCGAGTTGCCCCGGGGGACAAGCGCCCTCTATCTGGGGGGCGGCTACCCGGAGCTCCATGTACGGCAGCTCTCCGAGAACGCACCGATGCGCGAGGCGGTGCGGCGCGCGGTGGAATCCGGCATGCCGACGGTCGCCGAATGCGGTGGGTTTCTGTATCTGCAGCGCGAAATCGCCGATAGCGAGGGGCGGCGCTGGCCTGTTGCGGGCGCTCTTGAGGGCGCAAGCGAGAACGGGGGAAGGCTGTCCCATTTCGGGTACGTGGAGCTCACTTCCCAACGCGACGGGCTCTACGGGCCGCGCGGCACACGCATCCGCGCGCACGAGTTCCACTACTGGCAGTCCACCTGCCCGGGCGGCGACTTTTGGGCGCAGAAGCCCCGGCGCGACAAAGGCTGGCCGTGCATGACGACCACCCCGTCCCTGGTTGCGGGCTTCCCACATGTGTACTATCCTGCGAACCCCGACGTTGCACGCGCGTTCGCGTCTGCCGCAGCGTCGTTTGCAGAGAGGAGACGGCATGGCTGAAGCAACCGAAACCGCGCTTGCCTGCATCCGCGAGGAAGTCGAGCGCGCGTTCTCGTCGGCGCCGGGCGCCGTGCTCGAAGCCGCGCTCTCCCGGATCGCGCCCGCAGACGAGTGCGCCCGCGCCGCCGCGTACGCCGCATGGGACTCCATCGCGCACCCCTTGGGGGGATTGGGCGACTTTGAAGACGCCGTCGCGTGTATCGCCGCAGCTCAGGGGAGCGCCGAGGTGGCCGAGTTTCCCCGTGCGCTCGCGGTATTCTTCTCCGACAACGGGGTCGTTGCCGAGGGCGTGTCGCAAAGCGGGCAAGACGTGACGCGAGCCGTCGCGCGCAACATGTGCGAGGGGGCCACGAGCGCCTGCCGCATGGCGGCGTTCGCGGGTGCCGAGGTCGTGCCCGTCGACGTGGGTATGGCCCGGGGCATAGAAGACGCGCGCATGGTGCGCGCGAACGTGCGGCGGGGGAGCGGCAACATCGCGCACGGCTCCGCTATGTCTCGCGATGGGGCCGTGCGCGCGATCGAGGTCGGAATCGCCGTCGCGTGCGGGCTTGCCCGCGCCGGCGTGCGCCTTCTCGCTGCGGGCGAGATGGGCATCGGCAACACGACCACCTCGGCGGCGGTGGCCGCAGTGCTCATCCGGGCGGACGCGCGGAGCCTCGTCGGGCGCGGCGCGGGGCTCTCGGACGCCTCGCTCGCGCGCAAGCGCGACGTGGTCGAGCGCGCCATCGACGCGAACTTGCCCGATCCCGCCGACCCGATCGACGTACTCTCGAAGGTGGGCGGCTTCGACATCGCTGCGATGTGCGGCTTCTACCTGGGGGCCGCGGCCTCGAAGGCGCCGGCGCTCCTCGACGGGGTCATATCCTGCACGGCGGCCCTGTGCGCGGCGCGCCTGTGCCCCAACGCCCTGGGCTACCTCGTGGGCACCCACGCATCTAGCGAACCCGCAAGCCAGGAGCTCCTTCGCGAGCTCGGCATAAAGGCACCCATCGTCGCAGGCATGCACTTGGGCGAGGGCGCGGGCGCCATGGCGTATCTGCCCCTTCTGGATTCTGCGCTGCGCGTGTACCGGGATGGGAAGACGTTCACGGCGACTGGCATGGCTGCTTACGAGCATTTCGAGGCTGGGAAATGACGGTGACGTTCGTTATCGGCGCCGGCGCGAGCGGCAAGAGCGCCTATGCCGAGTCCCTGTGCCTTGGGCACGACGGCCCCCGCGTGTACCTGGCAACGATGGAGCCCTTCGGGGAAGAGGGCGCCCGCCGCATCGCGCGCCATCGGGCGCTGCGCGAGGGCAAGGGGTTTTCCACCCTCGAGCGCACGCGTGACGTGGGCGCCGCAGTGCTCGGGCTTCCGCGCGGCTGCACGCTTCTTTTGGAGGACGTGGGCAACCTGGTTGCGAACGAGCTCTTCGCGGAAGGCGGCTTGTCCCCACGTGACCCCGACGCTGCGGCGCGCGAGGTGCTCGGAGGCATCGAACGGCTCGCTCAGGCCGCTGCGTATACGGTGGTGGTCACCGTCGACGTGTTCGCCGATGGGATGCGCTACGATGAGGGGACCGAGGCATGGAGGCGCGCGCTCGCGCGCGTGAACGCGGGCGTGGCGGCGCTGGCCGACCGCGCAGTCGAAGTGGTATGCGGGATTCCCGTGTGGATGAAAGGCGAAGGACCTACAAGGTGAAGATAGCAGAGGCAATCGGCGCGGCGTTCGGAACGTTCTCGCGCATCCCCGTCCCGAAATCGGCCTGGACCGAATTCGGGTCAACCCATGCGCTTGCCGCGTTTCCCCTGGTGGGCCTTGCGGAAGGCTTCCTCATGACGGCGTGGGGGCACGTGGCGAACCTGCTCGGCGTGCCCGCGACCATCGTCGCGGCCGTGCTCGTGGCGTTGCCTGTGGCGGTGACGGGAGGCATCCATCTAGACGGGCTCTGCGACACCTCCGATGCGCTTGCAAGTTGGGCCCCGCGCGAGCGAAAGCTCGAGATCATGCACGACCCGCGGGCGGGCGCCTTCGGGGTCATCGGTGTTGTCGTGTACCTTATTCTGCAGTTTTCCCTGTTCACCGCGCTGCCGCTTACGGCGGGGGCGTTCCTCGCGCTTCTGTGCTCGCTCGTGTTCTCCCGCGCGCTTTCGGGGCTCGCCGTAGAATGCTGGCCTGCCGCGCGGGCGGACGGCATGGCCGCGGGGCTCTCGCCTGCGAAGAAGCGCGCGGCGATCGTCGTGCCGCTTTGCGCTTTCGCTGCGGCTTCGGCTGCAGGGATGGTCGCGTGCGCTCAGGCCGTCGGCGCCCTTATGGCGGTGGCGGGGCTTTTGGCGCTCGCGTGGTACCGCCATGTTGCCCTGTCCCGCTTCGGCGGGGTGACGGGTGATTTGGCCGGATGGTTTCTGCAATGGGCCGAGCTCGCGATGCTTGCCATGCTGGTGGCGGGGGGCATGCTCCTATGATTCTCGTGTTAGGTGGCGCGCATTCGGGGAAGAGGACCTTCGTGCGCGAAAAGCTCGGGTTCGCGGCGGACGATTTCGTCGACGCGGCGCAGTTTGCGGAGGGCGGCGTGCCCGCGGCTTTTGCCGGCCGCGTCGCGTACCGTGCTGAGGAGCTTGTACGCGCGCTCGACGTTGACCGGGCGCTCGAGCGGCTGATCGGCTTCGACGCAGTGATTCTGTCCTTGGTCGGCTCGGGGGTCGTCCCCATGCGTGCGGAAGACGCCCAATGGCGCGAGCGCGCGGGGCGCCTGGGATGCGCGCTCGCTGCGCGCGCCGACGTCGTCGTGCGCATGACGTGCGGGATTCCCCAGGTCATCAAAGGAAACCTTGCCGATGCGCCTCGAGGGACGCAGGGCGCGGGCGCGCCTTTGGAAGTCGTCTTCGTGCGCCATGGTGCCACGGCGGGCACGGAAGACCATCGCTACAGCGGGGCGGGCACCGACGAGCCCCTGTCGAGTGCGGGCGAGCGCGCTTTGCGCGACCTCGCGTGCGATCGTGACGTGTTCCGTGTTATCACGAGCGGCATGGCCCGCACCGACCAGACGGCTCGCATCCTCTTCCCGAACGCGGAGCTTATGGCGTGCCCCGGTCTGCGCGAGATGGATTTCGGTGACTTCGAGGGGCGAAGCGCCGCCGAGCTTAAAGAGGATGTGCGTTACCGCGCCTGGGTAGACTCCTGGTGCGAGACGCGCTGCCCGCATGGCGAGGGCAAGAGCGATTTCACCCGCCGCGTCGTCGCGGCGTTTCGGGAGGCGTGCGAATCGGAGCGCGCCCAGGGGAGTGGGCACGCCGTCTTCGTCGTTCACGCGGGTACCGTGAAAGCGCTGCTCTCCGAGCTAGCTGTCCCGAAAATGGGATATTTCGACGTGCATACCGAGCCGGGCGGCGCATGGGCCGCCACCTGGGATGGGCGCTGCCTTCGCGACGTTCGCCCCGCTTCGGGGGGCGATGCCCGGTGATGACGATTCTTGCCGTCGCCGCCGGGTTCGCGGCCGACCTTGCCTTCGGCGACCCGCGCTGGCTTCCCCATCCCGTCGTCGCCATGGGGCGCGCGATCACGTGGGCCGAAGGCCGCCTGCGGGGCGCATTCCCGCAAACGTCCGCGGGCACGCGCGCCGCAGGGCTTGTGCTCGCCGTGGCGCTTCCGCTTGCGTGTTGGCTTTTGACCTGGGGAATCCTGCATCTTTGCGGTATGGTTCACTCCGGCTTGCGCTTCGTGGCCGAGGCATGGGCGAGCTATCAGATTCTCGCGGCATGCGAGCTGCGCCGCCAGAGCCTGGCCGTGGCCCGCGCGTTCTCGAAGGGCGGCCTTGTCGCGGCGCGCGAAGCCGTCGGGCTCATCGTGGGACGCGACACGTCTGTTCTCGACGAGCAGGGCGTTGCGCGCGCCGCCGTGGAAACGGTGGCGGAGAACGCGAGCGACGGCGTCATCGCGCCGCTTTTCTACCTTATGATCGGGGGTGCGCCCTTGGGCATGGCGTACAAGGCGGTGAACACGCTCGACAGCATGGTGGGCTACAAAAACGAGCGCTACATCGACTTCGGCTGCGCCTCGGCGCGCCTCGACGATGCGGTGAACTGGATTCCCTCGCGCTTATCGGCCCTGCTCATGATCGCCGTGTGCCCGATCGTCGGGCTCGACGCGCGCGGGGCGGCGCGCATCTGGCGCCGCGACAGGCGTCGCCATGCGAGCCCGAACGCGGCGCAGACCGAGTCAGCGTGCGCGGGCGCGCTCGGGCTGCGCCTGGCAGGACCCGCGGTGTATTTCGGCAAGCTCGTTAAGAAACCGACGATAGGCGACGCGTCCCGCGAAATCGAGTGGGGCGACATCGCCCGGGCGACAAGGCTCATGCTCGCCGCGTCCGTATGCGCGCTCATCGTCTTCGGCGCCGCGCGCGCGGCGGTCGTGCTCGCCGTGGGGGCGATGGTATGAGGGAAGACCACGCCGCGCCCCGGGCTGCCGGGGGAATCCTGCGCGCCCGTACGCATGGGGGCAGCTCGCAATCGCTCGGCATCGGTTGCGAAGGGGGCGCCTCCGATCTCATCGACTTCTCGGTGAACGTGAATCCGGCAGGCCCCTCGCCGCGCGCCGTCGCCGCAGCTTGCAAGTCGCTTTCTCGAATCGACGCCTACCCCGATAGGGAAAGCCTCGCCCTCGTTCGCGCCCTAGCGCGCGCCCAGGGCATTCCCGAAGATACTATCGTCTGCGGCACGGGCGCGTCCGACATCATCTGGCGGCTCGCTGCGGCGGTGCGCCCGAAACGCATCGTCGTGTGCGCGCCGACGTTCTCTGAATATGCGGAGGCGGCATCTTACTACGGCGCATGCGTGCAGGAGTTCCCGCTCTCCGAAGCGGACGACTTCGACGTGCCTGCCTCCTTCGCCCGCGCGATCGAGGGGCCGGGAGACGTGGCGTACCTCTGCAATCCGAACAACCCGACGGGGCGCCTCGTCGACCCCCGCGTGATCGATGCCGCGGCTTGCCGCTGCGAGCAGGTGGGCGCGCTGCTCGTCGTGGACGAGTGCTTCCTCGGATTTGCGCCCGACGCCCGCGAAAGGAGCGTGGCCGCACGCGCCGCGTGTTCGCGCCATGTGGCCGTGCTCTCCGCGTTCACCAAGCTCTACGGAATGGCGGGGTTGCGGTTAGGATATCTGATCAGCGGAAACGCCCAACTCCTCGAGGGCATTCGCCGGGCGGGGCAGGCGTGGCCCGTCTCCTCGGTCGCCGAGGCCGCGGGTATCGCCGCCCTGGAAGACGTCGAATACGTCTCGCGCACGCGCGATGTATTGGCGGGCGAGCGAGCGTGGCTTTCCCACGAGCTCTCCTCGCTCGGGCTTTCCGTCGTGCCGTCGGATGCGAACTTCCTTTTAGTCCGCACACCGGCGAAAGACATCCCCGAGCGCCTGTATAAACAGGGGGTTTTGGTCCGCACGTGCGACTCGTTTTCGGTACTGTCCCGTTTCTGGTGCCGCGTCGCGGTGCGCACGCGCAAGGAGAATGCCCGGCTTGCGATGGCGTTCAGCCGCGCGCTTCGGGCGGAAGGCGCATCGGGCGAAGGCGAACCCGACGAACGGGGCTGCGCTTCTTGCAGCGGCGCTATGGCGGGCGCGTATGGCCGAGGCTCGACGAAGGAGGTCGATACCCGTGGGTAGGGCGAAGCCCATCATGATCCAGGGCACCATGTCGAACGCGGGGAAGAGCTTGCTTGCGGCTGGGCTATGCCGTGTGCTTTCGCAGGACGGCCTGCGCGTGGCTCCCTTCAAGAGCCAGAACATGGCGCTCAACAGCGGTGTCACGGCCGACGGGCTCGAGATGGGGCGCGCCCAGATCATGCAGGCCGAGGCGTGCAGCATCGCGCCCGACGTGCGCATGAACCCCATTCTGCTCAAGCCCGAAAGCGGCCACCGAAGCCAGCTCATCGTGGCCGGCAAGGAGCAGGGAGCCTTCGCTGCGAGGGACTACTTCGCGCGAAAGAAGGCGCTCATGCCGCAGATTTTGGAGGCGTTCGATTCGCTCGCGGAGGAAAACGACGTCATCGTTATCGAGGGCGCCGGCAGCCCCGCCGAAATCAACCTTGCCGAAAACGACATCGTCAACATGGGGCTCGCGCGCGCCGTGTCCTCCCCCGTGCTGCTCGCGGGCGACATCGACCCAGGCGGGGTGTTTGCCCAGCTTTACGGCACGGTCGCGCTCCTTGCGCCCGAGGACCGCGCGCTTTTGCGGGGGCTTGTAGTAAATAAGTTCCGCGGCGATGTAGAAATCCTGCGCCCGGGTTTGGCCCCGCTTGAGAAGATGTGCGGGGCCCCCGTCGTGGGGGTCGTGCCGTATCTTACGCTCGACCTGGACGACGAGGACTCGCTCGCGCCGCGCTTATCTGCCCGCGAGGCGCGCGGCGTCATCGATGTCGCCGTCGTGCGCCTTCCGCATCTGTCGAACTTCACCGACTTCGACCCGCTTTCGCGCGTGCCCGGCGTGGGCGTGCGCTACGTTTCCTCGACGACCGATCTGGGCCGACCCGACCTGGTGGTGCTCCCCGGCTCGAAGACCACGCTCGACGACGCGCGCTGGCTTGCGGCTAGCGGCATCGGAGCCTGTGTACGCGCGCTTTCGGGTGCGGGCACGCCGGTGCTCGGCATATGCGGAGGCTACCAGCTTTTGGGAGACGAGCTTTCGGACCCGCACGGCAGGGAAGGCGCTGGCACCGCGCGCGGGCTCGGGCTCATCCCTGCAAGTACGGTGTTCAAGGAGGAAAAGCGCCTCGCTCAGTCGGAGCTGCGCATCACGGGCGCCCAAGGCGCGTTCTCGGTGTGGAACGGCATGACGGCGCGTGGGTACGAGATTCACGACGGCGAAACGACCGTCTCCTGCGCCCCTGGGGGCACGATTGGCGGCAAACCAGAAGGCGCGGCCTGCGGAAACGTGTTCGGAACCTATCTCCACGGCCTGTTCGACGAACCGGGGGTGGCGCTCGCCCTCGCGCGCTCGCTCGCGCGCATGCGCGGCCTGCCCGAGAGCGTCGTGGGTGCTGCGGGCGCGGCGTCCGCGGCCGATCACCGTGCGCGCGAGTTCGACCGCCTGGCCGACTCCGTGCGCGGGGCGCTCGACATGGAGTATGTCTACCGCATTATCGAGGAGGGCGTATGATCCACGTGTATCATGGCGACGGCAAAGGCAAGACCACGGCGGCGATGGGCCTCGCCCTTCGCATGCTCGCCGCAGGCCGCCGCGTCGTCGTCGTGCAGTTCCTGAAAGACGGCGAAAGCGGGGAGGTGCGCCTGCTCGCCGAGCATTTCGGCGTGCCCGTGTTCGCGGGGAAGGCGTCGGACAAGTTTACCTGGTCCATGACGTCGGAAGAACTTGCCGCGACGCGCGAGCTGCACGATGGGAACCTCGCTTCCGCGCTCGCCGAGCTCGAGGGCGCGCAGGAGGGGCTGCTCGTGCTCGACGAGGCGCTCGACGCGCTTTCGAAGGGGCTTGTCGACGAGGCGCTCGTGGACCGCGCGCTCGATATGTCCGCGCGCGGCGTCGAAGTAGCGCTCACCGGGCGCGCGCCTTCCCGCAAGATCGTGGAGAAGGCCGACTACATAACCGAGATGCGGTGCGAGAAACACCCCTACGAGCAGGGGATATGTGCAAGGGAAGGAGTGGAGTACTAGATGGATTCCAAGGAGATGGCGCCCGGCGACATCGAGCGGCGCAGCTTTGAGATCATCACCGAAGAGCTCGGCGGCCGCACGTTCCCGCCGCTCGAAGAGCCCGTCGTGAAGCGCGTCATCCACACCACTGCCGACTTCTCGTACGCCGATTCCCTCGTGTTCACCCATGACGCCGCGCAATGTGCGCTCGACGCACTGCGCGCAGGGGCCACGGTGCTCACCGATACGAACATGGCGCTCGCAGGCATAAGCAAGCCAGCGCTCGCGAAGCTCGGCTGCAAGGCCGTGTGCTACATGGCCGACCCTGATGTCGCCGCGGCTGCGCGCGCCGCGGGCACGACTCGCGCCGTTGCGAGCATGGACAAAGCTTGCGGCATCGAGGGTCCGCTCATCGTGGCCGTCGGCAACGCTCCCACAGCACTTCTGCGCCTCGCCGAGCTCATGGACGAGGGGAAGATCGCGCCCGCGCTCGTCGTTGGGGTGCCGGTCGGGTTTGTGAACGTGGTCGAGGCGAAAGAGGAGCTACTCGCGCGACGCGCGCCGGCCATCGTCGCGAGGGGTCGCAAGGGTGGTTCGACCGTGGCGGCCGCCATTATGAACGCGCTGCTCTACCAGATCACGCGCCCAGGCGGCCCGAAGTGACGGCGCCCGCATCTGCGCCGGCGCTGCGCATCTTCGCCGGCACCACCGAGGGCCGCCTTCTGTGCGAATGGGCGAGCGGGGTGGGCATCCCCGCCCGTGCCTACGCGGCAACCGAGTACGGAGGCGAGCTTTTGGGCGAGCTTCCGGGCATCGAGGTGCATGCGAGCAGGCTCGACGAGGCCGACATGGAGCGCGAGCTTTCTGGCGCGCGCATCGTCGTCGACGCCACGCACCCCTTCGCTACGCTCGCAAGCGGCAACATCCGGGCCGCTTCGCTCGCCGTGGGTGCACGATGCCTGCGCCTTGCGCGCCCGGCCGAGACGCTGCCCAAAGGCGTCGTGCCGGTCGCGTCGATCGCCTGCGCGGCGCGCTTTCTCTCCGAGAACCCGGGTCGCGCGCTTCTCACGACGGGGAGCAAGGAGCTTGCTCCCTATACGCGCGTCGCCGATTTCTCGGAGCGCTTCTTCGTGCGTGTGCTCCCGCTGCCCGGTGCTATAACGAAGTGCATCGACGCGGGGTTTTCGCCGTCGCACGTCATCGGCATGCAGGGGCCCTTCACCCGCGAGCTCAACGAGGCGATGCTTCGGCAGGTGGGCGCCCAGTGGCTTGTGACCAAGGACTCGGGAACCGTAGGCGGCACGGCCGAGAAGCTCGCCGCCGCGCGCGACGTGGGAGCGCGCTGCATCGTGGTCACCCGTCCCGTCGAGGGAGGCGGGGCCCTTTCGCTTCGGGAAGTGGAAGACGCGCTCTTACGGGAGTTCGCGCGCTAGGCGCTCGCCGCGCCTGCGTGCCCTCCCGCCCGCGAGGAGGAGCGCCTCGAGCAAGCTCGAACCGCACAAGACCGTCATCCGCCAATAGCTCGAGGACGACGCCCGGAACTGGCGCAAGCAGCCCTTCAATCAGTTGCGGTGAAATAGTGTCTGTTTTTGCTGTTAGATAGCATATTCAGTCCCTAATTCACCGCAACTTGTTGGTGGTGGCTTACTGGTAGCGTAGGCACTCCACCGGGTCGAGTTTTGCCGCGCGGCGAGCGGGGTAGAAGCCAAAGATTACTCCGATGCCGACGGAGACGGCGAAGGCCAGCAGCACCGTGGCGATTGAAAAGCTCGGTATGATTTGCCCGCTGGCTCCGAGCTCGCCAAGAATCCCGGATCCGGAGGCAAACATCGCGAGGCCCCAGGCTAGCAGATAGCCTATCAGGACACCCAACAGTCCGCCGGTGACGCACAGCGCCGAAGACTCGGCCAAAAACTGCGCGGTGATATCGCGACGACTGGCGCCCAGAGCGCGGCGGATGCCGATCTCGCGAATGCGCTCCGTTACGTTGGTAAGCATCATATTCATAATGCCGATACCGCCGACAAGCAGCGAGATGCTGGCGACAG
>URKM01000022.1 GCA_900548365.1 uncultured Collinsella sp. | reverse complement strand
TGGTGGACCTGACAAGATTCGAACTTGTGACCTCCCGGTTATCAGCCGGACGCTCTAACCAACTGAGCTACAGGTCCTTCGCACTTGTCCTATAATACAGACGACCCCCCTTTCTTGCAAGCACGAATTTAAAATTTTTTCCGAAGATCTCTCTCACGTCGTCTACCTGCGCTTTTAATCACAATCAGATCGGTATCGTGTCTCTTTTCTATCGCTGCGTCCGAAAAGATTCGTTCTCACACCGCGCGTGCATCATATTGGGTAGTATTGCTATCCGTCTTGGACAAGCCCCGGGCAACGCGCCCGCGAGCAATCCAGGTGCGCCGCATGGGCGCGCCATCCGGACGCATCGTCTCGTCACATCTTGGAGGTGCCATAATGATCCGCGTTGATATCGAAACCATTATTATGGCCGCAGGTCCCGTACCTTCCGTCATCGTGCTGCGAGAGCGCGACGATGACCGCGGCCCCCATTCGCCGCGCCGCGCGCTCTCAATTCAGACCGGCTCGTTCGAAGCCGCCGCGGTAGGCAGGGGCATCGAGCACCCCGAGAGCCAGCGGCCCGTTACGCACGACCTGCTCCTCGACACCATCGAGCGACTCGGCGGCAGGGTCAAGCGTGTAGAGATCAACCGCGTGGACGCCCCCGTGTTCTTCTCCTCGCTGGTACTCGACTGCTCGGAAAACGGCGAGATCTCCATCGACGCGCGGCCGAGCGACGCGCTCGCGGTCGCCGTGCGCTCCAACGCCCCCATCTACGTTGAAGACGATGTCATGAACCGCGCCGGCAAGACCGCTCCCCGCGCAGACGTCGACAACGAGGAAGAGATCGCGCGATTCGACCAATTCGTCCAGACGCTGTCCCCCGACGACTTCTAATCAACGCGCAACGGTTCCTCGACCCCGCCAAGGCGGACGCCCTTGCCCCGGCCGCGTCAGCGCGGCCCCAGCGGCGTCGACGCCTCAGCTCTCGCCGCGCCGACGTCTCAGTTGCCGCCGCGCCTTCAACCAAAACGACACCATGCGCGCCAGTCCGTGCAGATAGCGTCCGTTCAGCATGAACACAAGGCCCTCGACCGTGCGCATCGACACGCCGCTGGACGTGAGCGACCGCAGCGGCATGTCGGCGACGATCTCGCTGATCATGTCCCTCGTCTGGCCATCGACCTCATCCATGGGCTCGCGCATCACGCGGTCGATCAATCGCAGCGCGAAGCGCCCGAAGGGACTGGCATTCATATCCGCAACGGTCGAATCGATGGTAAAAGGCACCACGGGTCGACGCGGGGGAATGCACAGCCCTGGAAGCGTGCCGAATGCCCGCTCCGTAAAATCGCCGGCCCGGGGATGAAGATAGGCGTCGTCGACCGGCGCGCGCATCTCATCCGAAAACTCCTTCGCATCGACGACCTCGCCCAGGGGCCCGGGGCCCGCAGCGAGCTCGATCACCGCACGCAAGCGCACATCCCTGCTCGACGACCCGACCCGCAGCTCATACGAACCCGCTGCCACGCGCCAGCAATGCGCTCCGGCATCCCAAACGCGCAGCGCCTCGCGCTCGAGCCGCATGCTCACCCGCCGCGGCGCGCCGGGCGAAACCTCCACGCTCGCAAACGCGGCAAGCCGCTGCTCCTCATGATAGAAAGGAGCGCCGAGCGGCGCGACATACAGCTGCACCACCTCGCGCGCATCACAGCGACCCTCGTTCGCCACCGTGCATGAAACGCGATACGCATCGGTCTCTTCGACCACCTCCATGGCGCGGTATTCAAACGAGGCGTACGACAACCCATGCCCGAACGGATACGCGGGGGAAACGCCGGCGGCATCGTAGAAGCGGTAGCCCGTAAAGATGCTCTCGCGATACCGCACCTCGTTGTCGAAATCGGGGAACGCGGTGCCGAGCGGGGTGTCCTCAAGGCGCACCGGCCAGGTTTCCGCCAGCTTTCCCGAAGGAGAGAGCTCGCCCAACAGCAAGTCGGCTAGGGCCGACCCACCTTGGCAACCGGAGAGATAGGTCAGCAAAACGGCATTCACGCGATGGCGCCACGGCACCTCCATGGGGGAGCCGCCTTGCAGCACCACGACGCACGGCGTCGAACCGGCGGCGACGCGCTCAATGAGCTCGTTCATGCCGCGCGGCATGCACATGAGCTTTCTGTCGAAACCCTCCGACTCATAGGCATCGGGGAGACCGGCGACGATGATCGCGACATCGCAGGAGGCTGCCGCGCGGGACGCCTCCTCGAGCATTTCCGCAGTCGTCGCCCCGGAAGAGCGGTCGTGCCCCGGCGCGAACACCACGCCGCACCCGCGCTGAACCAGCGCATCGTGAAGGTTATCCAACTCAACCGGATTGATTTTGGAAGAACCCGCTCCCTGATAACGCGGGTCGACGGCGAACTGACCGATCAGGGCGATGCGAGACGCAGGGGAAACGGGCAGCGTCCCGTCGTTCTCCAGCAGCACGGCGCTACGCGCGGCAGCACGACGGGCCAGGGACAGGCGATCGGAGGGCGCACCGGAACCGGCGCACGCGCCGGCATGCGCGCGACATGCCAGCTCCAGCACGCGTCGCGCGGCGTGCTCGACGGCGGAAGCGTCGAGGTCGCCCGCCTCCACCGCAGCCTCGAGGGTCGCCGCGTAGTCTGCCCGCGGGCCCGGCATGCACAAATCGAGCCCGGCGGCGACCGAGGCGGCCACATCGCTCACCGCGCCCCAATCGCTCACGCACGCCCCGTCGAAACCCCATTCACCACGAAGCACGTCGCGCAGGAGCCACGCATGCTCGGAGCAATAGGTGCCGTTAAGGCGGTTGTACGCCGTCATGACGCCCCACGGCCGAGCGCGCCGTACGACGCGCTCGAAAGGTGCCAGGTAAATCTCCCTCAAAGCGCGCTCATCCACCACGGAATCCGAGACCTGGCGCGCGTGCTCCTGGTTGTTCGCAGCGAAGTGCTTCACGCAGGCACCCACGCCGACGCTCTGGATACCGCGCACCATCGCGGCGCCGAGCTCGCCGGCGAGCAGGGGATCTTCGCTGAAGTATTCGAAGTTCCTTCCGCACAACGGGCTGCGCTTCATATTCACACCGGGGCCGAGGACCACATGAACCCCCTGCTCACGCGCCTCGCACGCGATGGTGCGGCCTACCTCTTCAACGAGCCCGGGGTCGAACGAGCATGCGAGCGCGCTCGCCGTGGGATAGCACACCGCCGCATCGCTTTCATGGATCCCGAGATGATCTGCGGCGCCAGATTGGTGCCGCAGGCCATGCGGGCCGTCCGACAGCTCGACCGCCGGGACGCCCCGTTCGGGCAGGGCGACCGTGGACCAATGGCTCGCGCCGGCGAGCAGCACGGCCCTCTCACGAAGCGTCATATCGGCCAAAACACCTTCGATATCCATAGCGCTCTCCGCTCGGTCGTCGTCTTCTCGCCTTGTTATACCCAGGCGCACGAAAAAGGGCGGGGCGCCGAAGCACCCCGCCCTTCGCGGCGTATTTCATAGTCGAATGCAACCCGTGCGACCAGGCATCGCAGCTGGAGCGACCATCGCGGCGCATCCGGGCGAACCCAACGCGCCAAAATTGCCGTCCTATTTAGATATCCTTCTTCTCAACACGACGCCGCTACCAACGCACACCGCCGCCACACCGATCAATCCGGCGATACCGCCTAGTGAATCACCAGACTGCGGGATGGAATCTTCCGCACCGCTGTTGCCTGGGCGTGCGCCGCCCGGAACAGTCCCCTGGTCCCCATCCGGCTTCGGAGCGGGCTGTGGCTGAGGATCCGGCTGGGGCTCCGGCTCGGGTGCGGGCTCGGGTTCAGGCTTCGGATTCGGCTCCGGCTCGGGTTCAGGTTCGGGGTTCGGACCTTGATCGGCCTTCAACGCCTCATGCGCTGCAGCCAGCACCTCGCGGGCTTCGTCAACCTGCTGTTGCGTCGCATCCTCGTCGGCAAGCACGCCTTGCGCGAAAGAAAGGGCTGCCTTGAACGCGTCGACAACGGATTCAGTCTTTCCCTCGGTCTCGGCCTTCAGGGCCTCGTCGACCAGCGCTTGCAGCGCATCCTTATTTACCCCAGGTTCGGGCTCCGGCTCGGGCTTGGGTACCTTGGTGCTGTACGCCTCGAGCTCCGTCAGGCCTCCATGATAGCCGCCCCACTCGGAAACCCATTTGCTCAGGCCTTCATACTTGATGTAGCGCGCCTGGACGGGTTCGAACGTCACCGTCACCTCGACATCCTTACCCTCAGGACGTCCGCTCACGCCGTTCCGCTCATGCAACACCTCGTGCCAGGCCTCGCCATCCTCAGACACCAGCACCTTGTACTCAGGACAACTCTCGAAGAAGAAGAGCTTCACCATATCGAAGGAGCGCGTCGCACCCAGATCGACAATCGCCCAGGTGGATGGTGTCGAGGGATCGAAGGACACACGGGCGTTGGAATCGCCCTTGATGCCGTCAGTTAGCGCGGCAGGGAAGAACTTGGTGCCGCCCACGCCGTCGTTCTCGAGCGCCGACGTCGTCACATCACACTCGAGCGCAATATTCGCCGATTCAGCGCCGGTCTTGAGCTCGGGGTTCACTACCACCAGGTCATCGACCTGACATGCTACGCCGGCAAACATCTTCGCCGTGGGCAACAAACTCGTCGAGCTCTCGTCCACCGGACGCCCTGGCTTGCCCGGCAGACGCTCGACCGTGCATACGGCCTTGCACTTCGTACCGTCGACTTCGAGATGGCTGAACTGACGATCGCTGCTCAGCTTCACCGTTGCCCACGTACCCACGGGCAGCTGGGTATCGAAGATGAAAGTGTATCCGGCCGTGCGGTCGAACTGCACGCCGTGGCCGGAATCCGCGGGACGGAAGCCGTCTCGCTTGATACCGATCTTGCCGGTGCCGTCGATGTTCAGGTACACGGTGCCATCGGGACCCTCGAGCAGCTTGGTGTTGGCCGCGGGCTCCTTTAACAGCTTGATATCGAATGATGCCTCATACGGGAAGCCGATGCTATCCGCTGGCAGCGACATTGAAGCGGCTCCGTCGAACACCGCCACGGTATCCGCATCACCCATCTTCTCAAGCTCAGCTCCGGTAAGCGTACCGTCAAGATGATTTGCCGTCGCGTCGAGTGCCACGCCGTCCTTCACGGTCTCGAAGTCGATGTTCAGGAGCTCCTGAGTAGCTGAATTAACCTTTCGCGTTGGATTCGCACCGCCTACATAATCGCGGAACAGTAGGTCGCGGCGAGCAAACGAAGCGTAGGTCTGGCCATCGGAGGCGGGGCCGCACCAGGTTTTCTCGGCAACGATCGTGGTGCCGTTCTGGAAGCGGGTAAACGTATCGAACATCGAGAAGCCGGTATTCGACGTACCGCGATCGTTCCAGATCAGGAAATTCGCTCCCAGCACCTGCGGATGGCCGAGCGGTAGAACGTTCGTCATCGTACCGGCAAAGTCAAATTGGTTGACCTCCCAGTTGTTGTACAACCGCGCATGGTTCAGGGAATCCGAATACTCCTGTCCGCCTGGAACGATATAGAGGTTGTAGCCGTTAGAATTGATGAGGTCGTAACCATACTCCGCCATCTGCTTCGGGCTCAGCGTGCTCTCCCATTCGGCAGATGAGGCCCAGATGTTGCACTGGGAGCCCGGGATAGCCTTCTCGACGCCTGCGGGCAGGCCGGCGTTGTTCAGGAACGCGCCCCAGAAGCGCATAGTGGCGCCCTTGGCATGCAGATGCTCAGAAAGCTCGTACACGTACTCGTTCAACTGCTCGGGCGTGCCCGCGTAGTACTCATCGGTACCGATGTGCACCACCGGGTTGCGGATCACAGGATCCTCGCCATCGAGCATCTCGTCGAACAACCCTTTGATAATCTCGACGGTGCCACGGTCGGAGATGTCGAGATGCTCGCCGTCCGCGGTCATCTTGATGCCGGGCACATCTCGGAACGCACGGGCATGCCCCGGCGTTTCGATCTCGGAGACGATGGAGACGCCCCAGTCCGCCGCAGTGTCCTGGAAGTCCTTGTATTCCTGCTTGGAATAGAACAGGTCCGTCGAGGTCAGATTGGGCAAGTCGCTTTCCAGACGGAACGCCTTGTAATCCTGATCGGCCTTGTCATTCAGATGGACATGGAAGTCGTTCATCTTGAACCAAGCCATATACTTGGCCATTTCCTCGAGATACTCGATGGGATACGCCATGCGGGAGATATCAAGGAAAGCGCCGCGGACCTTATATGCGGGATAATCGCGGGCGATGCCGCATGGGATGTTCGCGTGGTCCCGGTCCGCGTAAAGCGCCTGAACCGTCGAAATGGCACCGTACAGCAAACCGGTCTTCTCGGGCGCGCGCACCACCACGGCATCGTCGATGGTCAACAGATATCCCTCGCTCCCCAGCTCGGGAAGCTTGGAATCGATGATGAGGGCGATGTCCCCCGGTTGCGCTTCACCGGCACGGACCTCGATATCGCGCTTGAGCACGTCTTTGAAGAACTGAACCATCTTGTCGGCGACGTTCTTCTCTATCTTGCTGTTCGCAACGATGACGGTGTTGGCGCGAAGGGCGTACGTGCCCGTCGAACCCTTCCATTCGCGCAAGCCCGGCAGGACGACGGGCGCCTTGTTATCACGATCCTCCACCTCGTATGCACCAGGGACCTCGACCTGGACGTTATAGTCCGCTAAGGTCACATCCTTCGGATCGGTGGTCGAGACCGCCTTGTAAACCAGATTCACCGTAGTGGTGGTCAACGGCTGATGGACCGATCCGTCCAAGCCGACGATAGGCTCGCGGTCCGAACCACCCAAAACGACATCGTAGTTGGGCGTATTCGAATCCGGAATCACTAACTTGCCATCGCGGACCTCGGGGGCCTTGCCCCTGAAGAGATCGAGCAGCGTTTCAGGGTCGGTGATCTCCTCGATAGCGACCGCGCAAGCAACGCTTTCGGCGATGTACTCCCTATCATCAAGAGCGTTCGTGACGGTCACGCTGTACATACCGGCGTCATCGTCCTGGATATCCTCCAGCACCAAGCGAGCATCGCGACAATCGAGGACCCTGCCGTCCTTCTTCCATTCGTACGTCACGGTTCCCTGGTTGCCGATCAGGGCGTCCACGAGCAGCTCCACGGTCCCGCCGCGGTAGACCTTCTGCTCGGCAGGAAGATCCTTCACAAAATACGGGATATTCGGATCGATATCCTTCTCGGTGCCGTACGCGGTCACCTCGGAGATGAACAGCCATCCCGTATGAGAGACATCGAAGCGGATATAGCGCGCGGTCACCTTGTCCGCGGCGATATCCTGTGTATGGGCACCGGCGGCGGTGCTCGGGTTCGTCACCTCTCCGAAGGCGTGGAACCGAGCACCATCAGCCGAATAGCTCGCCTTAATCGACTGCGGCGCGACGATGCCCGCGTTGGCATCAACGAGGTACGATAGGCTCACACGGCTGATCTCGCACGGAGAGCCCAAGTCGACCTGGACGAACCGAGGAGAACCCTCTCCCGCAAAACCGACCCAGGAGGCATCGCGGAAGTCATCGGAACCGACGACGCCATCGGTCAGCTCGCGGCCGTCGGTGTCGGGATAGTTCGTCACACCGTTCTCGGTATAGGGCTCGGACTTCGTATACGGTGCGTTGAGCGCACGGTTGCCGTAGTCGACATCGGGCGCCTCGCCGCCGCCTTTGCCGAACACCTCGAGCTCCGAGAGGAACAGGCCGACGCTCCAACCCTGAATCGAGATCCTGACCTTATTCGTCTGAACAGGCTGCCACTCCTCCCGATAGGTATAGCACGCACGGGTATCCGCCTGATACGGCAGGCGGTCCTCGCTGCTCATCAGCTCATGCCAGGAGCCCTGGTCGTCTTGATAGGAAACGGCGTAGTGGCGGATACCCCAGATGAAATCCTGAGTATCGTTCCATGCCCATCCATGGATGGCCATGCCACTCACCTCGTGGCGAGAGCCCAGGTCGATGGTGAACGTCTGATGCTGCTCGGAGTTCACCTTGTACCCGACCAGGTCGGCGCTGTCCTCACACTGCGAGTCATCCGCATGCACCGCACCGTCGGTTAGCATGCCACCACGGTCGGCGTACGACTTGCCATGTCCCTCGTAGACCTCAGTGCCCTCGACGCCATACGCCTTTCCGTTGGCGATGTTCTCACCCGCGGCGGGCGCAGTCCGCCCCCTATGGCTGAGCGCAGCGCCCACCAGCCGGCCGGCTTCCGCCGATATTGGCGTAGACCCCTTGTTTTGAATCTGCTCGTGCGGCTCGGCATATGACGCGGTACCAAACCCACCCAATACCGAGCAGGCGAGCGCCATGGCGACCGCCGCTCTCTTGAATGTGAAAGGCTTCATCCTCACACTCCTCTTCAACCATCCCTGGTCAGACCGTTAGAATCCCCCAGGAAACGTATACAGCAGCTCTCATACTAGATTTCGAAAAAATGCCACCTATACACGTTATCGACGAGCGGGACGCGAACCACGACGGACGGTCGCGACAAATGCGCAGGTGAAGGGGAGCATACAAAAGGGCAGGGCGCCGAAGCACCCCGCCCTTCGCGGCGAATTTCATAGTCGAGCCCGGCGCCCGAGCATCGGCAGGCCCTACTCGTCGCTCGATCCCTCGAGCTCCTCGGTAGCAGCGTCGCCGCTCGCGCCCTCGGCAGCGGCAGCTTCGCCGTCGCCGGCGGCGGCGCTGGAGCCCAGGCCCTCCTGACCCTCGTCCGACGCAGGCTCATCCGCCTTCTTCTCGTCGCTCGTCATGCGCGCCATGGCGGTAACGCGATCGCCTTCCTCCACGCTCATCATCTTGACGCCCTGCGTCATGCGACCGGTCCGGGAGATCTCCTCCGTCTTCACCCGGATAACCGTCGCGCCCTCGGTGATGATGAACAGCTCGTGCTGCGGACCCACCACCTTCATGACGGCGAGCTTGCCCTTGCGCTCGGTCATCTGGATGGTGAGGACGCCCTGGCCGCCGCGGTTCTGCTCGGGATAGTCCGCGACCGGCGTGCGCTTGCCGTAGCCGAACTCGGTCACCACCACCAGGTCGCCGGTGCCGTTGGACACCTCCATGCCCAGGACCTCGGCGTCGTCCTTCATGCTGATACCGCGCACGCCGCTCGTGTCGCGACCGGTCGCGCGGACCTGGTCCTCGGCGAAGACGATCGCCTTGCCGGCCGTGGTAGCCATGATGACCTTGTCGCCCTCGCACACGCGACGCACGTCGAGCAGGCGGTCGCCGTCCTTGAGGTTGATGGCGATGAGGCCGTCGCGGCGGCTGCGGTCGTAGGCGCTCATCACGGTCTTCTTCACCATGCCGTTCGCCGTGGCGAACATGAGGTACTCGTCGCCGGGGAACTCGCGGCACGAGATAACGCTCGCGATCTTCTCGCCGTCCTCGAAGGGGAGCAGGTTCACGATGGCCGTGCCGCGCGCCTGGCGCGTGCCCTCCGGCAGCTCGTGCACCTTCAGGCGGTACACCTTGCCGCGCGTGGAGAAGAACAGCACGTACTCATGGGTGCTGGCGATGAACATCTCGTCGATGACGTCGTCTTCCTTGAGGTTGACGCCGCTTACGCCCTTGCCGCCGCGCTTCTGGGAGCGATAGCTCGCGACGGGGATGCGCTTCACGTAGCCGGTATGCGTGATGGTGACGACCATATCCTCGTCGGCGATGAGGTCCTCAACGTCGAGGTCGCGGCCGGCGTTGGTGATCTGGGTACGGCGCGGGTCGCCGAACTTCTTGCCGATCTCGCGCATCTCCTCCTTGATGACGCCCAGGATCTTCTCCTCGTGCGCCAGCAGGTCCTCGTAGTAGGCGATGGCGCGGCGCAGTCCGTCGAGCTCGCCCTCGATCTTGTCGCGCTCCAGGCCGGTCAGGCGGCGCAGCTTCATCTCGAGAATGGCGGCGGTCTGCTCCGGTGTGAAGCCGAAGCGCTCGATCAGGCGCGCGCTGGCCTCGGCGTCCGTCTGGGAGGCGCGGATGATCGAGATGACCTCGTCGATATGGTCGAGCGCCATGAGGTAGCCCTCGAGGATGTGCGCGCGAGCCTGGGCCTTCTTCAAATCGAAGCGCGTACGGCGGGTCACGACGTCGACCTGGTGGTCGATGTAGTGATGCAGCACCTCGGTGAGCGACAGGCACTTGGGCACGCCGTTCACCAGCGCGAGCGTGTTGACTCCGAAGGTGTTCTGCAGCGAGGTGTACTTGTACAGGTTGTTGAGCACGACTTCGGGGATGACGCCCTTCTTGAGCTCGATGACCAAGCGGATGCCCTTCTGGTTGGACTCGTCGCGCATGTCCGAGATGCCCTCGATGCGCTTCTCGTTGACCAGCTGGGCGATCTTCTCCTGGAGCGACCCCTTGTTCACCTGATAGGGGATCTCGGTGAACACGATACGGCCCCGGCCCGTCTTGGTGGTCTCGATATGGGCCTTCGCGCGCACCGTGATGGAGCCTCGGCCGGTCTCGTACGCCTTGCGGATGCCGTCGGTACCCATGATGAGGGCGCCGGTGGGGAAGTCGGGGCCGGGCAGGAACTGCATGAGCTCCGCGACCGTGGCGTCGGGGTTGTCGATGAGGTGGCACGTCGCCTCGATAACCTCGTTGAGGTTGTGCGGCGGAATGTTGGTGGCCATGCCGACGGCGATGCCCGCGCTGCCGTTGACCAGCAGGTTGGGGAAGCGCGCCGGCAGCACCTTGGGCTCGGCCAGGGACTCGTCGTAGTTAGGGCCCCAGTCGACCGTATCCTTCTGAAGGTCGCGCAACAGCTCCATGGCGGGCTTGGCCAGACGGCTCTCGGTGTAGCGCATGGCCGCCGCGGAGTCGCCGTCGATGTTGCCGAAGTTGCCATGGCCGTCGATGAGCGGGGTGCGCATGGAGAACCACTGGGCCAGACGGACCATCGTCTCGTACACGGCCGAGTCGCCATGCGGGTGGTACTTGCCGATAACTTCGCCGACGGTCCACGCCGACTTCTTGTGCGGGCGGTTGGGGAAGATGCCGCTCTCGTTCATCGCGTACAGGATGCGGCGGTGCACCGGCTTCAGGCCGTCGCGCACGTCCGGCAGGGCGCGCGCGGTGATGACCGACATCGAGTACTCGATGAAGGACTGCTTCATCTCATGGCCGAACTCGGAGATCTGCAGCGAGCCGCCATTGATATCCTCGCCGGCGCTCTCGCCGCGGTCGACGACGCCGAAGCTCTCCTCGAGCTCCTCGCCATCATCCTCCTCGTCCTCCTCGGACGCGGCATCGGGGTCGTACCCTTCCGCCTCGTCCTCTTCGGCGCGGGCTAGCAGGCGCTTCAGGTCGTCGGGCATGCCCGCCGTCTCCTCCGAGCCCAGCCCATCGTTATTCATATCGTCAGCCACGTGTCCTCCCTATCGGTCGTGGTTGTTCAAGTGATCAGCCCCACATCAATCAAGTCCGCCCGGGTTGACCCATCAGGTTGGCCCGGGGTTTCCGAGATGCCGAAGATTGGCGCGAAAGAGAAGAGCGCACGCCTCACGCGCGGCGCCCGACGATTGAGCGCCAAGATTCGGTGCCTCGGGAAGCACGGGCTAGGCGTCCAGGAAGCGAGCGTCGTGCGCGTGCTTCTCGATATACGCGCGGCGATACTCGACCTCGCTGCCCATCAGCTCGCGGACCGCGCGGTCGGCGACGACGGCGTCCTCGATGGTGACGCGCTGCAGGATGCGGGTCTTGGGATCCATGGTCGTGCTCGCCAGCTGCTTGGGATCCATCTCGCCCAGACCCTTGTAGCGCTGAACGGTGTAGCCGCGGCGCTTCTTGGTCACCTTGCCGGACGGCTCCTCGTCGCCGTCATCGGGGTTGAGCCCCAGGCTCACGATAGTGTCGCGGAGGATCTCCTCTTCCGGCTGGCGCCCGTTGGGATACACGTAGTGAATCTTGTTGCGCACCTTCACGCCGAAGATGGGCGGGCACGCCACGTACACGTAGCCGGCGTCGATGAGCGGGCGCATGTACTTGTAGAAGAACGTGAGCAGCAGGATACGGATGTGGGCGCCGTCGACGTCTGCATCGGTCATGATGATGATCTTGTGGTAGCGAGCCTTGGTGATGTCGAAATCGCCGCCGTCGCCGGTGCCGTTGGTCACGCCGCAGCCGATGGCGGTGATGAGCGACTGGATGGTATCGCTGGAAAAGGCGCGGTGGTCGCCCACGCGCTCGACGTTCAAGATCTTGCCGCGCAGGGGCAGGATGGCCTGGATGTCTCGGCGGCGGCCGTCTTTCGCGGAGCCGCCTGCCGAGTCGCCCTCGACGATGAAGAGCTCGGTCAGCTCGGGGTTGCGCTCCGAGCAGTCCGCCAGCTTGCCGGGAAGGGAAGCCGTCTCGAGCAGGCTCTTGCGGCGCGTCGCCTCGCGCGCCTTGCGGGCGGCGTTACGGGCCTTGCTGGCCTGCTGGGCCTTCTTGATGATCTCGCGGGCCTGCTTGGGATGCTCCTCGAGGTAATCGGCCAGCCCCTCGGAGACGATTTTGCGCACGAGCGTGCGCATGAAGGAACTGCCGAGCTTCGCCTTGGTCTGCCCCTCGAACTGCGGATCGGCGAGCTTGACGGACACGACGGCGGTGAGGCCCTCGCGCACGTCGTCGCCCGTGAGGTTGCCCTCCTTCTCCTTCAGGATGCCGTTCTTGCGCGCGTAATCGTTGATCACGCTGGTGAGCGCCGTGCGGAAGCCCTCCATGTGCATGCCGCCCTCGATGGTGCGGATGTCGTTCGCAAAGCTCATGACGGTCTCGGAGTACGAGGCGTTCCATTGGATGGAGACTTCCACCTCGCCGGTGCGCTCGACCGGCGCATCGGGCTCGGAGGCGCCGGATAGGTAGATGGGCTCTTTCAATTCCTCGGGCACGGTCTTGCCCTCGTTCAGGAACTTGACGAAGTCGATGATGCCGCCGGCATAGCAGAACTCCTCGACAGAGGGCTCGATCTCGCGCTCGTCGGTGAGGGTGATCTTGAGGTTCTTGTTGAGGAACGCCGTCTGCTGCAGGCGGTCGTGGAGGATGTCGTAATCGTAGACGGTGGTCTCGAAGATCTCCTCGTCGGGCCAGAAGGTGACGGTGGTGCCGGTCGTCTCCGAGGTGCCGACCTCCTTCATCTTCTGCGTGGTCACGCCACGGCTGAACTGCATCTCGTAGACCTTGCCGTCGCGCGCGACCTGGACCGTCATCTTCTTGGACAGGGCGTTCACGACGGACACGCCGACGCCGTGCAGGCCGCCGGATACCTTATAGGCCGAGTTATCGAATTTTCCGCCCGCGTGGAGGATCGTCATGACGACCTCGAGCGTGGGGATCTTCTTCACGGGATGCTCGTCGACCGGGATGCCGCGGCCGTTGTCGACGACCGTGATCGAGTTATCCGCATGCACGGTCACCTCGATCTGCGAGCAGTAGCCGGCCATAGCCTCGTCGACCGCGTTGTCGACGATCTCCCATACGAGGTGGTGCAGGCCGGTCGAGCTCGTAGAGCCGATGTACATACCGGGGCGTACGCGCACGGCCTCGAGGCCCTCGAGGACCTTGATTTCACCGCCGCCGTAATCATTCTCTTTCGCCACACGGACCCCTTTCACAAATGAAAGACGTTTTACTCCATTGTTAACATGATACACGCTTGTTTCACGTGTCACCAAAACACACAAATACCCGTAAAACGCATTGAGAGGCGAAAATAGGTGCCCTTTATTCGGTTGTGGTCTCTTTCCACTCGAGACTTGCCTTCATCGCCGATTTGAGCGCTTTGCGCAAGGCTTCGTTCTCGATGGGCGCCACCTCGCGGTCGAGCCGATCGGATTCGGCGGCGCTGAGCTCCTCCCGTCGCGGCGCGGGACGCGGGGCGACCGCGGGCGCGCGGTGCTTCGCGGCGGAACCGGACCCCTCGGCGGCGGAGCGATAGCCCTCGCGGGAGGTCTTGAACACCAGGGCGTCGATGTCTACACCCTTCGCGGCCATGCGGGCGCGGATGATCTCGCGCAGCATCGTCATCTCCTGCGTCCACGAGGGCGCGTCCATGTACACGATCAGCTCGTTTCTCTCCGCGGCGAAATGCAAGCCGGTGGCGTGCTTGCCCTCGCGCGTGCCCGCGCACACCGCGTTCCACGCGCGGTACACCTCGCGCGTGCGCTCCGCCGCGCGCAGCTGCTCGCGCCGCTCGGGGCTCGCATCATCGAACAGCCGCGCGCGCTCCGCGCCGAGGAAGCCCTCGAGGCTGCGCGTCTCGCGGATTCTCTCATCACGCCTGGCCAACGCCGACCACCTTCGTCCTCTCCAGGATCTCATGGGTGAAATAGCCGAGGTTCGTCGTGGTGATAACCGTCTGGACCTCGCCTTCGATAAATGACAGGATGGCGGCGCGGCGGCTCTCGTCGAGCTCGCTCATCACATCGTCGAGCAGGAGCAGCGGGGCGTAGCCGAGGATGTCCCTCGTAACGGCCACCTCCGCGACCTTCCACGCCAGCACGATCGACCGCTGCTGCCCCTGGGATGCGTACAGGCGCGCGCTCCTCCCGTCGATGGAGAACGCGATCTCGTCGCGATGGGGGCCGGCGAGCGTGAGGCCGCGGCGGGCCTCATCCTGCCCGAGCTCGCGCAGGCGGGCGCGAAACGACTGCTCGATCATCGCGCGATCGGCCAGGTCGACGGAAGCGGCGCCACCGGGAGCGCCGAACGAGGGCTCGTAAGCGATGTCGAGCCGCTCGTGGGGCGCTATATCCGCATAGGCGCGCGCGGCATGGGCGGCGACGCGGTCGAGCAGAGCGGCGCGATGCTGCATGAGCGCGGCGCCGGTCGCGACGAGCGACTCATCCCAGGCGGCGGCGAGGGCGGGGTCGGCGGTGCGGTCCTTCAGCAAGGTGTTGCGCTGCTCCACCACCCGCTCGTACGTCGACACCAGCCGCGCGTACTGCGCGTTGAGCTGCACGCCGAAATCATCGAGGGCGCGGCGGCGGACGCTCGCCGAGCGCTTCACCATATCGAGATCGTCGGGGCAGAAGAGCACGCTGGGCAGAACGCCCCTGACGCCCGCGGCGTTCGTCTTCTTCCCGTTGCGCTTGAAGGCCCGACGCGTCTCGGTGAGCTCGCATTCGTTCGTGACGCGGCGGCCGTCGCCCTCGAGCTCCAGGAGCGCGGACCCGCGCTCGGCGCCGTCGCGCAAAAGCTCGCGTGGCGACGGACGACGGAACGACTGCCCCGACGTGAGCAGCTGGAGCGCCTCGACCAGGTTGGTTTTACCAGCGGCGTTGTGGCCCACCAGGATGGTGATCCCCTCCGCCAGGTCGAGGGCGTGCTCCTCGAAGCTGCGATAATGCTGTACCCGAAGTTCGCGCGCGTAGATACCCATTAGATACGCACGGGCATGACCAGGTAGAGGTAGTTGATCTTGTCGTAGCTCTTGAAGACGCCGGCCTGGTTGTACGACTGCAGCTCGAGCGTGATCTCCTTCTCGCGGGCGAGCGCGTTCAGGCAGCCGAAGATGTAATGGTAGTTGAACGCGATGACGCCCGATTCCCCCTCGATGTCCACGTCGACCGTTTCACGTGCAACGTCCTGGTCGCTGGAGATGGCGGAGAGGGCGAGCGTCCCGCAGTCGGCATCGATCTCGAACTTGACCGCCGAGTTGTTCTGGGCGATGACCGCCACGCGCTTCAGCGCCGCGTTGAACGACGCGACGTCGATCCTCACGGTCGTCGCGCACGTCTGGGGCAGGAGGGCCTTGTAGTTGGGGTAGACGCCCTCGATGCGGCGGGACACGTACGTGGTGTTGCCGGCTTCGAAGACGACCTGCGTATCGGTCGAGCCGATCATGATGGTCCCCTGGCCGCCCGTGATCGAGAGCGCGTCGTTGAACGCGTCCGCCGGGACGTTCAGCTCGAAAGCGCCCTCGAGGGAAGAGGTCTCGACCTGGGTGTCGCACACCGCGAGGCGGTAGGAGTCGGTCGCCACGAGACGGACGGTGTTGTTCTCGACGGTCATGTAGACGCCGTTGAGGACGGGGCGGTTCTTATCGGTAGAGGTGACGCGCCATACGCGCGACACCATATCGGAAAGGATGTTCGCCGGGAGCTCGACCGTGCACTCGAGCGCATAGGTGGGGAACTCGGGGAAGTCGCCCACGTCGAGCGTGTTCAGGCGGAAGGAGCTCTTCTCGCACTTGATGCTCACCTGGCGCTCTTCCATCTCGAACGAGACCGGCGCGTCCGGCAGCGTCTTCGTGATATTGGACAGCATCTTGCAGGGGACCACCATCGACCCCTCCTGCTCCACGCGCGCGGCGATACGGTGGCGAATGGCGATCGTATAGTTGGAGGTTTGGAACTCGAGAACGCCGTCGAAAGCTCGAACGAGCACACCCGAGAGAATGGGGAGCGTCGAAGATCCCGCTACGCCCTTCATGACGGTTGCGAGTGCCTCGGAGAGAGCCGACTGGCTAACGGTGAACCTCATCTTTTATTCCTCTCTATATAGATATAAATCTAATAATAGTAATAAGACGGTGGACGCTGTGGAAAAATCTCGTTTCCGCAGCTCAGCATTGTGGATATTATCTGCTAGCCCCTGTGGAAAACCTCGGTGGTTATCAACAGGAAGCCCTCATGGTACGAGCTCCCCACAGGTCGAGGCGCCTCGCCAACATGATTTCCAGTAACTTTCAACAACCTTTTGCCCACCTTTCATGTCCTTGATCGGGTTGCTTTCCGCCGTATGCGCTTACTTGCCCGCAGCCGTTACGATCGCTGGGCGATCATGCTCTTGAGCTGCTGGAGGTCTTCGCAGATGCGGCGGTCTTCCTGCATCTTGCTCTCGACCACCTTCAGGCTGTTGAGGACGGTGGAGTGGTCGCGTCCGCCGAACTGCGCTCCGATGGCGGACGAGCTGAGCTCGCAGAGGGAATTTGCAAGGTAGACGGCGACGTGGCGCGCGAACGCGATGCCCTTCGACCGCTTGGGGCCGATCAAATCCTCGTGGCTCACCTGGTAGAACTCCTCGACCGCGGCCTGCACCGCATCGATGTGGATCACCTTGTGGACCGTATCGAAGTACTCGTCCGCCACCTTCTCGATGTCGACCGCCTCGAGTTCGCGGCCCTGCTGCTCCCGTTCGAAGGAGAGGCTCGCGCAGCGCTCGCAGAAGCTCTCGAGCTCGCGGATGTTGTTGCCGGAGATCTCCGCCATGTAGCGGAGCTGTTCGTCGGTGAGGTCGCCGCCCTGGACGCGGAACGCGTCGAGCAACGAGGCATCGACGTTCGCCGGGCTCATGTCCGCCTGCGGCTTGATCGTTCCCTCGTAGTAGCGTTTGAGAATGGTGTACTTCATCTCGAAGCCGGGTTCCGATACCAGGCAGAGCATGCCGGCGTTGAAGCGGCTGGTGAGCCGCTCGTCCATGCCGAGGTTCTTCGGGGCGCGGTCTGAGGCGATGACGATCTTCTTGTTCTCCCGGATGAACTCGTCCATGAGGGAGAAGAAGTATTCGATGCTCGCCTGCTTGCCGATGATGTTCTGGATATCGTCGATGATCAGGACGTTTGCCTCATGGTACTCGCGCAGGATCGCGCGCCCCTCCGTCTTCTGCCGGGCGATCTCGTTGATGAAGTCGTCGATGTAGGCTTGGGAGTTCGCGTATTTGACGCGGATGTGCGGCTTGGTCTCGGCGAGGTAGTTCTTGATGGCGAGCAGCAGGTGCGTCTTGCCCAGGCCGGATCCGCCGTAGATGAAGAGCGAGTTGTATTGACCGGGCTCGTCCACGAACGCCGCGAAGCGCTGGGCGGAGTGGTATGCGTGCTTGTTCTCGTCGCCGTAGACGAAATTCGCGAAGGTGAACTTCGAACCCACGGGCGCGCTGTCTTCCGCGGCGTGCGCCTCGGTCCCGGCCGGGGCGACGGCGACTCCCGGAGCGCTTGCGGTGCCGGCCGATGGCGCGGGGGCGGTGGTAGGCGCCCCGCCCTTCTGGGCCTGCAGCATCTTCAGGAAATCGTCGCGCGACATGGTATTCGTCACGTTGACGGCACCCGGGTCCTTTTCTCGCGCGAGCGGCACGGCGGCGGTGGCTGCGCCCGGGAGGGTCTGGGCGGCCGCCGGAGCCGGCGCCGTAGCGGGAGAGGCGGCGGGGACCGCCGGCGCAGGGGCGGGTACCACGGCGTTCACTGGAACGTGAGTTTCTACGGGGGTCGCTGCGGGGGATGCAGAGGTTGCGGCGACGGGTGCGGCCGCAGGGATCGCGACGCCGCCCGCCATCGGTTGCGCGCCCATCGGTCCGGCCGCGGGTGCCGCTTCTATGCCCCTGCCCTCGGCGGCCGGGGCCGCTGTCTGCGCGACCGGCGCGGGCGGAGTGCCGGCCGCGCCCGCGGCGTCGGGGGCGAATGCGGTGGCTGGCGGCTGGACCACGAGGTCGAGGTGCATAAACGCGATCTCCTCGAGATAGTGCTCGACGATCGCCTTGTTCCGCTCCAGGAACGCCACCGCGAAGCGCGTGGGCGCCTCGACGATGAGCGCGCTTTCCGTCATGTCCAGCGGACGCGACTGGCCCAGCATGTTGGTGAGGCGAGCGTCTTGACCGTCGCGCTGGCAGAACGCCACCACGTCTGTAAGTAAGATCTGCGCTTCGCTTTCCATGTTCACCTTCTCATCTCCGTCATGGTTCTAGGCCCGTGCGGCCATTCGTGTATCTAGAGCCCTTGGAGGCCGGGATTCCACGGTTGGGCGGGCTGGTTCTGCATGCCGTGCTGCTGTACGACCGGAGCTTGGTTCGCCCGGTCCGCTTGGTAGCCCGGTGCCGCCGGATACCCCGGGGCATATGCTGCCTCCGCGGTCCCTGCGCTCGCCATCTGCTGATGCTGCTGGTCGAAGCCGGGTGCGGGATGGGCTTCCGACGCGCTCGCGGCTGCCTGTTGGGAACGCGTCGTCTGGAGCCAAAGCTTTCCCATATCGGTGAGCATGCGCTTCTGACCGCGTTTGATGACCAGGCCCGAGCTCGTGAGCGCGTCGAGCTCGCGTGACCACGTGGGGACCGACGAGCCGAAGGCTCTTTCGAGGTCGGTCGGGCCGCACGACCCGTTCTGCTCGAGGTAGAGCATGGCGTTCACCCCGCGGTCGGAGACGTAGGGCTGCGCCGTGCTTGCCTGCGCCGGTACCAGCCCGGTCCCGGCTTGCGGGGCGACCCCGGGTTGGGGCATGCCGGGAAACGGCGTCGGCTGCTGCATGTACGCCGCACCCGCCCACGCCGCTCCGGGGTAGGGCTGTCCCTGCCACTGACCCTGCTGAGGGTACGCGGGTGTTCCGTATCCCTGCGGTGGGAATCCCTGCCATCCCCCCGTCTGATATTGCTGCGGGTATCCGTAAGGGTTCCAGCCCGCTGCTTCGTAAGGTTGATGCGCTGCCGCCGACCCCATTGGGCTGCGGCTCGCGTCGGCGTTGTAGGGTTGTGCGGCCGGCGGGTATCCATAGGGACCCTGTTGCTCCTGTGCATATGCCTGCCGACCGCGCCCGGCTGCTCCCGCGGCTTGCAGCTCCGCTGCGGCTCCTCGCACCGCCGCGCCGCGTGCTGCGGTGCGCTCGATCTCTGCGACGCGCGCAGGGTCGAGGCTTACCGTGACCACGGTGCCCTGCCCCAGGTTGTCTTCGATCGACACGGCTCCGCCGGCGTTTTCGAGATACTGCTGGACCATGGGGAAGCCCGCGCCCGTGCCTCGTATATAGCGCTTCTTGTCTCGGTCTGCCGAGGTAACGCCGAATTCGAAGGCCCGTTCCTTGTCCCCGATCCCCGGTCCCTGGTCGGCGAAGCGTATCGTTTCTCCACCGTCGAGAATCGAGATGATAGGTTCCATGAAATGGGCGTGGATGAAGTTCTCCACGATCTCTCGGATAACCATGAGGGAGATCGAGCCGCCCTGCTCCTTCATGCAGCGATACACCGTGTTGGTGATCTCCTCAAGATAGGTGCGGACGTCTTTCGGCGTGATGACGATTACTCGTGGCGTCGAGAGCATGTCGTCGTAGATGGCGATGCGCGTCGCGTAGCTCACGGCCACGCCGCTTGGCGACGACCCCTCGTCCCCGTGAGGGGCCGCTGCGGAAAGCTGTCCCCCGTCGATATCGAAGGGGGAAGTGGTGGGCTGGCTCCCGGGCAACGGGGGTTCCGTCGCACCCGTTATATGGTTGTTGCTGGGGGCGGGGTCGCCCGAGTCCACAAAGGGATAGAAATCGTCAGACATGTCATCCCGTTCTTTCGCGTTTCTTTCAACAGGATATCAGCTCCGCATGAAAGCTTTCGCATCTTTCAACAAGTTTTCCCAATCGGTTGAAAACTGAAGAAAAGACGCGAAAAGTTATTAACAACTTGCCAACAACCTGTGGAAAACTCTGTGAAAGAACGTGAAAGAAAAGCTGTGGGATATCGATCTCATGCACGAACGATGAAATTCACCGAAGAATTGTCAATCTTTTAGCCGAGATTCATTGACATTTCCGCACGGTATTCCCTACAATCTCTAAGCTCACATGTCTATATCTGTGAGTCTGTGAGCAGACGAAATGCACCAGGAGGATATCAACCATGAAGCGTACCTACCAGCCTAACAAGCGCAAGCGCGCCAAGACCCACGGCTTCCGTGCCCGTATGGCCACCAAGGGCGGCCGTGCCGTTCTCGCCCGTCGTCGTGCCAAGGGCCGCAAGCGTCTTACGGTGAGCGACAACTAAAGTCACGCTACTCGCATGAGGACACTGAAGTCTCGGCTGGAGTTCGAGCGTGCGTTCACTCAGGGAAGGCGATATAACCATCCCCTGATTCGAATGGTTATATGTGAAGCAGTCAACGAAGGCGATCCGGGTCGGGTCGCCTTCGTTGCTGCAAAACGCCTTGGTTGCGCTGTTGTGCGCAACCGCTCCAAGCGCGTGCTGCGTGAGGCGGCGCGCGCATTGCGGCTACCTGTTGAGGGTTGCGACGTTATCCTGTTCGCCACCCCCCGAACGCGTACGGCCCATCCGGAAGAAATGATCGAGGCGCTGAAATCCCTGCTCAAACGAGCGGGGGTGGCTTAGTGCGCGGAATTTCACTTGTTCTCAGCCTACCCAAACGCACTGCGATTGGGGCCGTGCGCATCTACCAGAGATATATTTCTCCTCTGCTTCCCGATGCGTGCATCTATTTCCCTACCTGTTCACAGTATGCTGTTGAGGCTATTGAGAAGCATGGTGTTTTAAAAGGCTGCTGGCTCGCCGTCCGCCGCATCACTCGATGCAACGGATGGCGTGTCGGTGGCTATGATCCCGTGCCCTAACAGGGCGTTTTCGTTCGGAGGAATTCAACATGTGGGATTGGATCGTTCAGATTCTTTTGGAGATCCTGAAGGTAATTCAGGGGTTCGCGGCAGACTGGGGCCTGTCGATCATCATCCTGGTGATCATCGTGCGCCTGCTCCTGACGCCTTTGATGCTTAAATCCACCAAGGCAACCGCCCGTATGCAGGTTCTGCAGCCCAAGCTGATGGAGATCCAGGAGCGCTACGCTGATGATCCGCAGCGCCAGGCCGAGGAGATGCAGAAGTTCTACAGCGAGAACAAGTTCAATCCCTTCGGTGGCTGCCTGCCGCTTTTCATCCAGATGCCCTTGCTGCTCGCGCTGTTCACGCTTCTTCGCGATCTGCCTCACTACTTCCCGGATTACGAGGGAACCTTCTCTTTTTTCAACATCCTTCCGAGCCTGATTACGTCGCCTGCCACCGCCATGGCTGATGGTTTTACCACCGCGCTTCCCTACATCATCGCGCTGGTGCTGTTCTCCGTTCTGACCTTGATTCCGCAGCTGTATATGGCTCGCAATCAGACGGGTGCCCAGGCTCAGAGCATGAAGACCATGGGCATCGTCATGACTATCATGATGCTCTTTGTTGGCTGGGGCCTGCCCGCCGGCGTTTTGTTGTATTACGATGTCTCTACGCTGTGGCAGGTCGTTCAGCAGATCTTCGTTACCCAGAAGGTTATCGACAAGGCGAAGGCCGAAGAGGAAGAGCGCTTGGCGAACGCTCCGATCGAGGTCAACGTTGTTCGTCGCGAGCGCAAGCCTCGTCAGCATAAGAAGAACTAATCAGGTACCTTACTAAAATAGGAGGATACCATGTCCGATCAGATTTCCGATGTCGTTGAAGCAGTAGAGGATTCTGCTGTTGACTTCGTTTCCGTTGCTGAGCGTTATAAAAACGGCGAGGAGCTCTCTGATGCCGAGCTCGATGCTATTGCCGACGTTGCCGTTTCCGTGCTCCGCTCAATCCTCGAGCACTTTGACGCTGCGGACTCGCCTATTGATGAGTACGACGGCGATGATGGCGAGCTGATTCTTGATGTGACCGCTCCCGATCTGGCGGTTCTCATCGGTCGTCATGGACGCACTCTTGAGTCTCTGCAGACGCTGTTTGCTTTACTTGTGAGCAGGAAGCTCGGATTCAGGTATCCCGTTGTTGTTGATGTTGAAGGATACAAGAGCCGTAGGCACGATAAGGTTGTTTCGATGGCTGTCTCTGCTGCCGACCGTGCTCTCAAGCAGCATCGCTCCGTGTCCTTGCCTCCGATGAGTGCTTATGAACGTCGACTGGTTCATATCGCGCTCCGGGAGAACCCTCAGGTTGAAACCCATTCCGAAGGCACTGATCCTGAGCGCCGCGTTGTTATTCAACCTTGCTAGCTTGAAATCCGTTGTCTTTAAAGGGGATGCATTCTGCATCCCCTTTTTTATTAGCTGCGATATCACTTTTTATGACTGAACTTCTTGTTACACTAATTTCAGTCATCAGCTTCTGCTCGAATCACTTTGAAAGGTAGAGTATTTATGGCGAACGCACCACGCCCTGTAATTCTACAGCCCTTGTCAATTTCTAACGATCATCACCAAGAGCTCCTGGACACCTTGAAGTCCTACGTCATTGATGCTGGACTTGATATCTCCGAAGACTCGCTTAAGAAGTGTCTCGATCATCTCTTGTATGTGTCGCAAGTAAATGAGTACATTAATCTTACTCGTATCACTGATCTTCAAGATGCCCTTGTACTTCATATTCTTGATTCGCTGTTGTTGCTTCCTTCAATTCCAAGTGAAGCTCAACGAATCCTTGATATGGGCACTGGTGCGGGTTTTCCTGGTATTCCGCTTGCTTGCGCCACGGATCACGAGCTTGTTCTTCTTGATTCCGTCGGCAAGAAAATCAATGCAGTCAACGCATTCATTGGGAAACTTTCTCTCGATAACGCAATTGCTGTTCACGCAAGGCTTGAAGATTATGCCAAGCAGGAATCCGGACAATTCGATTGCGTGTGTGCCCGCGCGCTTGCCTCTATGCCTGTTCTCATTGAATATGCAACTCCCTTCCTAAATAAAGGTGGGCAACTTATTATCGCTAAAGCAAATCCTGATGAATCTGAGATCCAAAGCGGACTTAAGGCTGCCGAGCTCTGCGGACTCGCCTTGTCTTGCTCGAATGAATTTGAGTTACCAAATCAGCTGGGACATCGCATAGTCTTTAGCTTCACGTCTGTTCGGGCTCCTCGCGTCGAGCTACCTCGTTCTGCTGGTCTGGCCAAAAGGACTCCGCTTGCTTAGTTTCGTTGCGGGCTGGATTAACTGACGTGTTGCATTGTATGTTTCACGTGAAACAATTCTTTGGCGGTGCACTGCTTATGCGGTGCACCGCCATTTTGTTTAATTCTTTTGAAATGCTCAACGGCGTTTCTTGGGGAGTTTGCTCAAGTAATTTTGAGATCACGTATTGTATCGGCGGGTCTACTAACGTTTCACGTGAAACATTGAGTGGTTATCCGTTGTATTGAAGCATTAGATGGCGAGTATGAGCAGGAGCATACAATACTGATGAATTTATCTGAATGGGAGTATTGATTTTTAGACTCGATACTTGAAAGCCGGCTTGTGTCCAAATATCTTTCGAAGGTGGTACTATTTACCACCGTTTTAGTTCATAGAAGAAAGATCATTCTCTAATTTGCGCATGGAATTGATTGGGGACATCGCTTTTAGTGGCGTCGATACTGTTTTGCAATGTAATCTATTCAATCTACTTAGTATCTGCGGTTAAATCCTCGGATGTGTGCTGTGGAATAGACGCTTTTCCCGTAATACTGTGATATTGATTGAATAACGCAGATTTCTCTCCAAAATCAACTAATTGAGTTGTTGGATCATGCCCACTTTAGTAATTCATGGATTGTTTCACGTGAAACATATTCATTACTTACTGCGTTAGAATGATGAGTAATAGAAATGCCATGTTTCACGTGAAACATGGTACGAGATAAGATTATGTTTCACGTGAAACGATGTGATAGACGAAGATGGTTTCACGTGAAACAATCAACCGGAAAATGGCATGGATTGGAGCGATACGTGAGCTATAAAGACGTTAAGCGTTCTAAAGCTGAGAAAGATACGAGAGTAATTGCCATTATCAACCAGAAGGGCGGAGTTGGTAAGTCTACCACTGCGGTAAATCTTGCTGCAGCGCTTGGTGAGCAGAATAGAAAGGTCTTAATTATCGATTTTGACCCTCAGGGAAACACGACTAGTGGGTTTGGAATCGATAAAGAGACTCTTACGCAATGCGTATATGACGCAATTCTTCATGATGTGCCCGCTGATGACATCATCCAGGATACTCCATGTAAAAAGGTGTTCGTTGTTCCGGCAACAATCCAGCTTGCTGGTGCAGAAATCGAGCTTGTGAGCGCTATTGCCCGCGAAACACGCTTGAAGGATATGATTGAGCCTATTCGGGATGAGTTTGACTTTATCTTTATTGATTGTCCGCCGTCTTTGGGATTGCTTACGATCAATGCGCTTGCAGCAGCTGATAGCGTGTTGATTCCCATCCAGTGCGAGTATTATGCGCTCGAGGGTGTTACGAAGCTTCTTGAATCGATGAGAATGGTCAAGGGGCGTATTAATAAATCTCTCGATACGTTTGGCGTTCTGCTCACCATGTATGATTCGAGAACTTCCCTTTCTAATCAGGTTGTTGAAGAGGTTAGAAATTACTTCGGTAACCTTGCCTTTAAAACATTGATTCCCCGTTCCGTGAAGATCTCTGAGGCTCCGTCATATGGTTTGCCGGTTACGAAGTACTCTCCGAGCAATAAAGGAGCTCGTGCCTATATCAATCTTGCAAGAGAGGTGATTCGCCGTGCCTAGTCCCAAAAAGAAGCCGGCATTGGGCCGGGGTCTTGGTTCCCTGATGGGTGAAGCGCAATCAGAGACTGGATATTCAGCTGCAAGTGAGAATATTGTTTCGATAGAAGACATCTTTCCTAACCCTAATCAGCCTCGAACTCATTTCAACGAAACTGAACTTGAGGAGTTGAGTGAGTCAATCCGCGAGCATGGCGTTTTGCAACCACTTTTGGTTCGTAAAAAGGGAAAGCGCTATGAGATTATCGCGGGTGAGAGGCGTTATCAAGCTTCAAAGATTGCAGGTCTTAAGGAACTGCCTGTAATCGTTAAGGATGTTGATGATCAGGCTGTTATGGAGCTTGCTCTTATTGAGAACCTTCAACGCTCTGATCTGAATCCGATTGAAGAGGCACGAGGTTACAAGCAACTCATTAAGGCGAGTGGGATGACTCAGGAGGCGCTGTCCAAAGCTGTTTCCAAATCTCGCTCGACGATTACAAATTCTCTCAGATTGCTAGATTTGCCGGAGGCTGTTCAAGAATATCTCTATGAAGGGAAATTGACGGCTGGGCATGCCCGGGCAATTCTTGCTGTTCCCTTTGTGGAGCAGAGAATTAAGCTCGCTGATAAGGTTGTTGCTGAAGGTTTGTCCGTTCGAGCGACAGAGAATCTTGCTCCACTGTTTTCAGTCGGCGAGACGCCTAAAACACCGCGTCCTGTTACTCCTCAATCCTATAAGAAGGCTGCTCGCGTTTTGCGTCAGGTATTCAATACGAACGTACGTGTTAAATCGACTCGTGGTAAGAATAAGATTGAAATCGAGTTCAAGGACGAAGATGAACTCCAGAGGATTATGTCTCAGGTAATGGAAAGCGATGATCTGTGATGACGAAGCGTCAGGTTGGTTTGCTTGCAGCCGGATTGATCGGCGCATCGATTGGTTTTGCAGCGGTATATGTTTTGACATCAAAGCAAGATTTGCGTGCAAAAGCAGTTGCATGGTTAAACGTTGCCCGCGGCGAATCTAAAAAAGCGGCAGAGACCATGACGGAAGATATGGTTTTGAAGCGCGCGAAGCTTACAAACGATCCAGCGGTAGTGCAAGACTGGACCGGTATGCAATGGGAGCGTCTTGGATTCTAGTTATGAGCCAATATGCTCTATGGCCTCTGCAGTTTCCCTGTGGAGGCCATTTGTTTAAGTCGGGGTTTTGGAAGTTATGAAGAGTTGAACCGAGGCATTCGCCTCGTTCGGGCACTTTGAGAGCTCTTAAACTAGTATGCATTGAAATGTATAATACTAGGCAAGACATATAAAACTAATAAATATATAATAAGAAATATATATTGAAGAGTTAGGGTTATAGGACAAAAAGTGTGTCCAATTCTGGGCCGTCTACGCAGGTAGACGGCCCTTTCTCGTGACTTTATAACTCGCG
>URKM01000021.1 GCA_900548365.1 uncultured Collinsella sp. | reverse complement strand
GCCCGGCGGCGCCCCTCGCCGCGATCCTCGCGCGCCACAATCGCCCGCGGCGATGCTACACTACTTGTATCCATGCCTTTACACGCACGCCAAACACACTAGAAAGGCATCGCATGCCCCTGTTCTCGCAACAGAGGGCGCATCTTTCGCACGCGCCCGCATCTGCGCCCCTACCGGCTCCCGCGCCGGCGGGAGCTGCCGCATCATCCCTGCTCAAACGCTATAGACCGCTTGAGACGCGCGCGGCGGGAGGCTTCGGCACCGTCGAGATCTGCCTCGATTCGCGCCTTCAACGGCGAGTCGCCATCAAGCGCATCCCGCTGGGGACCCCGAACAGCCGCGCCGCCGTCGAAGCGATCAACGACGCGTTCCAGGAGGCCCGCACCATGAGCCTCCTGCAGCATCCCCATATCGTCTCCGTAATCGACTTCACCTATGACGCCATGTACGGCTACCTCGTCATGGAATATGTCGACGGCATGACGCTCGAGGAGTTCCTCGCCGCGGTGGACGGCCACTCCCTCACATACGACGAGACCGCCTGCATCGCGGACGCCCTGGTCCAAGCCCTCGACTACGCGCATGAGAACGGCACGCTGCATCTGGACATCAAGCCCGCGAACGTCCTCATCGACCGCAGCGGCTACGTGAAGCTCGCCGACTTCGGCATGGCGAAGCTCACCAGCGCCGCGGGGTTCGGCGGCGCTCGCGGGGGAACGCTCGGCTACATGCCGCCCGAGCAGCTGCGCGGCGAGGCCGTCAACCGCAGCAGCGACGTCTTCTCGCTGGCATGCGTCCTCTACGAGTCGCTGTGCGGCACGGCGCCCTTTGCCGCCGCCACCCCCATCGACTCCATGACCCGCATCAACGAGGGCGTCGTCCCGCCAAGCGAGCTGCTGAACCGCATGCCCGAGCTCTCGGAGCAGGCGCTGCTAACCGCGCTCGACCCCGATCCCTCTTGCCGCATGAAGACCGTCGGCGATTTCGGCAACCGGTTCCTCGCGCAGCTGGGCAGCCCCCGCAAGGGCCGGGCCAGCCTCGCGCGCATGATCGAGGAGCTCACCGCCGACGAGGATGGCGAGCCCGCACCCGAGGAGGAGGCCGAGGAGCCCGGATGGGAGCTCGACCCCGCCGAGGGGCGCCTGGGCAGCCACTTCCCCCGCACGCGAGACATCGCCGTGATGGCGCTCTCGGGGATCTCGGTCGCCATCGTCACCTTCTCGCTGTTGCAGACCGTGGGCGTCGTCGATGCGCCCGCGCGCGCTGCCGCCGCGCTCGCCGTGGGCGCCGCGGCAGCCGCGGCGCCGCAAGCGGGCTCCGCGCTCGCCTGCACCGGCCTGCTCTTCATGATCGTCAACGCCACCGCGCCGCTCGCGGTTCTACCCGTCGCGGTGCTGCTCATCGCGCTCGCCAGCGCCTGGTGGCTGGTGTGGGGGCGCACCACCCCGACGGCCTCCGCCTCGCTGGCGGCGTTCCTCGCGGCCGCGCTCGCGACGCGCGACCCGCTCCTGCTCGCGCCCGCCGTCGCCGCCCTGTCCGGCTACGCCCTGTCCCCCGTCGTCTGCGCCGTCACCGTCCCGCTGGGCATCGTCCTCGCCGTCTGGACCCTGGCGGCCCAGGCGGCGGGCGGGGCGCTCGGCCTCGCCTCGGCCGCCGCGGCGTTCGCCTCCCCCGGCGTGCTCCTGCACCTCGCGGGATGCACCGCGCTCGGCGCGGCCGTCTCGGCGCTGCTGCGATTCGCCTGGAGCCGTGACGGCGAGACGGTCGCACGCATCGCGCGCGGCGCCTCCTACGTCCTGCCCGCGGTGCTCTCCCTGGCGATGGCCTGTCTTGCACACCCTATGGAAATTACCAGCCTGAACGCCGCCCGACTCGCAACAGGGGCGGGCGCGGCCGCCCTATCCTCTATAATCGTTTGGATATGCGTATTTTCGCTTGGATATAGAAAAGACCCGGAAGGTGATCATTCGTGAACTTCCTGAACATCTTTGAAGACCGCGTCGCCGGCATCTTCGGCGCCACCCGCGCCCCCTTCTCCTTTAAGAAGCTCGCCAAGCAGGCGGCGCACGAGATGGAGGACCAGACGCTCGTCATCAACGGCGTGAACACCGCCCCCGCGCTCTATACCATCCTTATCGCCAACGACGACGACCCGTTGATGGCGCCGTTCTACCCGCAGCTCTCCCGCGAGGTGAGCGAGCTCGTCAAGGCTCAGGCGGAGAAGAAGCACTACCTGTTCGTGGGCGAGCCCCTCGTCCGCTTCATGATCGACCCCTCGCTGAAGAGCGGGCGCTTCTCGGTCTTCGCCGAGAACGTCGACGCCCCCACCCTCGGCCGTCTTTACGAAGAGGAGCGCGCCTACCAGGCCGGCCTCTCCGGCAAGAGCGCGCCGCGCCCGCGCACCCCGCAGCCCTTCGCCGCGCCCGCGCCGAACGCCGCGCCCGCTTCGGACGACCCCTTCGGCGGCGCCGACCCGCTGGCCCCCGCCGACCCCTTCGCGCCCAACCTGCCCGACCCCGCAGCGCCCATCCCGGTGCCGCAGACCATGACCCGCGAGGCGCTCGCAGGGCTGGGCGGCGCCGCGGCAACCGGCGGTGCCGTAGGCGCGGCGGCGGGCATCGCCGCGAACATGGCGAATGCGCGCCCCCAGCAGGCGGCGAGCCCGCGCGCGCAGCTCGTCGACGTCGTCACGGGCGACACGCTCGACGTCAACGGCAACCGCTGCATCGTCGGCCGCGAGCGGGCGGCGGCCGACGTCGTCCTGCGCGACCCCAACGTTTCCCGCCGCCACGCGCAGCTCACCTTCACCGGCACCGACTGGTCCATCGAGGATCTCAACTCGACGAACGGCACGTTGGTGAACAACCGCCGCATCACCCGCTGCCCGCTGCGCAGCGGCGACCTGCTCACCTTCGGCCTCAGCACCTTCGAATTTAGGGGCTAACGCTCATGATCGACCTCATCCTCTTCGCCGGGCGCATCATCCTGGTCGTCCTGCTCTACATCTTCCTCTTCGCCGTCATGAAGACCGGCGTGGGACTGGTTCGCGGCCAGCGCCGCGACTCGGCCATCTGGACCATCGACGTCGACAAGGGACCCCGCGGCATCCGCGGCATTCACGTCGACATGCTGGGCCCGGTCATCGTCGGCCGCTCCCCCAGCTCCGACATCTGCATCAACGAGCCGTTCGTCTCCGCGAGCCACGCGCGTTTCTCCCTCCAGGGCCCCGCGCTGGTCATCGAGGACCTCAACTCGCTCAACGGAACGCTCGTGAACGGCCGGCAGCTCGTCGAGCCCGCCACGCTCCGCGAGGGTGACGAGGTCCAGATCGGCGACGTCGTCATGAAGGTGAACCGCCGATGACGGGCGAGGGCGCCCATAAGGACGCAGGTTTCGCGCAGGATGACCGCCCCCTCGGGACGCATCAGGCGCCTGCCGAACCCGCGCCCGCGGAGAAGTCTGCGGGTCCGGCGCATATCGACCCGAGTTCCACGCTCATTCCCTCAACTGAAGAAACCGAAGACGCGACCCTCTTCGGCATGGCCGGCGCCGCGCCGGCTTCGTCGTTTGCAGCGCATGCCGAGACGCCGGACGACGACGCCGTGACGCCCGCGGGCGAGACGCCGGCCGCCATGAGCGCCGCCGTCGCCGCATCCGCGGCGCAGGTCGTGCCCGCAGCACCCGCAGCGCAGGTCGTGCCCGCAGCTCCCGCAGCGTCCGCACCCGCAGCACCCGCGGCACCCGCGCCGGCAGCGCCCGTACCCGCAGCACCCGCGGCACCCGCACCCGCCCCGTCGGACCCGGGCTCCACATCGGACCTGCTCGAAGCCGCCGAGCGCTACGCCGCCTCGCAGGCCGCCGCTGCCGCCGCCCATGCCGCATCGGACGCCGACGGCCCCCATGCCGTCCCGGCGTTCCTCTCGAGCTCGACGGATGCCGCATGCGCGCAGCACCTCGCATCGCCGCAGGATGACGCGGAGACCGCCGCCGCCCGCGCGCTCGACCAGCAAGATCCCGCCGGCGACCACGTCGACCCCCTCGACGCTCCCGTCGACGTCGCCGTGGCCGACGAGAACCCCTTCGGCGCGGCGCCCGAGGACGGCGAGGCCGCAGACCCCGCCTCCCCCGAGGACACCGCGGAAATCGACGTCGCAACCGTCGAGGCAAAGCTCAACGACCCCGGGTCGACGCAGAGCTTCGCCCCCGTCACCGACGACCTCGTCGACGCCGCCTCCACCTACGACGCCGGCACCACCACGCACCTGCGCTGGGGCGCCCGCTCCGACGTCGGCTGCGTGCGCTCGCACAACGAGGATTCCTACCTGGTCCAGTCGCCGCTCTTCTGCGTATGCGACGGCATGGGCGGGCACGCCGCCGGCGAGGTGGCGAGCTCCATCGCCGTCGAGACCATCGCCAAGACCGCGCCGCACACCGCCGACGCCACCCTGCTGGGGTCGGCGATCGAGGCTGCCAACGCGGCCATCATCGAGGCCGCCGTCAACGGCCTGGGCAAGCCCGGCATGGGCTGCACCGCCACCGCCGCCTATATCGAAGGCGGCATCATGGCCATCGCCCACGTCGGCGACTCGCGCGCCTACCTCCTGCACGAGGGCTCGCTCATCCGCGTCACCCGCGACCACTCCTATGTCGAGGAGCTCGTGGACGCGGGCGAGATCACCGCCGACGAGGCGCGCGTGCATCCCAACCGCTCGGTCATCACCCGCGCGCTGGGCTCCGACCCCGCGATGTACGCCGACCACTTCACCCTCAACATCGAGGAGGGCGACCGCTTGATCCTGTGCTCGGACGGCTTGTCCAGCATGGTGTCGGACGGCGAGATCGAGACCATCGCCACGCAGTCGTCCACCGCGCAGATCTGCACCGACAACCTGGTGGACGCCGCGCTCGCGGCCGGCGGCGGCGACAACGTCACCGTCATCGTGGTCGACCTGGTCGACGACGGCAAGCTGCGCGCCATCGCGCGCAGGCGCAAGCGCAACGCCATCCTCTCGCTCGTCGCCGTGCTCTCGGTGCTCGTGCTGGGCGGCATCCTCACGCTCTTCTCCATCTCGAACTCGGTGTACCTGGGCGTGAAGGACGGCGCGGTCGCCATCTACAAGGGAACGCCCCATTCGTTCATGGGCATCGAGCTCAACTGGCTCGAAGACGAGACGTCCGTGATGCTCTCCGACCTTCCCGAGGACACGCAGCACCGCCTGGAGGAGGGCATTCCGCAGGAAAGCGTCGAAGAAGCCTCGGAAACGGTATCCAAGTACCGCAAGCAGATCAGCGAGGAGCAGCTGCAGCAAGCCGAGGTCGCCAGCGCCGTGCGCTCGGGCACCGACCCCGCCGCGGCGAGCTCGCCCGAATACGACTCCCGCGGCACGACGCCGCCGGTCGATTCATCCACCAGTTCCCAGTCCTCCGCGGCCGATTCTGCGGCCGCGCTACCAACCGGAGGTGACGCCCAGTGAGCAGCCGTCGCAACACAGAATTGTTCCTCCTGATCGCGGCAGCGTTCCCCGTCGTCCTGCTGTACGCGCTCTACGTGGTCACCACCGGTGCCGCGCTCTCGTTCCAGACGCTCGCGGTGCCCATCGGCCTGTTCGCCGCCTTCGCCGCGGCCCATATCGCCGTGCGCTTCCTGGCCCCCGGCGCAGACCCCGCCATCCTTCCGGTGGTGTTCCTGCTCTCGGGCATCGGCATCACGTTCGTCACGCGCGTGAAACCGGCGCTGGCCATGAGCCAGCTGATGATCCTCTTCGCCGCGATCGCCTTCATGGTCATAACGCTCGTGCTGGTGAAGAACCTCGACGTGGTGAAGAAATACAAGTACACCTTCGGCGCCATCGGCGTGCTGCTGCTCCTGCTGCCCATGTTCATCGGCACCGAGATGTACGGCTCCAAGCTGTGGATCATCATCGGCGGCTTCTCGATCCAGCCCGGCGAGTTCGCCAAGGTCTTCATCGTGCTGTTCCTCGCGGGCTACCTCGCCGAGAACCGCGAGCTGCTCTCCATCTCCAACCGCGAGATCTTAGGGCTGAAGATCCCGCGCTTCAAGCTCCTGCTCCCGCTGCTGATCGTCTGGGGCGTCTGCCTGCTGATCGTCGTGTTCGAACGCGACCTGGGCAGCGCCGTGCTGTTCTACACGATCTTCCTGCTCATGCTCTACGTGGCCACCGGCCGCATCTCCTACGTGATCATCGGCTTTTTGCTCCTGGCCGTGGGCGGCCTGGGAGCCTACAAGCTCCTCTCCCACGTACAGGTCCGCTTCCAGATCTGGCTCGATCCGTTCGCCGACCCCTCGGGTTCGGGCTACCAGCTCGTGCAGTCCCTGTTCTCGCTGGCCGACGGCGGCCTCGTGGGCACGGGCATCGGCAAGGGCATGCCCGCGCTGATCCCGGTCGTCGAGTCCGACTTCATCTTCTCGGCCATCGGCGAGGAGATGGGCCTGCTCGGCGGAGCCGCGGTCCTGTTCCTCTTCATGCTCTTCGCGGTGCGCGGCCTCACCACCGCCGCTCGCGCCAAATCCGACCTCGCCGCCTTCTGCGCCACGGGCCTCACCGCCGCCATCTCGTTCCAGGCGTTCCTCATCGTGGGCGGCGTCACTCGCCTGGTGCCCCTCACCGGCGTGACCCTGCCCTTCATGAGCCAGGGCGGCTCCTCTCTGCTGGCGAGCTTCATCATCGTCGCCCTGCTGCTGCGCGCCGGCGACGAGGCCACCGGACGCGAGGCCGAGCTCACCGGCACCGGCATCATGGCGGCGCAGGCCGCCGCAGCCGACGGCGCCGCCGTGAGCCCCGTCGGAACGCGTGTGTTCGGCGGCCGCTCCGGCTCCGCGGGCGCCTCGCATGCGCGCCCGGGTTCGCGTCTCCAGCGCCGCACGCTCGACACGCCCGAATCGGGCGTCTTGGGCCGCGTGGCGCTCGCCAAGCGCCTCACGGTCGCGGTGTTCGCCTTCACGGCGCTCTTCGCGATCCTGATCGGCAACCTCACCTATATCCAGGTGTTCAAGGCGAAGGACTACCAGAACATGTCCTTCAACAACCACTCCATCCTGAAGGCGGCCTACGTGAAGCGCGGGTCGATCATCACCTCCGACGGCGTAACGCTCGCCGAATCCATCCAGCAGGAGGACGGCACCTACACCCGCTCGCATCCCAACGGCAGCCTCGCCGCTCAGGCCGTGGGCTACTACTCCACCCGCTACGGCGCGACGGGGGTCGAGGCCCGCATGAACGAGACGCTCACCGGCGCCAAGGACTACTCGAGCTGGACGAACGCCATCAACTCGCTGGCGGGCATCACCCAGCCGGGCAACTCGGTGAAGCTCACGATCGACTCGCGCATCCAGAAGGCCGCCGAGCAGGCGCTCGCCGGCAAGAAGGGCGCCATCGTGGTCCTCGACCCGCGCACCGGCGCCGTGCTCGCCTGGGCCAGCGCGCCCACCTACGACCTCGATGACATCGAGGGCGCCCTCAACGCCACCGAGGACAGCGACGTCTCGCTCTACGACCGCGCCACCCAGGCCCTCTACACGCCCGGCTCCACCTTCAAGGTGATCACGCTCGCCGCGGCGCTCGACTCCGGCACCGCCGGCCTCTCGGACACCTACCGCTCGCCGGGCAGCATGGAGATCGGCAACGCCGAGGTGACCAACATCAAGGGCACCGACCACGGCACCATCAGCCTGGACAAGGCGTTCGCCTATTCGTCCAACGTCGTGTTCGGCCAGCTCGCCAACGAGATCGGCGCCGATACGCTCGTCCAGTACGCCAACGCCTTCGGCTACGGCACCCAGCTGGGCCAGGACTTCTCCACCGCGGCGTCCATCATGCCCGATCCGTCCTTGATGACCGAATGGGAGCTCGCCTGGGCGGGCGCCGGCCAGCCGGTCGGCCAGGGCCACGTCGCCGGACCGCAGACCACGCCCATGCAGAACGCCGTCATGGCCGCCGCCGTCGCCAACAACGGCGTCGCGATGAACCCCTACGTGGTCGCCCAGACGCTATCCCCCGAGGGCACCGTGATCAAGAGCACGCAGCCCCGCTCGCTCGGCCAGGCCATGAGCGCCAGCACCGCCTCCCAGATGAAGGACGCCATGCTCGACGTCGTCGAGGACGGTTCGGGTAGTGCCGCGGCGGTCGCCGGGGTCAAGGTCGCCGGCAAGACGGGCACCGCCGAAACCGGCTCCCACACCAACTCCGTCTTCGTAGGCTTCGCGCCTTTCGATACCCCCACGGTGGCCGTGTCCATCATGCTCGAGGAGTATGACGTGCACGGGGTCTCCGCCGCCTCGGTTGCAAGCACGATCATTCGAGCCGCGCTCGAAGCCCAAGGGTTGTGATAACCACAGGGATTCACAGCAGCTCATTGCCCTCGGAGCCGGCCGAGCCGAACCCGAGGCCCCGTCGAGCCCCAGGCCGCACCGCGACCGATGGGACCGCCGCAGTTGGTAACACTTCTGCGACGCCGCGCATAACCGCGCGCGCCGCAGGTACGAAGTCGCACGCTTTTTAGGATGAGGAGTTAGAGAATGGAAGAATCGCGCGTACTGGGAGGAAGGTACCTCCTCAAGGACAAGGTCGGATCGGGCGGCATGGCGACCGTCTATCGCGCACAGGACCAGGTGCTCAACCGCACCGTCGCCGTGAAGATCATGCTGCCGCAGTACGCCGGCGACGCCACCTTCGCCGCCCGCTTCAAGCAGGAGGCCCAGGCGGCCGCCGGCCTGCAGAGCCCCTACATCGTGGGCGTCTATGACTGGGGCCGCGACGGCAACACCTATTTCATCGTGATGGAATACCTGCGCGGCACCGACCTCAAGAGCGGCATCCGCAGCCACGGCGCGCTCGACCCCAAGAAGGTCGCGCAGATCGGCAGCCAAATCTGCGCCGCGCTCTCCGTCGCCCATAAGCACGAGATCGTCCACCGCGACATCAAGCCGCAAAACATCATGGTCCAGCCCGATGGCAACATCAAGGTCATGGACTTCGGCATCGCGCGCGCCAAGAACAGCCACCTCACGCAGGATAACAACGTGCTGGGAACCGCCCACTACGTCTCCCCCGAGCAGACGCGCGGGCAGGAGCTCGGCCCCACCAGCGATATCTACTCGCTCGGCGTCGTGATGTACGAGTGCGCGACCGGCCGCGTTCCCTTCGACGGCGACGACGCCATCTCCGTCGCCCTCAAGCAGGTCAACGAGCTACCGGTTCCGCCCAGCCAGATCAACCCCGGCGTCGACCCCGCGCTCGAGCGCATCATCCTGCGCTGCATGGAGAAGGATGCGGCCAACCGCTTCCAGACGGCCGACGAGCTGCGCGCCGCGCTCAACGCCTACCTGCAGGGCCGCACCGTCGACGTTCCCGAGCCCACGCGCGTCATCTCCGGCGTGGGCGGCGGCATGGGCGCCACCGAGACCCGCGTGATGAACGACGCGACCCAGGCCATGGTGCGCCCGTCGTCGGCCGGCCAGACGTCCACGCGCGTCGTCCCCAACGGCGGCGTGCCCAGCAGCACCTCCTCGTTCGAAGAGGAGAAGCAGGGCATGGGCAAGGGCAAGATCGCCGCGATCATCCTGGGCATCGTCGCCGTGATCGGCGTGGTCTTCGCGCTCGTCTCGGGCGTCCTGGGCGGCAGCGAGGCAAAGACCGTCGAGGTCACCGACGTCATCGGCTGGGAGCAGGAAGCGGCGGTGAACAACCTCAAAGCCGCCGGCTTCACCAGCTTCGACATCACGCAGGAGTACAACGACGAGCAGGACGCCGGCAAGGTCTGCGACCAGAGCCCCGACGGCGGTCGCACGGCCAAGACGACCGATACGATCAAGCTCGTGATCTCCAAGGGCGAGAAGCCCGCCGAGCAGACCAAGGTTCCCACGCTCACCGGTCTTACCCAGGAGCAGGCCGAGAAGGCGCTCGAGGACGCCGGCCTGAAGGGCAAGGCGACCGAGGAGGCCAACGACGCCGACAAGGGCACGGTCTTCTATCAGGGAACCGAAGCCGGCACCGAGGTCGACATCGACACCGTGATCGAATACAAGGTCTCCACCGGCCCCAGCACCACCTCCGTGCCCTCGCTCGACGGCTTGAGCAAGAGCCAGGCCGAGAAGGCGTTGAACGATGCGGGCTTCGGCGTGCATTGGGAGGAGTCCTACAGCGATTCCATCGCGAAGGGCAACGTGATCAGCTGGAACCCCAGCGGCAAGCAGGAGCCCGGCACGCAGATCACCGTCACCATCTCCCTGGGCAAGGAGCCCGAGCCCGAGGGCGTCGACGTCGATGCGCTGAACCTCATCGGCATGGACCAGGAAGCCGCCCAGACGGCCATCGCCAATGCCGACCTGCGTTTCAACCCCATTGAGCAGCCGAGCATGACGGTGCCGAAGGGCAAGGTCATCTCCTACGACCCCGCCGGCAAGCAGCCCAAGGGCACCACGATCTGGATCTACATCTCGACCGGGTCCGGCTCGGCCGAGGGCGGCGATACCAGCGAGTAAGCGCCGCAGCGACTGCGGGTAGCGAGGGCTGCGCGAGCCACGGCTGCTGCGCGGGCGGCGGCAGCGGGCGGCGGCAGCGGGCGGCGGCAGCGGGCGGCGGGACTCACGGAACGCAGGCTCTTCTCTTCATCCGAAAAAGGAGGCTTCGGCCTCCTTTTTTCATGCCGCGCCGCATTGCGGATGCAGATGAAGGGACGTGCGAATCACCCCCCGCTAGTCTTGCTATAAACAGCCGCGCCATAGCAATGAGCAGTGCCACCCATGTCCACCCGGGACTCCAATCCGGGATTGGAGCTCTCAATGCACGAAAAGACGCAGCTTTTTAACATCGCATACTCCAATTCAGCTTTGGAGCCATCTATGCACGTTTTGAAGCGGAAAAATGTTCATCAATGGCTCCATGGCGGTAATGGAGCCTGCTAAGCACATTACGAAGCGAATAAATATGCATCAATGGCTCCATGGCGGCAATGGAGCCACCTCAGACTGGCCGCCATGGAGCCACCTCAGACAACGGCGAGGCGCCCAGCGTCCGAACGGCGCCCGCTTTGCGTCCGCGTCCAGCAAGCCTCCAGCGGGCCCATACTCGACGGCTGCAGGGCGGGCGGCAACACCCGAACGCCCTCGCCGCCCCAGCCGTGCACCTCCCCCAGCCGTGCACCGCCCGGGCGAATCCCCTTCAGAGGGTTGCCGTCGCGCCCATGCGCGTTATTTTCGAATGGTGAACCCGTACGCCTGGCTCAACTCGTTGACGAACCGCACGAACTCCTTGTAGTCGGCGCCCTTCACGCGAATGGTGCGCTCAAGATCCCGCGACGTGTAGAGCAGGACCGGGACGCCGTCTTCCTTGCGTACGCGAACCGAGGACACCTTGCTCCACGGATGGCGCACGCCGTCCAGATAGATCGCCGTGCGGCCGACGCCGTTGCGGATGGTCGCGATAAACGATGCGAAGCAGAACAGCACAAACGCCGTCGCGACCTGCTGGAGACCCGCCCCGCCCAGCACGAAGTTGCCGACGGCGACTCCGATGAGCGCGACCGCCACGCCGTATGCCCAGGCGCCGCGCGAGATCTCGAAGACCATCGAGCGGCGCTGTTCCAGCAGCATATAGAGGGTGTATCCCAGGAGAACGAGCCCCACCATGAATAACGCCGGCGTCAGAAACCCGCCGCGAGCCGCAATGCTGTCCATGAAACGCTTCCTCTCGTCTCGACCCGAAACCGCGGACCGAACTCTCACCAACGCGCTTTCGCGCAAAAACCAAAGCCCGGGGACACCCCGCCAGAGTGCGAACCCAGCAAACGGGAGCCGCAGCCCAGCAGCAGGGAACGCGGCCCCGCTCGGCAAGGCCGGCAGCCTATGCGCGACGGCTGGCCTCTTCGAACGAGGCACGGGCCATTTCGGTGTACCGCTCCGCCGCGCGCTTGTCCCCTCGATTCTCATACTGAGCCGCAAGCAGTTGGCACAGGCGCATGCACTCGAGCGGTGACGAATCCTTGAGCTGAGACTCCATCTGGCCGATATACGCGGTCGATTTATTCAGCACGATCTCGAAGGTCTCGCGACTCGCGCGCGCCAGCGCCTTCTCATTCATACCCTCGATGCGCTCGAGCATGGCGCCCGCACGCTTTTTGTCGCCCTTTTCCACGTAGAACGCGAACGCCTTGGTGAATAGCGCCATCTGCTGCTCCTTATTCATGCGCAGCTGGAGCATCTCCTCGATCGTGCGCGTGGCGTCAGCGGTGTTGTCCAGGCCGAGTTGGGCGTTCAGGCGCATGAACAGGAGGTTGTACCGAGGATAGACAACCCGTGCCAGCGGCTTGTCCAGCTGCTGGACGACCTCTTGGTACTTCTGCTCGGCGAACAGGCGCTCGATTCGTGCGAACAGCGTGCGCTTGCGAATTTCCACGAACACCGTCCAGAGCAGAATCACCACGACGAGCGCGATGCAGACCGTCTTCATATCCATGTTGCAGACCCCCCGGTTTTCACGCAGATGCGGCGAACGCGGCGCGCACCTCGCGCAAAGCAACCTCTCATATCGATTCGTATCAAGCATGGTAGCAGGCTTTTCGATCCGCACCAACGCACGCACACAAGCTCTAGAGGCAGCGAGGCGACGGGGCTCGCCGCGGCGGCGGCCCCCGGCGGCGGGGCCAGACCCGGCGGCGGCATCCCCCGGCGTCGGCGGGGCCAGACGCGGCGTCGACAAGGCCCGCAGCAGCGGCGGGCTCCCGACGGCAGGCCCGCAGCGGCGGCGGCATCCCCCAGCGGCCCACGCGTATCCCGACCCGTCCGAGCGGGTATCATGGAAGAAGGTCCGCGCATCGAACCTGCATGTCAACCGTGCCCAAGGGAGTATCTCAATGTCTCAGAACCGCAAGATCTTAAAGGTTATCAGCCTCGTGCAGGCGCTCGTCGGCCTCGCCGCCATCATCGCCGGCGTGCTCGCCATCATGAACGGTCAGGACGACGCCGGCACGTTCGTGGTGTTCGGCACCACGATCGACGCCTCGCTCGGCGCCATGATCGTGGGCGTGCTCGGCATCGCGACCGGCGTTCTCACCTTCGCCTCCTGCGGCCTCGGCATCCAGGGCGCCAATCGCCCCAGCTCGCTCGGCGCGCATGCGCCCGCCTCGGTAGGCGCCTTGGTACTGGGTATCCTCACCACCATCTTCGGCTGCTCCGCGAGCCTGCCGTTGGCGATCATCGCAGGCGTCGCCGCCGTGCTCGCGCTCTTCGCCGTCATGTACGACGGCCGCGTCCGCAAGGAGCTGGACCGCTAGCGCCCTGCATGCCAACGCGCGCGTGCCCGATCTGCAGCAAAATGCCGTCGGCCCCGTTCATCGGGAACCGACGGCATTTTTCATCCCCGGGCCATCCCGCATGCATCGCGTGAATGGCAACATGTTCCGAGTCTACTTGCGGTGAACGCGACGCTCGATGGCGAAGGCAAGCGTACCGAGCAGCGTGGTCGCAGCGGCAGCGGCGATTGAAGCATCGCCGGTCTTGGGCAGCGCGCCCGCAAGGGGCTTCGGCTTTCCAGCCACCTGGACCTGCTGTGCCGCGCCGGCCTGGCCCTGCTGCGGCCGAGGCTGGGCATCCGGCTGGGGCTGCGGCTCCGGCTGGGGCTGTGGCTCCGGCTGGGGCTGTGGCTCCGGCTGGGGCTGCGGCTCGGGGTCCGGCTGGGGCACCTCGATCGGCTTGATATCCCCTACCGCCGGCAGCTGCTCGCCGGCATAGCCAGCGTTATGGCCGAGCGAGCTGTAGACGCTTTTCGCCTCGTCAAAGCCGGCGACGTCGTTGCTCGAGACCTTCCACATGCGCATCGAGAACGCACGCAGAGGGCTTTCGATATCGCTCGCCACGACATCCTCTCCCACGATACCCGGGTTGTCGCACCAGATATGCATGGCCGCACCCTTGATGCGGGGGTCATCGTCCTGCACCGCGTCCTCGTTGCCCTGGAACGCCGCGGGTCGCCAGTTCTCATAAATGTACTTGTCGGGATCCTTGTGGTCGAACGATGCCTGCGGGCGCCCGTCTGCGGGGACATCGTTGCGCAGGACGTAGTATCCGAACGTGCAGTTCACGTTATAGAGCACGCTGTGGCCTCGGTCCAGGATATGGTTGAGCTTCGCGATGCTGCGATTCCAACTCATCTGGGACCAGTGATCGACCTCGATCCAGGAATGCAGCGTCACCTTCTGGGGAACGCCCCGCTCTCCGTAGTACATACCGTCGTTGTACATGCGGACCTTGTAGCCCTTGCTCCGGACAAGCTCGGCGATCTCGTTCAGATACGTGGTCAGTGCGTCGCGCCAATCATGACCCGCCCCCAGGGACTTCACCGCATAGGCGTCCAGCACGCTCCTGTACTCCGTGGTGAATGGCGCGCGGTCGAACTCCATGTACTCGTCGCCGCCGATGTTGAAATCGGTGCACACATCGGGATACTCGCCGAAGAAATCAGCGTATTCGGCATACAGGGATTTCATGTAAGCGACAGCGGCGGGATTCGTAATGTCCAAGCCGTGCTCGAAATGGGTCCCCTTGTTGGAGATCTGCCCGAATTCTGGATGAGCCTTGAGAATCTGGGTCACGTGTCCGGGGCTGTCGATGGAGGGTATGATCTTGACCCCGTACAAGCGCGCCGTCTCGAGAATCTCGCGCATCTCCGCCTTGGTGAGATGCTCGTCGCTCACGATCTTAGGATCGGTCTCGCACTCGAGTCGAAAGCCCAGATTCTCCGAGAAATGGAGCTCCAATGCGTTCATCCTCAGATAGGAAAGGTCCTTGATCTGAGAGATGATCCAGTCTTTACTGAAGTACTTGCGCCCGCAATCGAGGAACAGCCGTCGCTCCGCAAGGTCGGAGTAGTCTTCAATGACGCCGAACGGCAGCTCCCCCATCGTGATCAGATACGACTGGACGGTGCGCAGCGCATACATCGCCGCGTTTTCCGTGCGGGCGGTCACGAACACGCCCGTCGCGCCCACCTCGATACGGTAATCGTCCTGCTTACCGGCAACGCTTAATTCGGAGTCGACCGTGACGAACACGTCGCCAGCGACGACATCGGCCCTGTCGCCCCACACCATGGGCAGCGGAGCCGCGATGCTCTGCTTGGATGCCATCTCGGCATTCACGAGCTTCACCACCGTCTGCAGCCGCTCGTTGCCACCCTGGTCCTCATCGACGACGATCCGCGACGCCTCGACCGGCTGCCACGCGCCCGCCTCCTCCGCCTGCGCATACGACTGGACATGCGGGCTCACCTTTGCGGCGAGCTGCTCGTCCGTGATGCCATCGTGCGCCGCGGCGGCCAGCGGAGCCTCCAGCGCACAGGCTTGAAGCGGGTACGCCGCCACGCCAAGCCCGCACGTCAGCGCCAGCCCGGCCACGCACGCATACCTCGAAACCCTTCGGACATCCTTCATCAACAACCATCTCCTCACCGTGGAAGTGCTCCGACGAGTCTTGATGGTATCAAGCTTCAGAACCAGCTAAGGAAGTGTGACGATACGGTCACGTGACGCTGCTGAACTGCAGCTTTGTTGAGATAAACGGCCGAGCACATGACGAAATAGTCACGTTCCCGGCGCTAATCCCAAGGCGAGCGCTCGAACAGCGCCTCGGGTTCGGGCCTGCGGTCCGAATAGGGGTCGTAGCCGTCGTCATCCTCGTTCTCCGCTCGAACGAACGGATCGCGCGGACGCTGCCGCCGCTCGCGCTTCAGCTTCTCCTCCAGCGCGCGCCTTACCTCTTCCGGCGTGCTCTTCCGAACCATGCGCACCCCCCTTCCGTTCGCTCGGTACAACGGGAGCTCCCCGTAACTAATTGTTGGCTACAATGCCGTTTTCAACGCGCAAGCAGTCATTAAAGATAATGCTCACAGGCTCGTCTATATTCAAGTATGCTCTAACAATATATCGATACGTTCCTGCTCCTCATCAGTGCGAGATGTTGATCGGAGGCATATGGAAGATCCAGCGGTACGAAAGGTAAGTCGGCTCATTGGAATCGCTTCCCTTTCCCTACTCTTCATTTTGCCTCATCGTTTCCCATCGCTCAGCAATGACCCCACTGGAGCCTTTCATGAAAACGCCATCATGATGCCGTTGCTTCTTTCGGGTTTTTTAATCGGGATTATCCTGAACGCATCCAAGCAAGCATGCAGCCTCAAAAAGGCGCTCGTATCTGTATTCCTTGCAGCTTTGGAGACCGGCATGATCGCCGCGCTCGCCGTCTCCAAGTTGATGGAATACGCCGCATCCCATGCCGCAGCCGCCGTCTTGCCCACCTTGAACCCTGGCGTTTACTCCACACTACTTTTTTTCTCCGCGCTACTTGCCGGTGTGCTGCTCCGGCAGCCAAATGATAGGAGTTGCGAAGGTTTTTTCAGCCCGCCCAACATCAATTTCACCATTTTGCTGCATGGAGTCGCCTTTTTCCTCCTCGCCACTGCGTGGATCCATTTTTCCATCGACAGTCCGGTGGCGGACCACACCATCTCTCTGCTCTCCATCGCGCCGATATCCTTTGCAGGCGTCGCAACCGCCCTGGTCCTAACACGTTGGCTCGATTGTGCCGACACGGGGCTGGCATCCATCCTCTCCTCCCTTTGGGGCACATTGGGGTCATTCGCCCTACTTGAAGCGAGCAACAGCTATGCCGATCATTCTCCTCTCGCTCGAACCGCCTTTCTCGCTCTCGCGCTTGCGATTCTTCTCTGGCTTACCAACCGCAAAAAGAAGGTCGCTCAATTCCAGTCCGCCGCTTCAGAGACGAACGTCGATCAGGCCGCCTCTTCATGCAACAACGCTCCCGCCACATTCGGAGTTAACTGGGAAATCCTATCTCCCAATGAACGCGTCTCCCTATCCCGTGCCCTCGAAGGGAAGACCTCGGCGCAAATCGCCAGCACGCTTTCAGTCAGCCCTTCAACGGTACGGTCCTATTTGCAGCGTGCCTATAAAAAAATAGGAGTCACATCACTCAAAGAGCTCAAAGCCTCTTTGCCAAGCATAGACGGCAGCGGGGTCTCCATGGAGTCGCCCTTCCCCGTCCAAGAAGAGCCTGCTTCTCATGCTCGCTCCGTACACGGCCTCGCTCTTGCGACGGCAAGCTTTGTGAGCATCTTCTATCTTATGTTTCTTTCCCCTATAGCCGTTTCATCAACACCAGCTGAAAACACTCTGCTGGGCTTCGCCCTTGGCATCCTGTCCTACGCAGTAATTCCAGCCCCAACAGGCAGCGCTCGCAAATCCACAATGGTCCTCGGATGCCTCATCGAGGTCATTCCCTATGCATACCTTCTCATCCGCACGGCAATGGCATGCGTTGACCCGACGCTCCCCATCCCAGTTCAGGATAGCCCCCTTTGCCTTCTTGGCTCTCTGTCTTTTGGACGCCAGCTAGGTGCCGTGGCATTCCTGCTTCGATCTTCAGCCTCATCGCTCTTGCAAGAAGAACGGAAGTCCGCCCTTTTCATCGGCACGCTTGCGGCAGCAATCATATGCCTTCTAGCATCCATCTTTCCATCGCTGTGCATCGCGGTTCTCATCCCTTCTGCCATCTACTTATTCTTCGCTCTCGCACAAGCCAATAGCAAATTCAAGACAACTGCCGAAGCCCAGGTCAGACCTCAATCCGCCATGCTCGACCACATCAAGCAGCTCGCGCTTCCCCATAACGCCCTTAGCGCTCTCTTCATGCTCACCCTTGGCGTATCACTCGCAGAAACAAGATCTTCATTCGCCTCGTTTCTAGCCCAAGCGATTCCCGTTACCTACTTACTTGTCACGTTATTCGCATCCCATGCCTCCGTATATCGAAAAGGTAGCGCACGGGATACAATCGGCCTTATGGCAATAACTCTCATTTCATGCATTTCCAGCGTTATCGCCGAGCTCAACTTTCATTTCCACGGATATCCCATGGTGCTCAGCGGGCCGGTCTTCGTTTCGCTTTTTATTATGGTCACCACCTCTGCTTCAACCTCCTTGGAGAAGCATCTCCTGCCCGCACTAATAATTTGGCTCCCCCTCGGTATTTTTGCCGGCAACGCCATATCATCTTTGAATAAAGTGATTGCCCAACTATCCGGTCTGTATGCAGGAGCATCCCCCATCGATTTCGCTCAAACCTTAAGCTTCTATACAGTATTCCTGCTCACCCTCTACCTTATTGGCGGGGTTTCCTTCGTCCTCCTCCTTGTGTTCGACTTCCAAGCCAGCAAGAGGTCCGAAGGCGATCAATCCACAAACAGCAACCTTGTAATCGCGTACCTCTCTTCGCAAGGCCTTACCCCTAGCCAATGCAACGTGCTGTCGTTGATCTACCAAAACATGAGCTCATCTCAAATCGCTAGCGAGCTCTCATATTCAATAGGAACGATTAACTCGATTCGCTTCGAGGGATATAAGCAACTCGGCATCCACAGCAAATCCCAGCTGCGCGAACTCATTGATTCGAACATTTATCGAGGTAAAAGGGCTGACTACAAAGCTTAAATCAAATCCATAATCCCTGATGGCAGACAGCTTCTCAAGCGCAAGGCATCATCCAAGGCACGCTCTAGGATGAAGGGAGGTGTCAATCATGGATCGCAGACAAGCTCTTTTGGTTATTGCGGCAACCTGCATGGGCTGCCTCGCCAAACCCGCCCTCGGTATCGCAGAACCAACACCGTACAGCTGGTATGGAGGGTCGTTGCATCTCGTTTCGAAGGCAGTCACAACCCCATTGAGATATTTTGATGGCAGCAATATCGGAATCGAAATGACATGCTCGGCAGACCGGCATGGATCGTTTGAAGTCACCTGCTGCGACGCATCGGGAGCGTGCCTTGGAACCCGCGTATTCCCATATCAGGGCTTTCTCAAGCGCACGTGGCGCATGCCAAGACCAGGAAACTACCGCTTCGTCTTCCGCAAGATGTACCCCGACCTGGTCCCGGTCACCTCTTCCGACGTCAAGATGTACAGCTGGTAGCGCCCGAAAAGCACCCACCAACTATTCGGACCCATCTCGGATTAGGAGTAGTCATGAACAAATCGTCATCCGCCCCTATTTCGCGCAGGCACATCCTCGCTTCAGCCCTTGGGGTATGCACCCTCGCAGCCCTTCCCAAGCAAGCGCGCGCCAATCCTTCGCGAGAAAGCACGCGAAGCATGGAATTCGATCTATCGTCGCCCGAAGCCTATATCCAAGCCGTTGACGAATCTGATATTGGTTGGAGCCGCTATACTCTCGGCCCAAACGGCGAGTGCTGCTTGGCGGGAACGTATCGAACGTATGAGCTTGCGGAAGCCGACTGCATTTCGTTATCGAAAGCTCGCGTTGGGGCTACCCAGATTATGACCGTCGCCGTCAAAGTTGGGAAAAACCTAATTGGATATATCAAAGCACTTGTCCGAAAAGTTGGTCCCTACGTTAGGGACTGGATAATCGAGGAGATTATCAACGCAGGCGCCCACTACCTAATACAACGCGCCGCCAATAACCTACTCGGCAAGTCCTATGTCTCGACCTACACATTCCCCTGCAGCGTGTACCCTCCTCACTCGGGCGAATATCATCGCTGCATGTCCGCATAGCATCAGAATACACCAATCACCGACCTCGCCATCTCTCTGTATGAAAGGGCATACCATGAGCACTCATCAGCCTCAAAACAACGCGTCATTCTATCGAGCACTCATCTGCTCGGCCGCGGGGTGGTCTGGTGCACATGAGGCTTACGCGGGCAATATCCTCCTCTTTTTCATTCGCTACGCAATCGCAATGGCGCTGGGTCCCGTATGCGTTGCATTCGACAACTTTATTCCCATCGCACTGCTTATTGCCTTCTGCTCCATTGAAAGCATCGTGATCCTCCATGGATCTCAAGACGCTCAGAATGTGCCCCTCCCCAAGCGGCTTCTCATCTACCTTCTTGCCGCAATAGGATGCTACATCGCATTAGGCGTCGTTCTTGCCACAGTAGGCTATATGCCGCTCGGCGCGTAAGGGGATCCAGGAAACATGAGGAGCTTTCCCGTAGTACTCATCTGCTGCGTAGCAGGTTCGCTGATTGCCGTTAACTGGATCCTCGCCCACCAAGCGCCCCCTCCAGGGCAACCCGCTCCAATCACCTCGATAAATACGGACAACCTGGAAGAGATGCTACGTTCGGGCCAAACATTCTTTCTCCAAATCGAGCTGGAGAACTGCCCAGCTTGCAACATGCTCAAAGAAGAGGAGGCTGAATCGCCTTGTTGGAATTCGCTACCGGACAAATACGTCCTATATGTCGAATCGGCCAACAAGGAAGCAGCTCGGACTAAGATTAAACAATTAATCCCTTCCTTTGAGTACTATCCTTCCTTATATCGAATCAACACTGGTGATTTAAAGGAATTCAAGTTGGACACACTCGAGAATTTCGACGAGCGGCTGCGGCTATGGGCGTCCTCCCTCGAGCTCCTCCGAACGTCCTGAGCTTCTTCCAGCGGTCGATTCGCATACAGAAGGACCTTGCAACACAGATTCTTTCACGGCAACAAGCATCGATACACAGCGAAACGGCGTGGAGCCACATGAGACTCCACGCCGTTCAACCCATGAAAACACCGAACTACGGCCACTCGCCAATTAGCCGTGCGCCGGCGTGGCCTACGCCTCGTACGTCACATCCTCGACGTCGGCGACCACGAAGTTGTTCTGCGCGTCCACGTCCACCGTGACCTCGTCGCCCTCGCGCACGCGGCCGTCGATGATCGCGCGCGCGATCGCGTCGACCACCTCGCGCTGGATGAGGCGCTTGAGCGGACGGGCGCCGAACACCGGGTCCAGGCCGCCTACCGCCAGCATCTGCTTGGCAGCCGGCGTGATGGCCAGCGTCATGCGCTCCTTCGCCATGCGGCGACGCACGTCGGCCAGCTGGATGTCGACGATCTGCTCGATCTGCTCCATGCCCAGCGGGTGGAACACCACGATGTCGTCGATACGGTTCAGGAACTCGGGCCTGAACGTATGGCTCATCGCCTCGTCCACCTGGCGGCGCATCTCCTGCTCGTCGCGACCCGCGTACTCGGCGATAGCGCTCGAGCCCACGTTGCTCGTCATGATGACGATCGTGTTCTTGAAGCTCACCTGGCGGCCCTGGCCGTCGGTGAGGCGACCGTCGTCGAGCACCTGCAGCAGCACGTTGAAGACGTCCGGGTGCGCCTTCTCCATCTCATCGAGCAGGATCACGCTGTAGGGCCTGCGGCGCACCGCCTCGGTGAGCTGGCCGCCCTCGTCGTAGCCCACGTATCCCGGAGGGGCGCCGATAAGGCGCTGCACGCTGAACTTCTCCATGTACTCGGACATGTCGATGCGCACCAGCGCGCGCTCGTCGTCGAACAGGCACTCGGCCAGCGCCTTGGCAAGCTCGGTCTTACCCACGCCGGTGGGGCCCAGGAAGAAGAAGCTGCCGATGGGACGGTCGGGGTCCGCCAGGCCCGCGCGGCTGCGGCGCACGGCGGCGGCCACGGCGCGCACGGCCTCATCCTGGCCGATGACGCGGCGGTGCAGCTCGTCCTCGAGCGTCTTGAGCTTGTCCAGCTCGCCCTGCATCATCTTGGACACCGGCACGCCGGTCCACGCGGACACGACCTCGGCGATCTCATCGGACGTCACCTGCTCGTTCAAGCCCTCGCCGGACGCCTTCTGCTCCTCCAGCGCCGCCTCCGCCTGCGCCCGCTCCGCCTCGAGCGAGGGGATCACCGAATAGCGCAGCTCGCCGGCGCGCTCGAAGTTGCCGTCGCGCGTCGCGCGCTCCAGCTCGCCCTTTGCGTCGTCGATGCGGCTCTTGAGCTCCTGGATGTGGTCGATGGCGTTCTTCTGGTTGAGCCAGCCGGCCTTCTGGACGTTGAGCTGCTCCTGCATCGTCGCGATCTCCTGGCGAAGCGCCTCCAGGCGCTCCTTCGAGGCCTCGTCGGACTCCTTCATGAGCGCCTGCTCCTCGATCTGCATCTGGGTGAGCTGGCGGGTGACGGCGTCGATCTCCACCGGCATGGAGTCGAGCTCCATACGCAGGCGGCTCGCCGCCTCGTCCACCAGGTCGATGGCCTTGTCGGGCAGGAAACGGTCGGCGATGTAGCGGTCCGAAAGGTCCGCCGCCGCCACCAGCGCGCTATCCGTGATGTGCACGCCGTGGAAGATCTCGTACTTCTCCTTCAGGCCGCGCAGGATGGAGATGGTGTCCTCCACGGTGGGCTCGCTCACCAGCACCTGCTGGAAGCGACGGGCCAGCGCCGCGTCCTTCTCGATGTACTTGCGGTACTCGTCCAGCGTGGTGGCGCCGATGGCATGCAGGTCGCCACGGGCGAGCGCCGGCTTCAAGATGTTGCCGGCGTCCATCGAGCCCTCGGTCGCGCCCGCGCCCACGATGGTATGGAGCTCGTCGATGAACAGGATGACGCGGCCCTCGGACTTCTGCACCTCCCTGAGCACTGCCTTCAAGCGATCCTCGAACTCGCCGCGATACTTGGCGCCCGCCACCAGCGCGCTCATGTCGAGCTCGATGATGTCGCGGTCGCGCAGGGTGCTGGGCACGTCGCCGGCGACGATGCGCTGGGCGATGCCCTCCACGATGGCGGTCTTGCCAACGCCCGGCTCGCCGATGAGCACGGGGTTGTTCTTCGTGCGGCGGCTGAGCACCTGGATGGTGCGGCGGATCTCCTCGGTGCGCCCGATGACCGGGTCCAGCTTGCCGGCGCGCGCGAGGTCGCAGACGTTGCGTCCGTACTGCTCGAGCGCCTCGAACTGCAGCTTGTCGTCCTCGCTAGTCACGCGGTCGTCGCCGCGCAGCTCGGTGTAGACCTCCTCGATGCGGGCGCGCGTGACGCCGGCTTGGGAGAGAATCTGCCCTGCCTGGCCGCGGTCCTCGGCGAGCGCCATGAGCAGGTGCTCGGTCACCACGAAGTTGTCCTCCATCTTGGAGGCGAACTTCTCCGCGCGGGTTAGGACGCGCGACAGGTCATTCGACAGGCCGATCTGGGCCTCGCCGCTCACCTTGGGGGCGTTGTCCACGGCCTCCTGCGTCGCGCGCGCCAGCTGCTTGGGGTCGGCGCCAATGCGCTCGATGATCACGGAGATGTTCCGCTCTCCGCCCGTGAGCAGCGCCGCCAGCAGATGGATGGGCTCCACCGCGCCGGCGCTCGCGTCTCCGGCTATGCCGATCGCGTTCTGCAGCGCTTCCTTAGATGTCATCGCCAACTTGTCGATTCTCATGCGTATCACCTCTCCTCGGCCGCCCTACGGGGCGGCACGTTGCTCTGTCGAGGTGTATTGTTGCCGTGACTCGGCCTTCTTATACCTAAATCTAAGTCTCCATATATAAGATTTATTAAGCGTCCTTATAACAAAGGTTATCCTCGCCGGAGCGCGCGCAACCATGGAAACGGGCGCCCGGCTCTGAAGCCGAAGCGCCCGTCTCGCGCGCGTCCTCGCTCACCGCAGATTCCACGTCGAATCGAACGACTCGGGCGTCGCGAGGCTCATGTCGAAGTACGACAGGTTTAACCATCGTGTCCAGCGCGCTGCGCATCGTGATCGCGCAAGGCCTCCTTCACGCCGTTCTTCACCGCCGTCTTCACCAGATAGTATGCAACCACCAGAAATACCAGGAATACTACGAGGTAGAGCAGGATAACAAGCTCCATGGCGCACCTCCTTGCCGCCGCGCATCGCCGCTCGCGCCGCGCCTCAAATTAGTGCCTGTCCCCAATTTGAGGCGTCTTGCCGTTCAGGATACCCAAGTGAGCGCCCCTGCGGGCCCAAGGGAGTCCTGCGCGACCCGAACGGCAGCAAAAAGGGCGCCGAAGCGCCCTTTTCGTTTAGATATCATTGCCGCCGGCCTTCCCGGCCGCCCTCGCCTACAGGCCGCCGCCGCCCAAAAGGCCGCGCAGCACCTGCTCGGGGTTCGCGCTGCCGTCACGCGGCGCCAGCGCGGTGATGCGCTTCTGCATCTTGAGCTCATGCAGCTCATCCTGGGCGCGGCGCAGCTGCTCGCGCAGCTTCTCGTTCTCGCGCTCGCGCTCCTCGGCACGCTCCTTCATATCCAGGATGCGCACCACGCCGGCGAGGTTGATGCCCTCGTCGGTGAGCTGGTTGATGAGCTCCAGGCGCTCGATGTCGCTTTGCGAGTACAGGCGCGTGTTGCCGCCCGACCGCTTGGGATTCACCAGGCCCTTGGATTCGTACACGCGCAGCGTCTGCGGGTGCATGCCCGTCAGCTCGGCTGCCACACTGATCATGTACAGCGGCTTATCGCGTCCTTCCTGGGACATTCTCGTTCACCCTTCCCCTGCATGCGCATGCAATACGATCTTCATCGCGCCCCGCGTCGGCGCGTTCCGCTCCGCCCCGTCGCGCGCTAGTACGTCGCGCGATAGCGATCGACCTTCCCGCGATAATCGCGTGCGTCGGCCTCGCGAAGCTCCTGCAGCTTCTCGCGTTCCTCGTCGGTCAAGCGCATCGGAACCTGCACGGCGACCTTGACCAGCAGCGCGCCGGTCTTGCCGCGATGCTTCACATCGGGCGCGCCCATCTCCTTGAATCGGAACGTCTTGCCGCTCTGCGTACCCGCCGGAACCTTGAGGCGCACCGTCGCGCCACCCGGCGTGGGAACGTCGACCTGGCACCCCAGGGCGGCCTCGTACATCGAGATGGGCAGCTCCATGGTGACGTCGGCGCCCTTGCGCTTGAAGAGCGGATGCTCCTCGACATGCGTGGTGACCACCAGGTCGCCGCGCTCGCCGCCGCCCGTTCCGTACTCGCCGCGACGCTTGTAGCGCAGCTTGCCGCCGTCCACCGCGCCCGCGGGCACCGAAACGGTGATGGTCTGCTGCTCGCCCGTCGACGGAATGCGATAGGTCACCTTGTGGGTGGTTCCGCGAAACGCATCCTCGGCCGACACGTCCACCGTAAGCGACAGGTCGCTGCCCTTGCGGCTGCGGGCGCGAGCGCCCGACGCTCCCGCCGCGCCTGCGAAGCCCTGGCCCCAATCGGTGCCGAACGCTCCCTCGCCGCGGAAGATGCTGTCGAAGATGTCTCCCCAACCGGCTCCCCCGGCCCCGCCGGAATACGCGTAGCCGCCCGATCCGCCCGCGCCCGGCATACCGCCGAACATGAGCATCTGGTCGTACTCCTTGCGCTTCTTCGGGTCCGACAGGGTCTCGTATGCTTCGCTGAGCTCCTTGAACTTCGCCTCGTCGCCGCCCGCATCCGGATGATGTTTCTGGGCCAGCTTGCGAAACGCCGTCTTGATCTCTTTGTCGGAGGCGTCGCGTGATACGCCGAGGACGTCGTAGAAAGTCTTACCCTGTGGCATCGTCTGCCTCCCTTCCTGTGATTCGTCTCCAAGCCGGGCGATGCACTCGAAACGAAAGGCCTCGTCCCCGATGCGCCGCAAGCGACCGCATGGGGGCCGCACACCCGATGCGGCCCGCCGCGCTCGCCGCGACGGCACGCCGGGCGGCCTCTTCCGTCTCGGGACGCGCCCGCCCCGTCGACGCTCTTAATGGCTCAAGGGCGCGCCGGCATCCGACGCGCCCCGATGCATATCTGCTGCTACTCCTCAGACGCCTCGTCGGCATCCTCGGCTTCGGGCTCCGGCGCGGGCCGCTTGGCTCCGCCGTACGTCACCGTGACCATCGCCGGTCGCAAGACCTTGCCGCCCATGCGGTAGCCCTTTTGGTACACGTCGTTCACGGTCTCGTCGTACTGCTCGGCGTCCTCCACGCGACCCACCGCCTGGTGGATGTTGGGGTCGAACGCCTCGCCCGCCGGGTCGATGACCTCGGCGCCCTCGTGCTCGAGCACGCCCATGATCTTCACGCGCACCGCGTCCACGCCGTCGACGAACTGGCCGAAGCTCTCGGAGAGCTCCTGCGTGCGGGCGTGCGCCAGCGCGCGCTCCATGTCGTCGATCGAGGGAAGCAGGGCCATGATGAGCTTCTCGGTCGCGCGCTCGCGCTCCTCGTTGCGCTCGCGGGCGGTGCGGCGGCGGTAGTTCTCCCAGTCCGCCTGCAGGCGGGCATGGCGCTCGACGGCGTCCTTGGCCTTGCCTTCGGCCGCCTCCTTGGCCTCCGCCGCCTCGGCGAGCTCGTGGCGCAGCGCCTCGAGCTCCTTAGCAGCCTGCTCGTACTTGAACTTGAAGTCGCTCTCGGCCGCCTCCTCGCCAGCGCGGATCGCCGCTTCGACCATTTCCTCCTCAGTCATGGCCGGAGCATCCTGCTGGGGCTCGGCGCCCTCCTCGACCTCTTCAGACGCTACGGTCTCTTCTGCGGCCTCCGCGGTCTCGACGTCGTTCGTCTCGACCTCTTCTGCCGACTCCACGGGGATCTTCACGTCCTTCTCCTTACGCGGGAACATCGTTAGTTGTTGGACTCGTCGTCGACGACCTCGTAGTCGGCGTCGACCACGTCGTCATCGGAGGAGGAGCCATCGGTGCCAGCGGCCTGCTGCGCGTCGGCGTACACCATCTGGGCGAGCTCGTAGGCAACGGACTGCAGGTTCTCGCCAGCGGACTTGATCGCGTCCACATCGGAGCCCTCGAGCGCCTTCTTAGCGTCGGCGATGGCCGTCTCGGCCTTGGACTTGAGGTCACCGGAGACCTTGTCGCCCAGCTCGTTCAGCGTCTGCTCGGTGGAGTAGCACAGGGAGTCGGTCTGGTTGCGGGCCTCGACCTCTT